>JBLIML010000215.1:0-6518 GCA_047638675.1 Planctomycetota bacterium | reverse complement strand
CAAAATTCCGCGGGGGTCCAGGGCCTTTTTTATCGTTTTCATTAGTTTTATTTCTTCTTCCGATACGCTATGCCCGAGATATTCTTTCTTACTGATGCCGATACCATGCTCAGCAGACACCGCTCCGTGATTTTCTCTTACCTTCCCGTAAACAAGATCGTTAATACTTTTTTTCAGACCAGGATCTTTGCCTGTAATGTCTATGATTAAATGCAAATTACTATCACCAATGTGTCCAAAATATAATTTATCCAACTCAGGCCAATTATTGCTGAGTTCCTTATCGACACCATTAACAAACGCTTCCATCGCGCTTATCGGCACGCTGACATCAAAGCCAACATATTTTGGAAACAATCGAGTAAATTCAATCACAGAATCACGTATAGCCCATATTGACTGAACTTCCGCTTCCGATTTCGCGACTACTGCATCGACAATGGTTTCATCAGTAAACTTGTCTTCTAGAAATGCTTCAAACACCTCTTGATCCTTATCCGGGTTCTGTCCCATGCATTCCAGAATCACATAAACAGGATAATCCGTCGACAAAGGTGCGGTGATGTACTCGACACGATCCGTCATTGTTTTGTAAAAAGATGGCCACATCACTTCGAATGAACTCACACCACCGGGCAGGCACTCATTCGCATCATGCAGGAGCGCAATGGTTTTATCGAAATCGGGCATGGCGCATAAAGCGGTTGATGTTGAACGCGGCCTTGGGCTTAGTTTTAGAACGAGTCGGGTGATTATCCCCAGCGTGCCTTCCGCTCCGATGAACAACTGTTTCAGATCGTAGCCGCTGTTATTTTTAATCATTTTATTGAGCGAGGAAATAATTGTGCCGTCTGCCAACACCACTTCCATTCCCAGTATAAGGTTTCGCGTCATACCATATTTAACAACCCGATTGCCGCCAGCGTTAGTAGACACATTGCCACCGATTAAGCAGGAATCTCTGGCACCAATATCCAAAGGAAATAGAAAACCAGCATCGTTCGCGGCTTCCTGAATAGAGGATAAGGGCGTGCCTGCCTGCACTGTCATGGTCGCGGATTTTTTATCGATCTCTTCAATAGCGCTCATCCTTTCCAGAGACAAGACAATCGCATCCGTCGTTGGCAATGCGCCAGCGACAATGCCGGTCATCCCGCCCTGCGGCACGACACACTGATTATTCTCATGACAAAGTCGCAACAGCGTAGATACTTCCTCTGTTGAACGTGGTCGTACCACCGCCAGCGGGCGCTCGGCTTCAAGGCCGCTGTAATCGCTCAAATAGCGAGCATCGATGTTCTCAGCGATTAATATCAAATCATCCGAGAGATGAGTGGCAAGGGTGTTCAGGAAAGTTGGCATACTCGTATAATAAGACCCTATGTTATTGATAATTAATGAGTTTTATTGTTTTTATTCTGTTACTTACGAAATCAACATCGTCGCCAATTTCGAGTATACTGTATACAAAATACAGTCAAGTAAAATAGTATCTTACCCCATTTGGCACTTCAGATAACCCCGGGTAAGGAAGGCTGAATTATTCATCGGCTGTTGAGGTCAATACACGCACTTCAGGAAAATGGTAAACCCTATGAAAGCATATGCGAAGCGCATGGCAAGTCAGGCGACAAAGACTTTTGGTATGTACGAGGCGACGGCAAGGCTGCAGGCTGAAGATTCAAATGCAGATATTATCCATCTGGAAATTGGCCGCCCCTCTTTCGACACACCGCTACATATAAAAGAAGCCGCAAAAACGGCGCTGGATAATGGCATTGTGCATTATGGCGAGCTTGCAGGTGCTACGCCCTTAAGGGAAGCGCTGGCTTTACGCTATCGAGAACGCAATCAGATTGATGTCAATGCCGATGAGATTCTCATCACCAACGGTGTCACTCAGGCTGCTTTCGCTACTTTTATGACTATGGTCGAAGAAGGCGATGAAGTCATTGTTCTTGAGCCTTTCTATCCGCAGCATAATTCCAAAATTGAATTGCTCGGCGCTAAAGTCGTGACCGTTAGTCTGGACAGGGAACGCGACTTTCGACTCGATGCAAAAGCATTGGAAAAGGCCGTGACCTCTGCGACCAAAATGATCGTACTGATCAACCCAAGCAACCCGATTGGCGTCATGTATTCCCGCGAAGAACTTATGGAGCTGAGGGATATCGTACTAAAACATGGGCTCATGGTTTTAGCAGACGAAGTCTATGAATTCAATATTTATGATAATCGTCAACATATCAGTTTCGCTTCATTACCTGATATGAAGGCGCATACGGTTACCATCAGTGCCTTTACCAAGGGCTATGCGATGGATGGATGGCGAATTGGTTACGCCGCCGCATCAAAAGATATTATTTCTCAAATAATAAAAATTACACTGAATGAAACTACCCATCCTTGTGTGTTCGCCCAGGAAGGTGCGCTTGCCGCCGTCATCGGATCTCAAGATTGTGTCAAAGAAATGGTGGCGGAGGATTGCCGTCGACGCGATCTCATTGTAGAGCGATTGAATAACATGCCCGGTGTGCGTTGTGCACAACCGCAAGCAACGATTTATGCTTTTCCTGATTTCAGCGCATGGGGCCTTAGCTCCGATAAATTGGCAAATGATCTACTGCACGAAACCCACGTAGCAATTGAATCGGGTACTTTTTATGGTGAAGCGGGAGAGGGACACCTCCGAATCTGCTTCGGCTCTGAATCCTATGACAGACTGAATGAGGCGATGGACAGAATTGAAAGTTACCTGAAATCGTTGACCTTGCCCCAGATTGCATCAAAATAAAAAATAATCTTCATTGTAAAATCAGTCAACTTTTCTCGTGGCTCAAACACAAACAAGTATGAAAAAATTACTCAAACCGCTGCCATTGCGGGAAAGAGTGTATGCGTCGTTGCGCAAAGAACTTTTCCAGGGCAATTTTTCTTCCGGCCAACGTATCACCGAACAGGAAATTGCTGAGTCTCTCGGAGTGTCTCGCACGCCTGTAAGAGAAGCCCTTAATCTGTTTAGAAAGCAAGGTATCCTCGAACAGAGTCACGGTGGTGCTTATGTGTTTAGTTCACCAAGCATTCAACAGGTAGAAGATGTGTTCGAAATAAGACGAGCGCTTGAGCCTCTGGCTGCCAGAAAAGTGGTTAAGAATTGCACAGAAGCTGATATTCAAAAACTCAAATATTTAATCGCTAAAGAACGGGAACTACTGGATGAAGAAGATTCATCCCAAACGTATTTGTTTAACGCTGAGTTTCGCAAAACATTCTTTCATTATTGTGGAAATGAACGATTGGCAAATAGTATTGATGAGTTTATGGGGCATATGCTGTTTCTCGGCATCTTGACACTGAAGAAAAAAAATGTCCGCCAAATTGTCATTGACGGACAAACTACGATAGTAGAAGGCTTGAAAAAGGGTGATGAGGAAAAAATGGAGAAGATTATCCTCAATTATCTGGATGCCTCCTACGAAGCCATCATGGCTGAAATAAAGTAGTTACAGAGATGACACTGCTTATTTTTGACCTTAATAGTCCGACTCCTTTCCTATCTAAATAATTCATTTCTTCAAATTAATCATCATTGTTTATCATGGCCAATCTTTTAATAACAATTTTTCTATTTAGTACTTTCATCTTCAATGTCACTTATGCGCAAGGGCCGACAAATACGGATCTGATTAATGATGAGCAAGAGACAGCTGACGTCACTGTTTATGGCATGGGATACAAGCAACAACGTTATAGCCCACTAACCAATATTAATAGAGAGTCGGTATCCCGCCTCGCAGCAAAGTGGATATATAGTCTCGATGATGATCGAGGCCAACAGGCATTTCCACTTGTCTATGAGGGCATCATTTATTTTGTTACCCATAATTCGACGATGGCCGTAGATGGCATTACCGGCAGGGAAATCTGGAAGAATACGATTGAATACGATAAAGAATCTCTTCGTTATGCCTGTTGCGGTGTGACGAACCGAGGTGCGGCGATCTATAAAGGCACATTATTCAGAGGGAGTTTAGACGGCAAGCTCTACGCTTATGATCTTAAGACTGGCGAGCAAACGTGGAGTTCTGATGTTTTTGCAGATATAGAAGACTGGACAGGCTTGTCCATGAATGTTGCCCCGCTCGTCGCCAATGGCGTGCTTATCACCGGTGTCGCGGGCGCCGATTTTGGAACACGTTGCTTTATAGATGCTTGGGATCCGGGAACTGGGGAACGTTTGTGGAGACGTTACACCGTGCCCACTCCGGGGGAACCGGGAAGTGACACCTGGCCGGGTGATAGCTGGAAACGAGGGGGCGGGTCAACCTGGCTGACCGGTTCCTATGATCCGCAACTGGATCTGGTTTACTGGGGCATCGGCAACCCGGGGCCGTATAACCCCAGCGTTCGCGTTGGTGATAACCTCTACACCAATTCTGTGCTTGCCATAAAACCCCTTACAGGTGAGTTCGTCTGGCATTTTCAGTTCAGTCCCAATGATCCTTTTGATTACGATGGGAACAACGAATTTGTCCTTTCAGATCAGAAAATAAATGGCAAGATCAGAAAAGTTATTCTGCAAGCCAACAGAAATGGTTTCTTTTATGTGCTTGACAGGGAAAGCGGCGAATTTCTCAAGGCAAGTCCCTTTGTAAAAGTGAACTGGGCAGACGGAATTGATAACTTTGGTCGGCCCATCGAAAGTGCAATAACAAAGAAGCTCCGTAGTACAGGAGAGGAAGTCGTCGTCTGGCCATCAGGATCAGGGGGTAAAAACTGGTCGCCGATGAGTTATGACCCGGATACAAACACCGCCTTTGTGAATACTAATAACTTTGCCTTTACATACAAATATACCAAGGTGAAATATCGGCCCGGCGTGCCCTACTTCGGCGCCAAATTCGATTATAAGTGGGACGACTCTCAACCCTACCGTGGCTTCTTAAAAGCGCTTGATCCGCTCACGGGCTTATCCAAATGGGAAATACCATTATTGGTGCCTAATTTCGCTGCCACTATGAACACCGCTGGCGGCCTGGTTTTTACAGGAATGCACACCGGAGAGTTTGTGGCCTATGACAAGGAGACTGGCAAACTCTTATGGTCGTTTCAAACCGGTTCTGGAATAGTCGGTCAACCTATTACCTGGCAAAAAGATGGCGTTCAATACATCACCATTGCCAGCGGCATTGGGGGTTTATACGCACGATATGCAGGTGATGAGCATCTTAAAAATATTCCCAAAGGCGGGACACTTATCACCTTTGCCTTGTTAGAGTGAGTGAAGGTGAATATAAATCGCTTTTTACATTTAACTTTGTGCTTTCTGCTTTTTTTGCTTTCACCCCTTTCTATCGTTTACGGCAGTGGGGTAACTAGTGAAGATTATGAAAATGGAGCAGAACTCTACGATCTCGGCTGCGCCCTCTGCCACGGCAAGAATATGATTAACCCCGGCACCTCAAGTTTTAATCTGCGAGTCTTCCCCTTAGACGACAAGCCACGCTTCATAGAATCTGTTACCAATGGCAAAGGCTTTATGCCCGCAATGGGTGATGTTTTTGACTCACAGGAAATTGAACAATTGTGGCTATATGTCTCAGGACAGCAATAATAGCGATCAGGAAATAGAGAAAAATATGGCTCTTCCGCAGAATCTGTGGGTGATAACACAACAGTCCTCTTGAGAAAGAAAAAAATAAAATCCCGTCATTCCCGCGTGCTTTTGGCGGAGTAGTAGCACACGGATGTGCTGTTAACGGAGCTAAGGATGCAAATCCAGTAAACAATCCGTCCTATCAGTGGTTTACTGATAGTCAATCAAGGATAATATCGGATGATGTGTCCTAGACCATCATAATATACCGTTGTCGATCTTTTGAATGGCACATTGTAAAGTAGCTTACTAAATTGTTTCACTGGATTTGCATCCTTAGCTCCGTTAACGGTGCTTCCATGCACCACTTCTCCGCCAAAAGCACGCGGGAATGACGTTTTTGTTAGTTTGCCATTCTTGTTAACCCACAGATTCTACTGAAGACCCAAAACTATTATGAGCGAGAAAAAACAAAGTAACGAAGCGCTTCCCTCCGCGCTTGATTATCTTCATCAAATGGAAAATGGAAGTATTTCAAGCCTTGAGCTTGTTCAACAAACCTTCGATCGAATACATGCGGTAAATGATAAATTGAATGCTGTTGTTGCAGAGGACATGGAACAATCTTTAGCGCAGGCTAAACAGGCAGATAGCACTCGCAAGAGTGGACAGTCATTACCACTTTTGGGTTTGCCTATCACAATAAAGGACTCCATAGATGTCGATGGTTTCGTTTGTACCGGCGGCTCGTATGCAAGGGAGAAGCACAGACCGAAAGATTCAACCGTTGCTGCACGTCTACGGGCAGCAGGTGCGATTTTGATTGCGAAAACGAACTGCCCCGAGTATTCCTCTTCCTATGAAACGGAGAATGCTATTTTCGGACGTACAAATCATCCTGCCAATCTGGATCATACACCGG
>JBLIML010000214.1:0-6576 GCA_047638675.1 Planctomycetota bacterium | reverse complement strand
TGGTGGGCACAGCAGTTTGGCTCCATTAACCACGCGGCTCATGGAGGATTTTGTTCGGTGAATATGGCGGCAGCCGGGTTGTATACCATTGGTGGGTCATTCTGGGAATTCGGGGAGGTAGATTGGGAGCATACCCGCTATTTCATGATGTTCGGGGTGGCTGAGGATCATGATTCCAATCCCATTAAGATGGGTCTTGGGAAACTCAAGAGTCGAAAGGATACCAAGTTCGTATCAATCAACCCAATTCGTACCGGTTATTCTTCTATTGCAGATGAATGGGTTGGGCTTCGGCCTGGCACCGATGGCTTGTTCGTGTTTGCGCTTATTCGCGAGTTACTCATTGCGGAGAAGGTCGATTGGCAATACCTCGTCCGGTATACCAATGCACCGTGGCTGGTAATTCAAGATCCTGGCGCCAGTGACCATGGTTTGTTTGCGCGTGATAAAGAAAGTACCCGGCCTTTGTGTTTCGACACAGACTCGCAAACGGTGATGGATGCAACGGGAATTGATATCAGCCCTGCCTTCGTTGGCGATTATATTTTAGCTGATGGTCGCAAAGCGGTTCCTGCTTTTCAATTATTTACTGAACGCTTTCTTGATGATGCTTATACACCCGAAGCTGTTGCAGAGCAGATTGGCATTCCCGTAGAGCAGATAAAACGCATTGCGGCTGAACTCGCCAAGGCGGCCTTTGAAGACGAAATTGAACTGGATGTGAAATGGACTGACTGGGCAGGACGCGAACACGAGAAAATGATTGGTCGTCCGGTGTCCATGCATGCCATGCGTGGTATTTCTGCGCACTCCAATGGTTTTCATACCTGTCGAGCAATTCATATATTACAAATGATACTGGGTACTATCGATGTGCCCGGTGGTTTTCGTTTTAAACCGCCGTTTCCGAAACCCATACCGCCCGCGCAGAAACCCGCGGGCGATACAGAAAAAACTAATACACCTTTAGGTTCAATGCCTCTGGGATTTCCTGCTGCACCTGGTGATCTACGTACGCGTGCAGATGGATCCCCGCAACGTATCGACAAAGCCTTTAGTTGGGAATACCCGCTGTCCATCCATGGCATGATGCACATGGTGATTCATAACGCCTGGAAAGGCGATCCCTACCCTATCGATACCTTATTTATGTACATGGCAAACATGGCCTGGAATTCTTCCATGAATGTGCCGGAGACGATCAAGTATCTGACAGACAAGAATGAAGAAACGGGTGAATATAAAATTCCGCGAATCATTTATTCTGATGCTTATTACTCGGAAACTGTGCCTTATGCAGATCTGATATTGCCGGACACGACTTATCTTGAACGCTGGGATTGCATTTCATTACTGGATAGACCGATCAGCGATGCTGATGGTGCAGCAGATGCGATCCGTCAACCGGTAGTAAAACCGGATCGTGATGTGCGACCGTTTCAGGATGTCTTGTTGGAACTTGGCGCGCGTTTAGGTTTGCCGGGTATGGTAAAACAGGATGGTAGTGCACGCTACAATGATTACGCGGACTATATTGCCAATCATATGCGTACAGATCGGATCGGACCACTGGCGGGCTGGCGTGGTGTTGATGGCGAGCAAGATTGCACGGGACCCGCGAACCCGGATCAATTACAGCGCTACGTTGATAACGGTTGTTTCTGGCGTCACGAATTCACGCCTTCGCAACGCTACTATAAGTTTGCTAATAAGGAATATCTTGATTTTGCTCAGGAGTCCGGCTGGATTGGTAGTAATGCGCAGATCGTAATGCAACTCTATAGCGAACCCCTGCAACGTTTTCGGCTTGCTGCTGAAGGTCATGGCTACTTTCCGCCGCCGGAAAAAGAAAAACAACGCATCCTTACTTATTTTGATCCGCTACCGCTTTACTATGCACCTTTTACTGTCACGAAGGAGAGTGTAGAAGATTATCCACTATATGCCCTGACCCAACGCCCCATGCATATGTACCACTCCTGGGGATCGCAAAATGCCTGGTTACGACAAATAACCAACGTCAATTATTTGCATATGCATCCTGTGCTGGCTAAGAAACTGGATATTAAAGATAACGACTGGGTGTGGATCAGCAGTCCTCAAGGCCGGATAAAGTCACAAATTAAATGTATGAGTGGTGTCAATCCCGATACAGTTTGGACATGGAATGCCATTGGTAAACGTAAGGGGAGTTGGGGCCTGGATGAGAAGGCACCGGAATCGAATCAAGGGTTTCTATTGAATCATATTATTTCTGAATTGTTACCGCCGAATGAAGATGGCTATCGCTATTCGAATTCAGATCCGGTGACTGGGCAGGCAGCCTGGTTTGATTTGAAAGTGAAGATTGAGAAATGTGCTTTGGCGGAGTTTGGGGAGACCGAACCGCAGTTTGAGAGTTTGTTTACGGAACGGAACAGCGGTGCTAAACCGGCGGTTTCGCGCTTTGGTGAGGGATTAAAAGATAAGGATATGGGAAAGCCGATTAATGAGCATATCGAGTTTGTTGGCCAACGGGGACAGGTTGAGGATGAGTAGGGACATCAACAAGTGCCGTCATACAGGACTCGTTCCAGTCTCCAGTAGAATGCAGTCCGACCTTGGGGCTGCACATATAATTAACTGGATGCTGTCGTGCGCTAGAAAGAAGGATTTAAATTATCGGTGTAGAACTGGAACTTCTATATAGATAGCCATGACCTGTCTTCCTAAAACCGCGCCTACCAAAAAACTCGGTCTGGTTATCGATCTCGATATTTGCGTCGGTTGTCACGCTTGCGCTACTAGCTGCAAGGAATGGAACACAAGTGGATATTCTGCGCCCCTGACTGATCTCGACCCTTATGGTGCGAATCCGGATGGCGTCTGGTTTAATCGAGTGCACTCCTTTGAAGTGACAAACGAAAGTGGGGATTCACAAACGGTGAATTTTCCACGCTCATGTCTGCATTGTGATGATGCACCCTGTGTCACGGTTTGTCCTACCGGCGCTTCTTACAAACGTGAGGAAGACGGCATCGTGCTGGTCAATGGCGATACGTGTATCGGCTGTAAACTCTGTTCCTGGGCCTGTCCTTATGGTGCGCGGGAATATGATAGTGATGCCGGTATCATGAAAAAATGTACCTTGTGTGTCGACAAGATTTACAACGAGAACTTGCCGGAACACAGTCGCGTCCCTGCTTGTGTTGCTGCCTGCCCTACGGGCGCGCGTAGCTTTGGCGACCTTGGAAATGCTGATTCGTCAGTATCACTTTTAGTTAAGGCCAGAGGTGGATTCGACTTGATGCCGGAACAGACTTGTTCCCCGGTGAATAAATATTTACCGCCAAGAAAAAAACAAACTTTGCCCAAGCAAGATACGCCTCCTCTTCAGCCTAAGGTAAGCAACAGTGCGAACGCCCTGCTTAAGTGGATAGATAAGGCATTGAGTCGCTAATGCATCCTGCTCTCTCGGTCATTTTTTTTACGACGGCCTCCGGCGCGGGTTATGGTTTGTTGACAATACTTGGACTTGGATATCTTTTGCATATTGTTCCCGATAACTTCGCTTTCGGTTTAACTGCTATCGGTATTGCACTCACACTTATTACAACGGGGCTTCTGTCTTCAACCTTTCATCTTGGTCATCCCGAACGTGCCTGGCGAGCACTGAGTCAATGGCGATCTTCCTGGTTAAGTCGTGAAGGTGTCCTGGCGATCATTACCTATATTCCGATATTGGTTTTTGCTTCAAAGTGGCTGATAGAAGAGAGTGATGATGAAATATATACCCTGGCGGCTATGAGCATGAGTGTGTTGTGTGTGATGACCGTTTATGCAACCTCTATGATCTATGCCTCTCTGAAGACAGTACATGCATGGTGCAATCATTGGGTGCCGCTTGCCTATTTGAGTCTTGCCTTGATGACGGGCATCGTATTGCTTAATGCTTTGCTACTAATTTTTGCACCTTCAGTACCTCTTATTACCTACATTACCCTGGGTAGTATTGTGCTGGCTCTGGGTATCAAAGTTGCCTATTGGCGTTATATCGATCAAACGAAATCCAGTAGTACGGCTGAAACAGCGACAGGTCTTGGTCATTTAGGCAAAGTTAGCATGGTGCAGTCACCCCATTCTCAGGAAAACTATTTGTTAAAAGAAATGGGTTATCAAATCGCCAGAAAACACGCGGATAAATTAAGACGTATTACTTTACTATGTGGTTTTGTATTGCCTTTCATTCTGATAGCTATGAGTCTCACTAATATTTTATTACTCGCACGTGGATGTGCCCTACTTGCCGTTATAAGTTGTATGTTTGGTGTCGTAATTGAACGCTGGTTATTCTTTGCAGAAGCCCGGCACACGGTTATGTTGTACTATGGAAATTCAACAGCTTAAATGACCGCATCAAAAAACACATTTGGATATGGTGATGTCATTGCCGGCGTCAGTGTGGCCCTCGTATTGATCCCACAATCTATCGCCTACGCCTCTCTTGCAGGTCTGCCCCCTATCTACGGCATTTATGCGTCGATATTACCGCCTATAATTGCAGCTTTTTTTGTTTCATCGCCCTACTTACAAACCGGTCCGGTGGCGATGACCTGTTTGTTAACCTTTGGTGCATTGGCGTCGTTTGCCGCGCCCCTGTCAACAGAATACATTGGCCTGGCTGCACTACTCGCGCTACTTGTCGGCCTGGTACGTGTATTGATTGGATTTAGTCGCAGCGGTTATATCGCTTACCTGATGTCACAACCGGTAATAGCCGGTTTTACGGCAGCCGCGGCCGTGATAATTATTGCAACACAAATTCCTACTTTTTTTGGAAACTCGACAACGGAGCAAGGAATCATTCAGGCCGCGCTGCGCACTATTATTCACCCTCAGCTCTGGTCTTTATCGACTGTTGCTTTAGGCACTATCTCCATTTTGATCATCCTCGGTGGCAGAAAAATTCACGCCCTGTTTCCAGGCGTTTTACTAGCTGTTGTATTAGGTCTGATTTATAGCCATGTTGGCGAATACGATCACGCAATAATTGGCAACCTTCCATCAAGCTTTCCGCAACTATCAATTGATCTGCCCTGGGAAAGATTCAGGGAGTTGATTGTTCCCGCCATAGTGATTGCACTGGTCGGCTTTGCGGAACCTGCGGCTATCGCCCGTACAATGGCCACTCAGAATCGTCAACCCTGGAGTGTAGACAAGGAATTTATCAGTCAGGGAATGGCCAATATCGCTTCCAGTCTCTCCGGTAGCTTTCCGGTAGGCGGATCATTTTCACGGACAATGATCAATTTCAAAGCGGGCGGGCAATCACCCTTCAGTGGTGCGATCACCGGTTTAACTGTGTTGGCCTTCTTACCCTTCGTTTCAGTTCTGGCACCGCTTCCACGCGCGACACTTGCAGCCATCCTGATATCGGCAGTGATTGCCCTGATCGATGTACGTGCATTGTACAAAATATTAGTAACCTCACCGGCACAAGGGTCCGTTGGCTGGATCACGTTTGGCTTAACCTTGTTTCTGTCTCCGCGGGTTGATATTGCAGTCCTGATTGGAATCGGGCTTGGTGTTGCAGTACATCTGTGGCGGGAAAAACGTATCGAGGTTATCACCGAGTATAAAAATAATACTTTGACGCTCGCCCCTGTTGGCGTGTTGTTTTTTGGTTCAGCCCCTTCTCTGGGTGAAGCCTTGATTAAAAACCTGGCTGAGCATCCCGACGCCACAAAGCTGGTACTGGATTTGCGCAAAGTTGGACGACTTGATTACACCGGTGCATTGACCTTACAACAGGTAGCAAGCGATGCTGAAAACTCCGGTCTTGAAATAAAAATTATTGCAGGAGGGCCTTTACAAGGTGTACGTCTGCTTAAACGCGTACTCGGTGAAAATTCTTCGTGGTTGTCAACAAGTATTTCCTAAGATTCATTGAGTTCATACTCACCAATCCCGCTAGGTATTTTTACGATATTCCTTGTAATAGGCAATTACCTTTTTCACATAATTGCGGGTTTCTTTATAGGGTGGCACCTGGTTGCCGTGTTTTTTCACCGCACCTTCACCTGCATTATAAGCGGCAAGCGCAAGCGTCACGTTGTTATCAAACATCTTTAACAAATCACGCAAGTATCGGGTGCCGCCGTTAACATTATCTGAAGGGCTGCGTCGGTTGCGTACGCCGTATCGTTTCGCGGTTTCCGGCATTAACTGCATCAAACCAACGGCACCCGCACGTGAGATCGCATTAGGATCATATGCTGATTCAGCGGTTATCACGGCGTTGATTAGTGAAGTGGGTAAACTATAACGACTGGCATAGTACTCTATCGTTGATGCGAACTTCTTTTTGTTGGCGCTGAACTTATCGTAGGCTATGTTGCTTGTCTTTTGTTCTTCCCAACCCTTCCAGGTTTTTACCAGAAGTTTGTAATTATCACTCCTGGGTTTATCGGTAAGAATGACGCGACCGTGTTTATCGACATATTTATAGATGTCGGCCATCACTGATGATGGCAGCGCAAGCACCAGGACGACTCCTGTAAGCAAAGATAGATTTCGCATCTGTCAAAAATTCGAATT
>JBLIML010000213.1:0-6597 GCA_047638675.1 Planctomycetota bacterium | reverse complement strand
CGATTTAGTAAGCTACTTTATTTTATGATGGTCTACGACACATCATCCGATATTATCCCTGGTTGACTATCAGTAAACCACTGATAGGACAGATTGTTCACTGGATTTCCATCCTTAGCTCCGTAAACGGTGCGTCCATGCACCACTTCTCCGCCAAAAGCACGCGGGAATGACGGGATTTTATTTTTTTCATTCTCAAGAGGACTGTTGTGTTTTCACCCACAGATTCTGCTGAAGACCCACAAATAATAAAGAAATCAGCTTGTACATAGGGTACCAGCAGGATACATCTCAGAAGTCATAAAGCCTTCAATCCGGTGGAAACCCGCATCCAGTTAAAACAATAGTTTACCGGGTGCTGATACCGACTGCCATTTGAGTTTGTCGAGTATGTTAATGAAAGCTTGGTGCTTGTTTTCTTTTTGCAGGTTTGTGAAGTGGCCATGTTCGCTTTCTTTATAGCTTCGCTGGGTACGCCAGGTCATATTTGCTGAAATGTGACAACGTGGGCTAGATAACGCTGATTCCCGGCCAGAGATAGTGTATATTCCGTGGCGGAAATTCCTCAGTGTGTCAACAATTGCAGCAAAGATGCTACACTGCTCATCTTGTTTACCAACAAATAGGGAGTCAATCACAAGATCGATTTATCCAGGTAAATCAATCACATTGACATATTAATGTAGTTTGCAATGCTTATTTCTATACTTTCCTCATGACAGCAATTGAAGACAATCCAAATCGAACCAGTGCAGCGATCTACTACCATCCGGATGGTTACGTCACTACACGCGGTAAGCTTATGGGGCGCCATGCCGCGGGCGAAGGTTTTTTACGGGGTTTCGCCAGGTATTCGCAGGCAGATAAACTTTATGCCTTTGCAGAGAACCAAAAACATTTTCAACAGTTTTCCGAACAAGTACGACCCTTTGCCAATGGCAAGGCGACGGCATGGCTGCCAAAGTCACAGCCTGAGCGATTGGCCGAGGCAGGTACCTTGTACCTGCCGTCCCCCGATCTGACTGAATTCTCCTGGCAACGACGCTTTCACAACGCCCACGCCTACAGTATTACCGGCGTCACTCACACCATTTGCAGTGATCGGGTAATGGATTCATTGGGCGGCTTACTCATTGCTCCCGTTGAAGAATGGGATGCAATAATATTTACTTCTAAGGAAGTAAAAGTTGCGGCGCAGAATATCATGGGTGCCTATGGCGAATATCTGGGACAAAGGTTCGGCGCCGAACCTGTACTACCGAAATTACAGATGCCGGTTATTCCTCTCGGCGTGGATTGTGCGCATCTTGCCGGTAAAGACGATAAGCAGGATGTTCGTAACAGATTAAGAAAGCAATACGACATCGGCGAGCAAGATTTAGTCGTGCTATTTGTTGGTCGTTTGTCTTACCATGCCAAGGCGCACCCATTACCGATGTATCTCGCCCTCGAGGCGGCAAGCAAAAAGACCACTCACAAAATTCATCTCATCCAGGCAGGTTGGTTCGCTAATGATTCGCTCAAGAATGCGTTTGTAGATGCCGCACAGCGTGTCTGTCCCTCAGTGCGCAGTCTTTTTGTGGATGGCCGGACCCAGGATATTCGCGATAATATCTGGCATTCAGCCGATATCTTTTGCTCTTTATCGGACAATATTCAGGAAACCTTCGGTCTGACGCCGATTGAAGCTATGGCTGCAGGATTGCCGGTGGTGGTGTCCGATTGGGACGGTTACCGGGATACGATGGAACCCGGCGTTACGGGGTTCACTATCCCCACAACCATACCGGCTGCCGGCTGCGGCACGGACCTGATGTACCGCTATTACACGGGTACCGACACTTACGATCAATACATTGGAAACGTCAGTCAGACGATCTCGGTCGATGTTGAAGCGACGACCCTGGCATTTATTGAACTCATTGAGAATCCGGATTTGCGTCGGCAAATGGGCAACAAAGGGCAGGAAAGGGCCAGGGAGAAATTTGACTGGAAAGTGGTTATCGCTCAGTACGAGGCCCTTTGGCAGGAACTGGGTGATCGCAGAATGGCAGCATCAAAGCGCACAGATAATCAGGTGGCCGCGACCACTGTGCCTCTGCGTGCGGATCCCTTCTCAATCTATCCACATTATGCGACTCAAGTCCTGGATATGGATAGCAAGATAGAGGTGATAGTCGATAATCCCTTCAAGGTCTTGCCACAACTGGCTTCCCTGAGTATGAATAATTTCTCCAAGGGCACGATTGCGACGGAGGAGGACATGAAACAACTATTACGCAAAATCCGAAAATCCAATGGCCTACGCCTTCGTGATCTACTGGCTGAGGCACCGCCTGAATACCATCTGTTGATGCAGCGCAGCATCGGCTGGCTGGCGAAATTAGGCATCGTAAAGTGCATTTCCTGATTGCGCATAATATGTTTGAAGTTTATGCTGTACCTTATTGACTTTCTGGGAATTTATATCTTTTGAGAAGGATGTGTTCTCCAGGTCCTGGATGGCTGTGGCGGGCGATGTGCGCTTGATCCCTTGCCGGGCTTATTTGAATTAAAGCCGCAAACAATGGTCGTAACTTAATCAAAATTGACGAAATATGGGTAATCAATAAATAGATGGAAGAATTTCTAAAACGGTGTCGGGTATATTTTGCCTATGCCTTTTTCTTCAGCCTGTTCATCAACTTGCTGATGCTGACCCTGCCCATATTTATGTTGCAGGTTTTTGATCGTGTCATCAGCAGTCGCTCGCAGGAGACTCTGGTCGTGTTGACTGTGGCGGCTGTCTTTGGACTCTCGCTGCACGCTGTCCTGTCATTGATCAGAGAACGCCTGTTGGCGGGGGCAGGTATTGCGCTGGATGGGATGGCTGGACTTCCGGTCCTGCGAGGGGTACTGAAAATGGAAGTGAAGCCCGGCGTAAACGAATACACCCCGGGCTTACGGGATATCGCCACTATCCGCAGCTTTCTCTCGGGGAATGGGATTACCTCCCTGTTTGATGCGCCCTGGATGCCCATCTTCCTTGGCGTGATATTCATGTTTCATCCCTTACTAGGCATTATTGCGACAACTGGGGGACTCTTGCTCTTCGCTATGGCCTATCTGAATGAAAAGATGACCAGGGGACCTATTGAAGAGACAGGATCGGCGATGCGCCGTGCCAGCTATTATATTGATGCCGGTACGCGTAATGCGGAGGTAGTCAATGCCCTGGGTATGATAGGTAACCTCTCAGGCCGTTGGAACAAACTCAACAATACGGTGATCGATGCGAAGATAACCTCGGATATACGTGGCAAGTCGATGCAGGGATTAACAAAATACTTTCGGATGATTTTGCAGATCCTGATGCTTGCTACCGGTGCCTGGTTGGTTATTCAACAACAAGTATCATCAGGGGTGATGATCGCCGGCACGCTGATTCTCTCACGGGCGCTGGCGCCAATTGATTCAGCCATCACCACCTGGAAAGGCTTTATTGATGCCCGAGTCTCCTATAAGCGTTTGAAGGAATTATTACAGCAGTCACCCGTAGAAGAAGCCGGAATGGAGTTGCCTGCCCCGACTGGCAAGCTGGAGGTAGACAGAATTATTTACAGCATCCCCAAACAAGATCGGGCAATCATCAAGGGTATATCTTTTTCTCTGGAAGCGGGTGAATCCTTAGGTCTCATTGGCCCCAGCGCCGCTGGAAAATCCACATTGGCCCGTTTGTTAATCGGGATCTGGCGACCGATATCAGGGACAGTTCGTCTGGATGATGCGGATATTTCCACCTGGCCGCGCGAGCACCTGGGTAAGTATATTGGTTATTTGCCACAGGACGTTGAATTGTTTGCTGGTACGGTTGCAGAGAATATTTCCAGATTAGCGATCAATGCTGACAGTGAGGAGATTATTGATGCGGCCAGGCGTGCCAATGCCCATGAGTTAATCTTGAGACTACCTAAAGCCTATGACACGGAAATTGGTGTGAGTGGCACCGTTTTGTCAGCCGGACAACGACAGCGCATTGCCCTGGCGAGGGCGATTTATGGAAAGCCGAGCTTCGTCGTGCTGGACGAACCGAATGCTAATCTGGATACGGAAGGTGAGAATGCTCTGTCCCAGACTCTGCAGCAATTGAGTCGAGATGGTGTCACTGTCGTGACGATTAGTCACCGGCCCTCACTTTTGAATCATGTTGATAAATTATTGGTTCTCAAAGATGGCCAGATTGAAGCGTTTGGGCCACGGGCAGAAGTCATGCAGAAATTCACGCCACAGGTACAAAATGCAGGTGGCATCTCACCGGTTCGTTCCGCTAACCAAAATACCTGAGATCGAGGAAAAGTTACAAGCTGTGACAGACGAAATACAAGCAGATAAGGCACTGAGCACCGGAGGAGCGCCAACACTTTCCTTTGCTGATCCAGTTGTCCCTGTACATCCGAAACTTCACCCCTTTGCCAATGTTAGAAAAGTCATTCAGGCTGGAATGATTATCATATTCCTGGTTTTTGGTGGTTTTGGCACCTGGGGGGTGGTTGCCAAACTATCGAGTGCCGTGCTGGGTACTGGCGTCGTTAAGGTTGATTTGAACCGAAAGACCATCCAGCACCTGGAAGGCGGGATCATCAAGGAAATTCTGGTCCGCGATGGCGATCACGTAGAGGCAGGACAAGTATTGATAGTCATCGATGATGCGCGTGTCACTGCCAGTGTTGAATTGTTGCAGGGTCAACTCGATGCTGAATTAGCCAAGTCAGCCAGGCTCACAGCCGAGCGTGATGAACAAGCTGAAATTGTATTTTCGACTGAACTCCTGGAACGATCTGTCTTGCCTGAGGTGGCTGAATTGATACAGGCAGAGAACAACTATTTCAATACTAAACGACGCATCCTTTTTGATCAGATTGTCTTGATTAAAAACAAAATTGAAGAAATCAAAGCCGAGATAAAAGGCTTGAAAACACAGCTTGACGCTAATGACAGATCAATTGTATTACTGAAAGAAGAGATTGTTGCAAATGAGTCGCTTGAAAACAGCAAATATGTGCAAAAATCTCAAATTCGCTTACTCAAACGTACCGTGGAAGACTACCACGCCCGTATAGGTGATACTCATTCAGATATAGCCAGGGCACATCAGAAAATATCGGACATGGAGTTGCGTATTGTCAGTCTGCGTGATGAGTATGTGCAGACAGCGGCATCGGAACTAACCGGTCGCCAGGCAGCCGGTGTACAGGCCAAGATATTTGATCTGCAGGCGCGTTTACGCCCTTCACTGGATGCGCAACGCCGGCAACAGATTGTTGCGCCCATCGCGGGTACGGTTGTGGGTCTGCAGGTGTTTACAATTGGTGGCGTCATTAACCCACGGCAGGCACTTCTCGATATTGTCCCCGATAATAATCCTCTCATCGTCGAGGCCAAAGTGGGAGTTGAGTCAATCAATAGTGTGCATGCCGGACTGGATGCAGATATTCGCCTGACGGCCTACAAGAGCCGTTCAACAAAATTGGTGCGCGGTAAAGTGACGTATGTATCGGCCGATAGACTGACGGATGAACGTTCTCAGGAAGCCTATTACCTCGTCCACATTGATGTTGACCGCCAGTCATTGGCAGATGCAGGTGATTTATTATTGCTTCCGGGCATGGCGGCAGACATATTTATTCGAACGGGTGAACGCACGGCGTTTGATATCATGATGTCTCCGCTGACGGCCTCTATGGGACGCGCATTCCGCTCCGAATAGGCTTTTCTTATTTGCCTTCCGACGAGTTAAAGGTTTACAGCCATATACGTGTCACTGATTTCCGTACATATTAATCATCCTTCTCTTTTTTCGGAACCACGAGACTGCACCAAGCCGATCAATGAGGCGAGAACCCTGAATGACCAGACCCCCTGAGTTGCGCGAACAATGGACAATATCCTGTCTCGTTCCTGATTTACCACAAACGGTCGATATTATTCCCTATTTGCAGGAGATCGATAAAAACCGTTGGTATTCAAATTTCGGACCTCTGCAAAGGCAGTTTGAAAATGTCCTGTCAGGCTTTCTCGCCGAAAAATATGGTCATCAATTAAGGGTCGTTACATTATCGTCCGCTACCGCAGTGCTGGAACTCACGCTGCAGGCGATGAAATTACGCCAGGGTGCGAGGATATTATTACCGTCTCTGACCTTCCCCGCGACAATATTGGCCGTGCTGCGCTGCGGATATACGCCCGTGCTTGCAGATGTGGATGCTGATTCGTGGGCCTTGCACGCTGACTATGCATTAAAAGCCGCGCAGACGACGGCTATTGATGCAGTCTTACCTGTGGCGGCATTTGGTTACCCCTTACCCATAGCATCGTGGGAGTCCTTTCAGGCTGAGTCAGGCATACCTGTGCTGATTGATGCTGCCGGGGCACTGGGAGTCCAGACAATCTCTGCTGAAGTGCCAGTGATTTTTAGCCTGCATGCAACGAAACCATTGGGAATAGGCGAGGGCGGAGCCCTGGTCACCTCTAACGAAGGACTGGCGGACGATGTCCGGCAGTTATCAAATTTTGGCTTCGGCGCAGGAGAAATTGAACAGGCTGGTACTAACGCTAAAT
>JBLIML010000212.1:0-6627 GCA_047638675.1 Planctomycetota bacterium | reverse complement strand
AGTGCATGGTTTGTCAGCAGAAGTCAGGCAAAAACTATCGGCGCAGCGGCCAACGACTCTGGGACAGGCCTCACGTTTACCCGGTATTACGCCAGCGGCGATATCCATTCTGCGCATACATCTGAAAAAGCGAACTTACCAACTTCAACAAAGTGCCTAATTCACAGGCTTCACCCTTGTTAAGCCAGCTGCAAGCAGGATTGCAGGCGCTTGGGGAGAATGCTCTCACTCATCCTTGTGATGCGTATCTTGCCTACATCGAATTATTGCTGAAGTGGAATAAGGCCTATAACCTCAGCGGCATTAAGCAAGTAGAACTTATGTTATCTCACCATGTGCTCGATGCTTTGTCCGTCCTGCCTTATATGAATGGCAATTCAGGTCTGGATGTAGGCAGCGGTGCTGGTTTACCGGGCTTTATCCTCGCTCTGGCGAGGCCAGACATGCACTGGGTCTTATTGGACAGTAGTGAGAAGAAAGTCCGCTTCTTAAACCAAGCTGTGCTGGAACTTGGCCCAAATAACGTGGAAGTCGTTCGAATGCGCGTAGAGGACTATCAAGCGGAACAAGGGTTTTCCACGATAATCTGCCGGGCCTTGATGCCGGCTTCCGAGTTTTGCCGGTCGACGGATGCCCTGCTCGAGAATGAAGGGCGAATCCTGATGATGAAAGGCTCTGCGGTGGAGGAGGAAAACAGGCAAATTGATAAGAAACGCTATAGCGCACAGGTACAGTCCCTCAGCGTCCCGGGTGTGGAAGCCTCTCGACATGTACTGATAATACAAAGACACCCGATCATAGACAATCCAACTGTGTAATAATAAGCGCCCTTTAATTCGACAGCATCAATAAATACCAACGTGAGCAGAATAATTGCAATAGCCAACCAGAAAGGTGGGGTGGGTAAAACCACTACCAGCGTCAATCTGGCCGCCTCGCTCGCAGCGACGAAGAGACGTGTGATGTTGATTGATCTGGATCCCCAGGGTAACGCCACTATGGGCAGTGGTTTGGACAAAACCAAATTGGAAATATCCAGCTATGATGTCTTGATGGGAGAGAAAACCGTTGCTGAAACTCTGGTCAAATCTGTAGAGGGCAATTATCAATTACTGCCAAGTAATGCCGATTTAACAGGCGCAGAAATTGGTCTGCTTGATGAGATAGCAAGGGAAATTCGTTTACGCACTGCGTTGGAAAGCATTAAGAATGAGTTTGATTTTATTTTTATTGATTGCCCGCCCTCTTTGAACATGCTCACTATAAACGCATTGGTGGCTGCCGATGCGGTGATAATCCCTATGCAATGTGAGTATTATGCATTGGAGGGGCTGACAGCCTTACTTGGCACCATCGAGAAGATACGAAAATTCCTCAATCCTCACTTACGTGTAGAAGGCCTTTTGCGCACTATGTACGACCCACGCAATAATCTGGCAAATCAGGTTTCCGCACAGTTACTTGAACATTTTGGTGACAAGGTCTATCGGACCATCATTCCGCGCAATGTTCGTTTGGCCGAAGCGCCCAGTCATGGGCAGCCCATCATCAAGTATGATCGAGCATCAAAAGGGTCGCTTGCCTACCTCGCATTGGCCGGTGAAATGTTAAACCGGGAAGGAAAAGCGGCGTGAAGTTTTTTATAGAGCTTGAGCCAATGGCCGTTGAGACGTCGCCTATTGGATCCAGGAGTTAGATTAGTGGCAGCAAAGAAACGGGGTTTAGGTAAGGGTCTGGATGCGCTCCTGGGTAACCGAACCGGTGCGGAGCTTGGATCTATTGATGGTAATGAAGAATTGCGTTTCTTGCCGGTCGATTTGATACAGCGTGGACAATATCAACCACGGCTTGAGTTTGACCAGGAGGCTTTGCAGGATCTAGCCAATTCCATAAAGGCTCAAGGTGTCGTGCAACCAATATTGGTGAGACCCCTTGCCAATGGTGATAAATACGAGATCATCGCAGGTGAGCGTCGCTGGCGGGCTGCACAGCTTGCGGGTTTACACGAAATACCAGTGGTTCTACGCAAGATCGATGACCAAACCGCTATGTGCATGGCCTTGATTGAGAATATTCAGCGCGAAGACTTAAATCCGCTTGAAGAGGCCAACGGATTGGCGCGACTACTGGGTGAATTTAGTATGACCCACGAGGGTATCGCCGATGCGGTGGGTAGATCCCGATCTACCGTGACTAATATGTTGCGCTTACTGGATCTCAACGCCAGTGTGAAAAAGATGCTGGGTTCCGGGAAACTGGAAATGGGCCATGCCCGTGCACTGCTTGCTTTGTCGGACAAGGATCAAGTTGAGGCGGCACATTTAGTAGTAAAACAGGGCTTATCGGTACGGGCTACCGAGGCATTGGTCAGGCAGGCATCTTCAGGCAAAAAGACCCCGAATAAGAAGGCAGGTAAAAAAGATCCCGATACACTACGACTGGAAACTGAACTGTCTGGACGTCTAGGAGCTGCGGTCAGTATTAAGCATTCCAGCAAGGGAAGCGGGGTATTAACGATTAATTACAATTCGCTGGACGAGCTGGACGGCATTCTCAATCACATAAAATAAGCTGTTTCGCGCCATTGGGCGGTTCCCGGATTTTTGTCAGTTCTTAGCGTAAAATCGGATTCATAGTTCAACATCTTTAATTTTTGTGCAGTGCAATGATTGATTCATGTGGCATTGCTAATTATACTAGGCGGCTGAAAAGCCTATAGTGGACAGGTACCTGGGTAAATACGTGCAGATTGAAATATTGGCTCATTTCCCAGGATAGCGGCGATTGGAAAAACCAGCAGAGAATACTAATAATAAGCTCGCCGCTTATAAGGTTTTGTCTATGATTGGCATTATCATTGCAGCGATAGCTATTGTGTTATTAATAAGTATTGGCCGCATTGCAGCTTATTCAGCGGTGTTGGGCGGCCTTGCTTGTCTTTTGCCTAATCTGTTGTTTGCCCGATTTGCTTTTCGGTATTCAGCAGCCGATTCTGTCGGTCTGGTTATGCGCTGGTTTTTTATCGGTGAGGCGATCAAAATAATCGTCACAATATTGATTTTTGCCTTGAGTCTACTCTGGGTTAAGGAGTTAAATTTTGCAGCCATGTTTATTACCTACATCGTTGCATTGATGTTGAATATACATGGATTGGGGCTGGTTATAGGTCGTCAAAATAACCAAAAATAAATAATAACGAGAAATATGTATGTCAAGTGGTGAAGGGCTAACCTCAAACGAATACATGCAGCATCACCTGCAGAATCTGGTCTATGGCAAATTGCCAGTAGGCTATGAGCGTGCTGATGGTCATATTGTAGAACATGCGGGATGGACTTTTGCCCATAGTCCTAAAGAAGCTGTGGATATGGGCTTTTGGGCCTATAACGTCGATACACTTGGCGTTTCTATCTTACTTGGCTTGATCTTTTCCTTTTTGTTTTACAGAGTGGCAAAAAAAGCCAGCACAGGTGTACCCAGTGGTTTCAGCAACTTCATTGAAATGTGTGTAGAGTTTGTTAACACCAACGTTAAAGAAATTTTTCACGCCAAAAACGATGTCATCGCACCCCTGTCTCTGACAATTTTTGTTTGGGTCGTATTAATGAACACCATGGATTTGATACCCGTTGATGTCATTCCATTGATTGCTCAAACGGTCACAGGTAACCCACATCTATATTTCAAAGCTGTACCTACAACTGACCCCAATATTACTTTTGGCTTGTCTATTGGCGTTTTTATTCTGATTATTTATTACAGTATCAAGATGAAGGGTATTGGTGGTTTTATTGGCGAGTTAACCTTGCACCCTTTCTCGTCGAACAATCTCTTTGTCAAAATCATGTTCATGCCTTTCAATTTTTTGCTGGAAGGGGTGAGTCTGATAGCCAAACCCATCTCTCTTGCTTTACGTTTGTTTGGGAATCTCTATGCGGGCGAGTTGATCTTTCTGTTGATCGCTATGCTCGGATGGTATCAGCTGCCTTTACATTTTGTCTGGGCAGTGTTTCATATCTTGATTGTACTTTTGCAGGCTTTTGTATTTATGATGTTGACCATAGTTTATTTAAGCATGGCACACGAACATCACTAGCGCTTTGGTGATGCATTGATTTTTTTAACTGAAATATCTGGAGGATAAAATGGAAACCATATTGGCATTTACATCACTGGGCGTATTACTCGTTCTTGGTATGGGTGCTTTCGGCACAGCCATCGGTTTTGGTGTACTGGGCGGAAAGTTTCTTGAGGGTTCTGCCCGGCAACCTGAATTGGCACCCATGTTACAGGGCAAGATGTTCCTGGTGGCGGGCCTTATCGACGCGGTAACCATGATCGGTATCGGTATCGGCATGTGGTTTACCCTGGCGAATCCATTTCTGGCATATCTGCCAGCGGTAGCGAACTAGGAATACAACATAGCCTTGGAATTTAAGGAGAGGGTATATAGATGAATTTTAACGCCACTCTTATTGGACAGCTCATTGCGTTTCTGGTCTTTGTTGTCTTCTGTAAGAAGTTTGTCTGGCCTTTCATCATACAAGCTATGCATGATCGGGAGACGCGCATCGCCGATGGTCTGGCTGCTGCTGAAAAAGGTCAGGCGGCTCTGGTAGAAGCTGAAGCCAGGAAAAGCGAGTTGCTCGAAGACGGAAAGCAACAGGCAGCGGAGATCATCTCGCAGGGACAAAAACGACACGATGAAATTGTCGGTGCTGCGAAAGATGATGCCATGACAGAAAAGGGCAAGATATTGGCTGCAGCTCAAGCCGAAATCGAACAACAACGTACGCAAACCAGAGAGCAGTTGAGAGCGGAGGTTGCCGCTTTGGCGCTCGCCGGTGCGGAACAAATCCTGATGCGTGAAGTTGATCGTAATGCCCATAATGATGTGCTGACGAAAATCAGTGCGGAACTGTAAATCAGCAAGGTCTTATTGAATGCAAGAAAAAACCACGATTGCCAGACCGTACGCACAGGCCGTGTTCGAACTGGCCAGGGACTCAGGTAACACTGCGGAATGGTCTCTTGCGTTGGATTTACTGAATCGAATCGTTTCCGATGCACAAATGCGTTTGCTCTTGAATAATCCCAAAGTAAGTCATCAGCAGTTACAGGATCTGGTCATTGATATTGGTAGTGAGCGTTTTTTTCCGTATGCAAAGAATTTCATCAAGGTCCTGGTGAGCGCCGGTCGTTTGCAGTACGCACCACAAATTGCCCAGCTCTTCGAAGCGAAGCGTGCTGATGCAGAAGGCAGGGTTGAAGTCGAGGTTCGCTCTGCGTATGAATTGAATCAAGCACAGCAGGACAGTATTGCAAAGAGCATGTCCGTGCGTCTTGGCAAAAAGGTAAGTATAAGTGCATCAGTTGACGAGTCATTAATCGGTGGTGCCGTTATTCGTGCAGGTGACTCTGTTATAGATGCTTCTGTTCGGGGTCGTTTGACAGAACTGAGTAATGAGCTCATCTGACAAATTATATGCAGCATTGTTAATACACGTTATTTATTGAAACGTTCATAAGTGAGGAACAGCGATGTCAATCAGCGCAACAGAAATCAGTGAACTGATTAAGAAAAAAATTCAGGATTTTAATCTGGATACAGAAGCTCGCACCGAAGGTACGGTTGTCAGCTTATCGGATGGAATCGCAAGAATTCATGGTCTCAGTGATGTTATGCAAGGTGAAATGATTGAGTTCCCTGGCAACACATTCGGACTAGCCCTTAACCTTGAGCGTGATTCAGTGGGCGCGGTTATCCTGGGTGCCTACGAACACATCTCCGAAGGTGATACAGCGAAATGCACCAAGCGTATCCTTGAAGTACCGGTTGGCGAAGCGCTTCTGGGCCGTGTTGTAAATTCTCTGGGTGTGCCTATCGATGGAAAAGGCGACATTGCATGCACTGAAAGCTCGCCGATTGAAAAGATTGCGCCGGGCGTTATCCAACGCCAGTCCGTGTCTCAGCCCGTACAAACCGGTCTGAAATCCATAGACGCCATGGTACCGGTGGGTCGCGGCCAGCGCGAATTAATTATTGGCGACAGACAAACCGGCAAGACGGCGGTGGCTATCGACACTATCATTAATCAAAAAGACACCGGTGTTAAATGTGTTTACGTCGCCATTGGTCAAAAAGCGTCTTCCATTAATTCGGTGATTCGCAAGCTTGAAGAACACGGTGCGATGGCGCATACGATTGTGGTTGCTGCTACCGCATCGGACTCTGCTGCCATGCAATACATTGCGCCATATTCCGGTTGTTCAATGGGTGAGTACTTTCGGGACCGCGGTGAAGACGCGCTGATTATTTATGATGATCTGACCAAGCAGGCCTGGGCCTATCGTCAGGTTTCATTGCTGTTGAAACGTCCGCCGGGTCGCGAAGCCTACCCAGGCGATGTGTTCTACTTGCATTCCCGATTATTGGAACGCGCTTCCCGTATTAATGCCGACGCTGTAGAAAAATTGACGAATGGTGCAGTCAAAGGTCAGACAGGTTCCTTGACGGCTTTGCCTATTATTGAAACACAGGCGGGTGACGTATCTGCATTCGTACCGACTAACGTTATCTCCATTACCGATGGCCAGATCTATCTGGAAACAGATTTGTTTAACTCC
>JBLIML010000211.1:0-6638 GCA_047638675.1 Planctomycetota bacterium | reverse complement strand
AATCCCAATTTATTACTCGTTCATGCCACGATTCGTAATGCCAAATAAGGGGCGAGGTAAAGTAAAAATATGCTCAGTTTGAAAAAAGCCATTGTCGTATAATGAATTGCATCAAATTTGTCGACTGACAATGAAAACCATTTGCTATGTAAGCCATACATCCAGTCGTGGGCGAATAAGAAAATCAAAAACCAGATTAGTAGCAAGACGTAATTAATCACGGCACTCCATGCCAGGGCGCCACGAAGTATTTCGACAGTCATTTTTTATTCTCCTTGATAATTCAGATTTCTAACCATGCAAATGCTTCCTGTTTATCTTCAAAAAACTTAATTTCACCGCTGGTAAACCAGTTAGATACTTTGGCAGCTATCTTTTCCCAGTTTTTATTACCCAGAAGCGCAATTTTCGAAAATTCACGATTATGTTTCACGCCCAGTTTCAAATCATCCCAGGCGGCGCGCAATTCCCAACCTTCGAATTCCGTCATATCGATGAGGGCATCGATTTTGGGCTCCTTCACATCTTTTATCGCATTTTCAAGCATGGGGATCATTATCTCGTAATCGGCATGAGTGAGCTTTCCGATAATCTTCATATTCATATAGAATTTGTCATTTATGCGGTTAATGCCGAAAGAGATTCCGTGTTCTGTATATGACATTTTGTTTCTCCTGATAATTGATTGAGGATTCTATTGCCAATATAGCGAGCGGATGCTGCCAGGGTCTTGATCAGGATCAATGTGCGGGAGGAAAAATTATCATCCATCCCATGGTTTGAATAGAGAGTGTAGCGTTATGAAGAACTTTTGAGTGCCAAAGAAACTTTTGATGCTGGTTCGCGTTGTAGTTTCTCCGTTATAAACCAGGCTGTATCAATCAGCCCTCCAAGATCAATACCTGTTTCTATATTCAGACCGTTAAGCATATAAACCACATCTTCAGTGGCGACGTTACCGCTGGCTCCTCTGGCGTACGGGCATCCGCCTAAGCCAGCAATGGAACTGTCAACGACTGCAATGCCAATTTCAAGACAAGCATAAATATTGGCGAGCGCTTGCCCATAGGTGTCGTGGAAATGTATTGCCAGTTTATCCAGGCCCACTTTATCAGCGACTGTTTCAATTAGCTGGGAGGACTTCGAAGGTGTGCCAACGCCGATGGTGTCACCCAGGGAAATTTCGTAGCAACCCATTTGCAGGAGCTTCACTGCGACGTCAGCAACGGCAGCAGCTGTTACCTCGCCTTCATATGGGCATCCCAATACACAGCTGATATATCCTCTTACTCGTATTCCCTTATCGATAGCAGATTCACAAACCGGCTTGAAGCGAGCCAGACTTTCATCGATGGAGCAGTTGATATTCTTCTTTGAAAAGGATTCTGAGGCCGCAGCAAAAATAGCGATTTCTTCGACTTTTGCAATGATGGCAGCTTCGAGTCCTTTCATATTGGGTACCAGGACCGGATAAGTCACTCCGGGTTTGCGAGAGATACCGGTAAGCACTTTATCGCTATCTGCCATTTGTGGTACCCATTTGGGTGATACGAAACTGCCCGACTCTATAGTAGACAGGCCTGCATTTGCCAGTCTGTGGATTAATTCGATCTTAATATCAGCAGAAATGATTTGCTTTTCGTTTTGAAGACCATCACGCGGACCTACTTCGACAATTTTAACTTTTCCTGGAACAGACATAGTATTGATAACGCGCTACTGTTCAACAACGAGTAGCTCAACACCTTCATTGAGCATATCACCTGCAGCATAGTGTAAAGCGGTAACAGTTCCTTTGAGCGGTGCGCTAATTGTGTGTTCCATCTTCATGGCTTCCAGAATCATTAAGGGCGCACCTTTTTTTACGACATCACCTATGTTCACCAATACTTCGATTACCTTGCCTGGCATAGGCGATAACAGACTGCCGGGTGCGGCATCCTCGTTGTCCGTATGATCTGTTCTGTTGACATGCTTGAGTTGATAGCTATTGGCTCCATGTAAGATCGTCAAACTTTCTTTGCTGTTTACAACTGTCACATGCGTACGTGTGGCGTCCACGTTTGCACTCAGATCGCCATCATTATTTAGTGAGCCACTGACGGTGATAGTTCTATCATTTATAACAAGTCTGGTAGCGCCTTTCTCGTAATGAACAGTTATTTTGTGTTCCTTGTCGCCTTCACAAAAAGTGAGTTCTTCGACACTTTTTAAGTTTGCCTGCCAGGCATTCGTCGCATGCCAGGGAGAGCCGGGATCTGATGAATTTGCCGCATTGACCGATGCCTGCTTCGCTCGTTCCAATATTATATAGAGTGCGGCAAGCGCAAGAATGTTGTCGTTTACTACCTGTGAATCCAGAAATAAGTGATCGTGGTAGCGCTCGATAAAACCTGTATCCAGTTCGGCGCTCTGAAATGCAGGATGGGAAACGACGGAAGAGAGAAAATCAATATTGGTGGTGACGCCAACCACTTGTGTTTCACTCAAGGCACTAATCATGCGTCGCAGACAGCTTTTTCGATCATGGTCCCAGACGATAAGCTTGGCGATCATAGGATCATAATGCATGCTCACACTGTCGCCCTGTCTTACGCCGGTATCGACACGTACGTGGCGGGAATCCTGAGCAAAGCGCAAATGTGATAGCAGGCCGGTGGCAGGGAGGAAATTGCGATCCGGATCTTCGGCATATATACGCGCTTCAAGGGCATGTCCATTGATGGATAGTTCGGACTGGGAGCAGGGGAGTCCTTCACCAGCGGCAACACGCAATTGCCATTCCACTAGATCCTGACCAGTAATTAACTCGGTTACCGGATGTTCCACCTGTAGTCGAGTATTCATTTCCATAAAAAAGAAAGTGCCGCCTTCATCGACGATAAACTCAACGGTGCCTGCACCCACGTATTTAATGGCCTGCGCGGCAGAGATAGCGGCTCGCCCCATTTCTTCTCGTTGAATTATTTCCATACCTGGTGCAGGCGCTTCTTCGAGCACCTTTTGATGACGTCGCTGTATTGAGCAGTCGCGTTCAAACAGGTGTACTGCATTACCTTCGTTATCGCAGAAAATTTGAATTTCAATATGACGTGGGCGACTAAGGTATTTTTCAATTAGCACTTTATCATCGGCAAAGGCCGCGAGTGCTTCCCGTTTGACAGCCTCCAGGTCAGTTTCAAAATCGTTGGCTGACGTTACAACACGCATACCTTTACCACCACCGCCTGCAGATGCCTTGATCAATACTGGATAACCAATCTTATCCGCCTCCGCTTTTAACAGGGCCAGAGATTGGTCTTCACCATGATAACCAGGTACCAATGGAACATTGGCCTCTTGCATAATTTGTTTGGCGGTACTTTTAGAGCCCATTGCTTTGATTGCGTCAATGGGTGGGCCGATGAAAACAATATTGGCTTTTTCGCAAGCTTCGGCGAAGCCGGCATTTTCGGAGAGAAATCCGTATCCCGGATGTATTGCATCCGCCTGAGTACTCAAAGCCGCATCGATAATCTTTTCGGCAACCAGATAACTTTGATTGGCGGGTGCCGGCCCTATTTCCACTGCTTCGTCCGCAAGGGCAACATGGCGTGCACTCGCATCCGCCTCAGAGTAAACGGCCACCGTTTTGACACCGAGTTTTTTTGCCGTACGAATTATACGACAGGCAATTTCACCGCGGTTGGCTATTAGTATTTTATTGAACATTATTGTTGGTTGAAGACCTTATTCATTCACCCATGACGGTTTTCGTTTTTCCAGAAAAGCGGCCAGACCTTCGATGCCTTCTTCACTGGCGCGGATATCGGCAATACGTTTGCTGGTCATGTGCATCAATTTCTTTTTCACTGTCTTCCCATCGATATCAAAAATAAGTTTTTTCGCAGCCTTCACCGCTTCCGAACTGTTTATCAAGAGGGTGTTGATCAAGCCATTAATCTTTTCATCTAACTCAGACTCATCGACAACTTCAGAGACCATACCCAGTGCCAATGCGCGTTCTGCATCGAAACGTTCGGCTGTCAGGAAATAGCGACGGGCAGCCTGTGAACCAATAGATCGCAATACATAAGGGCCAATGGTCGCGGGTATCAATCCAAGTTTCGCTTCGCTAAAAGCGAAACTGGCTTTGTTACTGGCAATGGCAATATCACAACAACATACTAGACCTGCACCCCCTCCCATAGCAGCACCCTGTACTCTGGCAATGGTGGGGATGCTTAAAAAATTAAGGGTGTGTAACATAAGTGCCAGGGCATTAGCATCACGAAGATTGTCATCATAATCATTAGTTGCCATGCGCTTCATCCAGTCAAGATCTGCGCCAGCAGAAAAGCTTTTTCCGTTTGATCGAAGTACCATGACACGGGCTTGTTTATTGTTTTTCACTTCTTCGAACATGGAGGTCAGTTCTGCAATCAGGTGCTCATCAAAGGCATTATGTTTATCCGGACAATTAATAGTTAGGGTGGCGACCCCGCGCTTATCGGTCTCAAGGATTAATGATTGATTTGTCATAAATTATTTTCGCTATTCAATACATAGATAAGGGATTAATGGGCTTTACTTTTATTGACATCAGTCTTTTACATTCTAAATAAACCGAATTGAGTAGCTTCAATGGGTGCATTTAAGGCAGCAGAAATACCCAGCCCCAACACCATTCTTGTATCAGCGGGGTCGATAACTCCATCATCCCATAAACGAGCACTGGCATAATAAGGATGGCCTTGATGTTCATATTGCTCATGAATGGGCTTTTTAAATTCAGCTTCATCATCAGAGTCCCAACTATCGCCGCTGGCCTCAATATTATCGCGTTTGACCTGAGCCAATACGTTGGCGGCTTGTTCGCCTCCCATTACTGAGATCCGCGCATTCGGCCACATCCACAAAAAACGGGGGTTGTAGGCGCGGCCACACATACCGTAATTACCCGCACCGAAACTGCCGCCGATGATGACGGTAAATTTTGGCACTCGCGTGGTGGCCACAGCGGTAACCAGTTTCGCTCCGTCTTTGGCAATGCCGCCAGTTTCATATTTTTTCCCGACCATGAATCCGGTGATATTTTGCAGAAACACCAGAGGTATATTTCGTTGGCTGCACAACTCAATGAAGTGTGCGCCTTTTAAGGCAGACTCGGAAAAAAGGATGCCGTTATTGGCAACGATACCAACTGGATAACCATGGATGTGGGCGAAACCACAAACAAGGGTAGTGCCGTAGAGTTGTTTGAACTCATCAAAGTCACTTCCGTCAACTATGCGCGCGATTATTTCGCGGATGTCATAAGGTTGCCGGCTATCTTTGGGAATGACACCATAGATTTCATCACCGGCGTATAAGGGTTCTATAGATTCACGTGTCTGCAATTTAATTTGTTTAACTTTATTGAAGTGACTGACAGCATTTCTTGCCAGACCCAGTGCGTGCATATCGTTTATTGCGTAGTGATCAGTCACACCGGAAATACGCGAATGCACATCGGCACCACCTAATTCTTCAGCGCTAACGACTTCGCCCGTGGCGGCTTTAACCAGCGGCGGACCACCGAGAAAAATAGTACCCTGGTTTTTGACGATGATGCTTTCATCGGACATGGCTGGCACATAAGCACCGCCTGCAGTACACGAGCCCATCACTACTGCCAGTTGTGGGATCCCTTTAGCAGACATGTTGGCCTGGTTATAAAAAATACGACCAAAGTGATCACGATCTGGAAATACTTCATCCTGTTTGGGTAAAAATGCACCACCGGAATCCACCAGGTAAATACACGGCAGATGATTAATCTCCGCAATTTCCTGCGCACGTAAATGTTTTTTAACCGTCAAGGGATAGTAGGTGCCACCTTTAACCGTGGCATCGTTTGCTACGATCATGCATTCGTGACCGCTGACTCGGCCTATACCCGACAAAATACCGCCAGAGGGAACATCGTTATCATACATATCCCACGCAGCCAGCTGCGACAACTCAAGAAAAGGGGTGCCGGAATCGAGCAGATGTCGAATGCGCTCACGTGGTAATAATTTTCCCCTGGCCAGGTGTTTCTCTCTCGCTTTTTCGCTACCGCCTGCAGAGATAATGCTCACCTTTTCCTTGAGATCAGAAACCACGGTGTGCAAAGCATCTCTATTGGCTTTAAATTCTTCTGAACGAGGTTTTATGGATGTTTTGAGAATTGTCATTTTATTTTCTTATTTATAGAGATCTACATAGACTCAGCAAAAAGCTCTCGACCAATTAACATCCTGCGAATCTCACTCGTGCCAGCCCCAATTTCATAAAGCTTCGCATCGCGCAACAAACGGCCAGTGGGATATTCATTAATGTAACCGTTGCCGCCCAAAGCCTGTATAGCCTCCAGTGCCATCCACGTAGCTTTTTCTGCGGCATAAAGAATAACGCCCGCGGCGTCCTTACGTGTGGCCTCACCACGATCGCAGGCTTTGGCAACGGCGTATACATAGGCCTTGCATGCATTCATGGTGGTATACATGTCGGCGAGTTTACCTTGCATTAGCTGGAACTCACCGATGGGGCTACCGAATTGTTTTCGCTCATGAACATAGGGAATCACAACATCCATACAGGCCTGCATAATGCCCGTTGCACCGGCGGCCAAAACA
>JBLIML010000210.1:0-6698 GCA_047638675.1 Planctomycetota bacterium | reverse complement strand
TAAAAAACAGTTACCTTCTCAATATCATCAAAGACGAGAATATCATCCCAGTTTGCAAAGATGCCTATCTCGTTGACATCCTTGATAATGCGAAAATCAACCTGTATTTCCTTAAGAAAATCGTGCAAGTATTCAATTACGAAAATACTGTCGGCTACTTCAGGAATGTCTTCGCAAAACTCCTGGGTACCATTATTAAGCGGCTGATAACCGGTAAAATGCGCCGTTAAAAACCCGATTTTGATCACGCACTTATCGTCTTCCATGCCAACGCCACCATGTCCGCTGGCACCCTGGCACCAGACAATCAAAGATCCGAGCATCAGTGACAATATTAAAGATCTGCCTGTCGTCATTATTTTCCTCAAGTAATTATCGAGCTTAATACTACGATGTTTCTTTTGCCAGGGAACAGTAAAATCGACTCTGGTTGGCGCGGCAGACTGAAGCAAAACTGACCTGCCCGCAAGACGAGGTGCATGCTCTGTGTAAACTGATATACTCAATTCCATGCTGCAGGGGTTTTGGGAATGCGTTTCTTAATATTGGCTGACCTGCAATCTTCCAGCGATTGTATTCGATGAACATTAGATAGCGATTCTAATCACTCTCAGAGGATATATGCGACCAACACCCATATTTAAAGCTTTGCTTTTATTCGCCGTAATTATCGGTTTGGGTATTACTGGCTTTGCCTTCGCTCTCCTGCATAAAGAGGGCTTCGATGAACAAATACAGTTCTCCTTGCTTGACCATTCTGGCGTTCATGTTACTCAGGAAGATTTTCGTGATCAGTATCTTCTAGTCTATTTTGGCTTTACGAGTTGTGCCAACACTTGCCCTATACAGATGTCAAAAATGACTCAGGTTATGCAACAGCTAGATCAAGATCAAATAGAAAAGCGCGTCACCCCTGTTTTAATCACTGTTGATCCGGAGCGTGACACTGTTGAAAGATTGGCTGAATATCTACAACACTTTGACAATCGATTTCTTGGCTTGACTGGTACGCCTGCGTCTATAGAAAAAACACGGGCAAGCTTCAAGGCCTTATTCAAAAAAGAAGAGACTATTTTGGACAACAATTATAATGTGTCCCACACGAGCGTCATTTACGTGGTTAATCCGCTGAGCCAAATTGTGGGTTACATCCCCTTTGAAGCCGATGCAGCGGCGATTACCTCGCGCGTTAGGGAGCTCATCCTATGAGTGAAGCTAACGAGGCAATCAAAAAAATGCCGCCTGGACACGAGCCTGCCACTAAAGCTCTGGTGTTCGCTTTCATCTTTTGCGCCGGGATCTGGCTGCTCATAGGCACCACTTATGGACTTCTTGCGGCTGTAAAACTGTTTTGGCCCGATACACTACCTTATAGCCTGTTTTCCTTCGGTCGTATTCGTCCGATTCACACAAATATCGTCATGTTTGGCTGGTCCTCTTTCGCGTTAATTGGGGTCGCGCTTTTTGTTGTTACCCGTACATCCAAGGTCAACATGGTTCGTCGGTGGGCAGCACAGCTCGGACTGGTTTTGTGGAACCTGGCTCTCATCGCCAGCCTGATAACACTGTCGCTTGGCATCACTCAGGGCCCTCAGGAATACCGCGAATTCATCTGGCCGGTCGCCCTGCTTTACGGGCTGGGACTCGCTTGTATCGCCACAACAATAATAAGCACAGTGGCGAACCGAACAATGACAGAAATCTACATATCAAACTGGTACATCCTCGGCGCTCTTTGCTGGATGACAATATTATTCACGATAGGTTATCTTCCCTTTAATCAACAAGGCCTGGGCAATATAATTATTCAGGGCTACTACATGCATAACGCCGTGGGCCTCTGGTTTACACCGCTGGTTCTCGGGATCTGTTACTACGCATTGCCACGTATGCTGGCAAAACCCATTTATTCTTACGCCTTAGGGGTTCTGGGATTTTGGACGAACATGATTTTTTACACCTTAATAGGCGGGCACCATTATATTTTTAGCGCCACGCCCTGGTGGCTGCAAACCACAGCAATTTTGTTTAGTGTTGGCATGATGGTTCCTGTCTGGTCAGGCACCGGGAATTTTTTCCTGACGGCCAGGGGATCCTGGTACAAGATACGCAAAAGCTATGCGCTGATTTTTTTGCTTGTGGGTATATGGGGATACGCATTAGCTTCAACACAAGGCACGATTGAGGCCTTTCGTTCCGCCAACGTCTATTGGCATTTCACCAACTTTACCGTAGGGCACTCTCATCTGGCTATGTACGGCTTTGTGACTTTCGCTATTTGGGGCGCAATCTACGGCTTACTGCCAAAAATTACAGGTCGTGGCCCCAGCGAATCAGCCATGGGACTGCATTTTTGGTTGGCCTTTCTCGGCGGCAGTCTTTATGTCACCTCGATCTCAATTGCTGGCGTCTTACAGGGCGCCTCCTGGGTTGCCGGCGAATCTTTTATTGCCTCGGTCGATGCAGCAGCGCCCTTGTGGCTGTGGCGCAGCATTGGAGGCTTCATGATGGTCGCAAGCCACATTGTTTTTTTTATCAATCTCTGGAATATGCGTCCAATTAACGCCCCGGCGGATCCTCTCGTTAGCGGTGAGGCCATCAAGGTATGAGCCTACACACCGATCACCGAACGCTAATCGGCACTGCTGCCACGGTGTTTTTGATTTTGAGTATTATTATTGCTGTCTTGCCGGCATTTCAGGCGCAAAAAACACCAGCAACAATCGGGTCAAGTGAGCTGGAACCTTCTGCGGCCAGGGGCAGAGTGCTTTATCTTAAAGAGGGCTGCGGCGTTTGTCACACTCAGTTTGTTCGAGATCTGCCCGTCGACGCGCCTTATGGTCGTGGGTCGGTAGCAGGCGATTATGCGATGGAGAAGCCGCCCTTACTCGGCACTCAGCGCACGGGGCCCGATCTCTCAAATGTTGGGCTGCGACAACCTAGCGAAGTTTGGAACTTGATTCATTTGTACAACCCCAGAGCGGTTGTTCCAACCTCTGTGATGCCAGGCTATCCCTGGTATTTTAAAGAAACGGTCATGGTCAGCAAAACCGATGTGGTTGTGCACATCCCACCTGGTTTCAAGCCGAGCTCTAAAGCTATTGTTGCGACAGAAGAGGCGATAGATCTTGTGCGCTATTTGCAGTCCTTGAAGCAGATTAAGCTGGAGCCGTGATGGACAGAGTAAATTATTATTTTGAATTACTGGCCAGTGTTTGTGGGTTTGACTCCCCGGATACAATTACGGCGCTCGGCTTGAGCGTGGTCTTGCTTGCAACCTGTATTCTCATCTATTCTTTTTATCGCGCTGTGTATGTAACGATCTGGCCGGGCGAAACTAATCTCAATCACATCAAACGTCGAGTATTAATTGAGGAGGACATCTTAGATGATTATTGATGTCTACCTTGACGACGACAGGAGGCCCTTTCAAAAACTAACGCCTCCGGAAAAATTTCAACTAAACACCCAGTTTATATCCGACGGGTCACACCAGTTACGTTTCGTCGCGATAGAAGATGATGGCGTCGCCAGTGAGCGCACCGTTCGCTTCACCGTTCAAAATGGTCCGTCGATTGCCGTGCATGGCATTGTCAACGGGGATATTATACAGGGTAATATTTCAGTGCTCGCCAACGCGTACAGCGCCAAAATTGGCGATGATTTTGAACCCTTAAGAATTGAATCGCCCGTGCCCATCCCGACATGGGCCTGGGTGCTTTTCCTTAGCGTTTTAGCCTGGGGTGCGGGGTATGTGTCACAGGAATTACATGCCCGCGGCGGAATACCGCTCGTTGTTTCAACCCAAACCACTGAAAGAACTGCGGGAAAAACCACGGCAGCAGAACCAAAAGACGCCGGCAGCGATCTTGGCGCCCAGATCTACGGCAACAATTGTTCTTCTTGCCACCAGGTCAACGGGACAGGCCTTCCGGGCGTGTTTCCCCCATTAAAAGGAAACCCGGCTGTCTTAAATGAAGACCCTTCAGATCACATCAGCACTATATTGAATGGCTTAAGCAACAAGGTTATCGACGGCGTGTCTTACGCCGCACCAATGCCGCCATTTGGCGCTAATTTGACGGACGAAGAAGTCGCCGCCGTTGTCAATCATGAGCGCAGCAACTGGGGTAACAACTCGCCCGCTATTATTGTAGATGATGTAAAAGCGCTGAGAAATTAACGACGCAAAAAATATTCCAGCTCCGACAACCCCACCACAACCCAGACAAAGTCTCGAAAAGCTCTGCCCCGCGTACTAGCTCTGCCTCTCTACGCCAAGATTTTCACTAGAGAAACATACGTTTTGGTGTGGCTCGGCTTTTTTCTCCAGGTAAAGGCTGCTATTTATATTTTGTGATTTACCGCGAAACGTTAATTGCGGGAGCGCGTCTGTCACGTCAATATTTCTCCATTGGTAACCAGTGCTTTGTTTTGTTGCTCCAGAGCCTGCGTTGTTTTTCATAAGAATTAATGATTTGATGGCGGGCGCTGCCGTCGCCACAAGAATAAGGATTGGGATAATCGCCCATATTAATTCTGCCGCCACACTTTTATGAAACTGTTTTGCTGGCGCGTCTGTCGATTTACGATGACGAAAGATGGACCAAAACATAATGCCGACCACAACAATGATGGTGATGCCGACAAACATCAGAATAATGATGTTCGCATCATATGCGCCCTGGCTTATTGTGGTCACACCCTGTCTCAAATTTAATTCATACTCAGCACTGACAGGAACGGTTGACATAGTGAGCGCTGATGCGATGCTCGCAACAAAATAATTCTTCAGCGATCTGAAAAACATGTGGTTTCCCTCAGAAAATAACATAGTGCTTTCGTTGTCAGTGTGTTCGGTGCCCTGTTAAGCTCGTATCCTTGCCTTGAATACCAGCATATCGCTGCGATTATAGCATTGGGCACTTGAGCGGGTTTGTTTTTCCCCGCAAGCAGAAAGAACGATTTTCGGTTTCGAGCACGCCTAATCTCGCCCTGAGGCGCGCATCATATATAAGTTAGAGGGCGACGTCATAAGAAACCGTTTACGGAAAGAATTGTAGCGCCTGGATCCGAATTATAAAAAATCGATTCTTGTTTATAACCGGATCTTATGGAAAACCTGCGTAAACCCCAATCCCTACAATAGATCGATGTTTAGACAGGCAGAAACCCTGTCAATATCAACGGTATTCATAAAAGGAACCTGGCCCAGCATGGGCGCGGGAATAATATTGGACAAACAGTCCACTGTTGCCTGGAGTGTTTCGTAGTCAGGCTCTAGCTGGTTTGCTACCCAGGCTTTTAAATGTAAGCCGTCTCTGGAGATTGCTTCTGCTGTTAAAACGGCATGATTAATACACCCAAGACGAAGACCGACCACTACGATTATCGGCAGATTAAGCGCCTTTGCCAGGTCTGAAACTGAATAATTATCACCCAGAGGAACCCTCCACCCGCCCACGCCCTCAACAATTTGTGTTTCAGCCAGGCCCGCCAGAGTTTGATAGCACGATAAGATTTTGTTCAGATCAATGTTTTCGCCGACCTCCTTTGATGCAAAATGAGGCGCTATGGCCGGCTCGAAAGCATAAGGGTTTAGTAGCTCATAGGGGACGTGAACATCCCCCTGGCGCTGTATTTGTAATGCATCCTCATTCCGCAACCCTTCGCTTGTGCGAACGCTGCCACTGGCGACTGGCTTCATCCCAAGCACAGAAGCATCGGTTTTCTTTAGCGCGGCCATCAACCCGAGCGTAACCACAGTTTTTCCTGCTCCAGTGTCTGTCCCGGTAATGAAATATCCAGACATATCGTTTTTGATCCTGGCTGTTGCTAAAAGTTTCCGCGCTTTAAAGCGGAAACAGGAAAGGCAAGGGTGTGTTCATCAACCCTTGTGGCTTTCGTCATGTCTGGGGCCCAGGCGTGCCCATAGACGACTTCATAAGTTGCGGGCAAGCGCCCATCAACTCGCTTTATTTCATAGTGTGCCAGCATGTTTTGCAAACGGCTCTTTCCTGTCAGGGTTTTTCGTCTGCCACTGTTTATGTTGTGTGCGCCCAAAATTTTTAGATCCCGCATAAGCCGGTAAACAGTTTCATATTTAACAGAAATGATTTCAGATTCCATAACAGGGTTCTCCATGCCCGTCCTTACAAGCGCATCACCTATATCATGCATGTCGATAAACGCGTTTACATGAATATTATCATCAACGTTTTCCCAGCTTTTTCGTAACTCCATTAAAGTGTCCGGACCAAAGGTCGAAAAGATAAACAGCCCGTTGGGCCTCAATATTCTGCGAACTTCTTTAAGCACGTGATCCAGGTTGTTGCACCATTGCAGCATCAGGCTTGAAAAAACAAGATCGATGCTGCTGGATTTTATTCCCATCTGTTCAGCATCGGAACAAAGCCAGCTGCGCTTCGAAAAAAACCGGGGGGCCTGTAGTTTTGCCTGTTGTAACATTGGCAGAGAGATGTCCGATTCGATTATCGTCGCTTTTTTATAATACTTTGCCAGTTTGGACGAAGAAGTTCCGGGACCCGACCCAAGATCCAGAACGCTCCCTGGTTTCATTTTTATCAAATCAAGCCTTTCTAATAGTCGAACCAGAACTGTATGCTGCAATTGATTTACACTCTGATATTCTTTAGCCGCGGCACCGAAACTTTTGCTTACGCGTTGTTTTTCTAGCA
>JBLIML010000209.1:0-6730 GCA_047638675.1 Planctomycetota bacterium | reverse complement strand
GTGATGAATTCAAAATACGACGCGATCACATTGTTAATGGTCTCAATGCAATAGAAGGTATCTATTGCCGCAGCCCAGAAGGCGCATTTTATGCCTGGCCAGATGTGACTGAGGTTTGTAAAAGAGTAAAAATGAAGAACAGCGCAGAACTTGCTGATCGATTGTTACACGAAGCTGGCGTTGCGGTACTCGCTGATGCGCATTTTGGTACGCCCGTCCCCGGCGAAGGCGAACACTTACGTTTCTCATATGCCTGCTCTATTGATCAAATCAATCTAGGTCTGGATAAGATCAAGGTCTATCTTGAAGGTTTTCTGTAAACTTAAGAATACTTCGATGTGCCGATAGGAGTTCAATAATGCACAGACAGAAAAGTTTATTCACCTTCTTGTTTTGTTTATGTTCTTTTGTTCCCCAGTCATTACTGGCCACCGAAGTAGATGCTGGTAGCATCGACCCGGATAATTGGCCGCAATACCATCGCACCTCAAATGCCTGGCGCTACAGCCCGCTGGACCAGATCAATACAGAGAACGTAGATCGTCTTCGCGTTGCCTGGATCCATCAACCTGGTGACATCACTAACGGTTTACAAACCACCCCCATCGTTGTCGACGGGGTGGTTTATTATGCGGGCCCTTTCGATAACGTATTCGCCATTGATGCGGCCAGTGGTAAGAGTCTTTGGGAATACCGACCAGAACTTGATGATATTGCCTACGAAGTATTGATCACCGGTATTAATCGTGGGGTAACGGTGGGTCATGGCATGGTATACCTCGGAACCCTTGACGGACGTTTCATTGCACTTGATCAGCTTACAGGTAAGGAGAAGTGGTCAAGACAAATCACGGAACCACGAAAGTGCGGTGGCTGCGTTTTCACCGCATCACCACAACTCGCAGGCGATGTTCTCTTTGGTGGTTCCACCGGTGGTGACTTCGCCACTGCCGCGAAAATCTATGCCGTTGACGCAATGACAGGTGAGTCCGTGTGGGAATTCGATGTCATCAAGGATGATGAAGAAAGCTGGCCCAACGGTAGTGGAGAATATGGTGGTGGAGGCGCGTGGATGCCGGGCACCTATGATGAGGCTAGCGACACGATTTACATTGGCACCGGTAATGCGGCAGCGGATTTTTATGGCGAGAACCGCAAAGGTGACAACAAATATACAGCAACATTAATGGCATTGGAGCCAAGCACCGGCAAGCTTAAGTGGCATCATCAGGAAACCCCCCATGATCTTTGGGATTTCGACTCGGCCTATGAAGCCCTGATCGTCAAGAACAAGGGCGTCGAGTATATCGTTCACCTTAATAAGAGCGGATTCACTTTCGTCTATAACAAGGAAAGCGGCCGTTTGCTAAATGTGTGGAAGTTCGCTGAAAATATTAATTTCGCGGATGGCATTGACATCAATTCTGGAAAGTTTATCAATCGGGTGGAAACGCCAGTGGGAGAGGATGGTATACAGTGCCCTTCTTTTCTGGGTGGGCGAAGCTTTAATCATGGCGCTTACAATCCGAATACCGGCCTGTGGTATCTGAATGGTTTTGAAGCCTGTTTACGCACAAAACCGACATACGTAGACCCTGCATCGCTGGGTTACGCGCAAGCCAATATTGGAACCGACAAGTTAGAAATGATTCCGCCGCCGGGGAAGAAAGCGAGCGCCAGGCTGGTCGCGCTTGATCCCATGACCGGAGTAAGAAAATGGAGAATTGACTATCCTCTTCCTGGTTTAGGTTCAGTGCTTACAACCGGGGGCAACCTTGTTTTTAATAGTGAACTTGATGGTGTTTTCAATGCCTATCACGCGGAAAGCGGTAAGGTACTTTGGCATTTTCGCAGCTCTGCTGGCTCTCGCGGGGGTACAGTGAGTTATGCAGTCAAGGGTAAACAATACATACTCACTACCAGCGGCTTTAGCGGTTTTGTTGTTGGGCAGATGGCTACCGTCTTTCCCAAAATCAGAGATATCCCAGGCGGCGGCTTGCTGATTGCGTTCACCCTGGATGAAGAACGCTAGACTGCTGCTTTTTTCATTTCTATCGATGGCGGCTGCCGTATCGGCATCGTCCGCATCGGAGGCGATCTCAATAAAGGAATACGTATTGAATTCATCCGAGTCGGTTGAGAAAGGCGAGAAGACTTTCAACACAAGCTGCGCCTTATGTCACGGGCATGGCGGCGCAGGTGGCCAGGGACGACCCTTGAACAATCGAAGTTTTGAAGCAGAACGCTGGTTCAACACAATCTCCAAAGGCCGCACCCGCGGTAGCAAACGTATGCCACCATTCGAGTCAAGTCTCACTGAGAATCAACGATGGGAGTTGATCGCCTATTTAAAAACACTAAACGACGATCATTGATACGAACTCAAAGCGAAGCAGATAAAAAGTAATTCCTATTCAAATTTCGTGTCCACAAAAGGAATCGTCATTTTCGTGTGGGAGGTGTCGTCATTTCCGCGTGAGGGGTACCGTCTTTCCCGTGTGAGAGGTACCGTCATTCCTGCGTGCTTTTGGCGGAGAAGTGGTGCATGGACAATGTGCCGTTCAAAAGATGTACAACGGTACGCACCGTTAACGGAGCTAAGGATGCAAATCCAGTCGGACCATTTATATACCCGTAGAAAAGATGTGCCAGACTTTCGCATTATACTAAACATTGTCAGCGATAAGCGGGCACTTAATGCCTGGAAAGGTGTGCACCATAAAAACAAAGAATCCTGGTTTGTGCAACTGACTCGACATCGTTAGAGCAAGCTAATACACTGATTCGCACGCAGCTAACTGGGAGTTACCCCATGTCTCAAACCATCATATTACGCGGAGGTCAGATTATCGACCCGAGCCAGGGCATAAACAAATTTGCCGATCTCGTTATCACGGACGGCAAGATTGCCGCCATTGGTGATGTAGAAGCGAGCGCAGATGCCGAGATTATTGATGTCACAGGTCTGATCGTCACACCTGGCTGGGTTGACCTGCACGTCCATGCTTATGGCGACCTCGGCTTCGCGTATCCCGACTACATAGGGATCTATCAAGGCGTTACCACTTTTTGTGAAGCGGGTGGGCCTGGTTTCGGTACCTTTCCGGAATTCAAAGCCCTGATGACCGACGCCACCATTACTGATTTGTACTGCGGTGTGTATGTGCGACCAATGGGTATCGTAAGCTCAGCTTATATCGAAGGCAATGTACGCACTTTGGGCGCATGGGATATTGGCGCCTGGCTAGACATCGTTAACGAAAATCGGGACGCGATCAGATATTTGAAACTCGGTGCCTTCGGTGAACATGACAGTGGACCCTTGCGTATGGGCAAAGGCGCAGCTGAAGTTTTGGAGTTGCCGACGTATACCCATATCGGCGAATTCCAGGTTGCACCCACGCGCGACACGACAAAGCCCGCCTTTGAGCTAGCAGAGCGTGGCGACATGATTACTCACCTTTATCATGGTAACCCAGGCACCGTTTTTAATGATGCGGGCAAGGTACGAGCGGAAGTGCTGGCCGCTGAGAAACGCGGCGTGTTGTTCGACATCGGTATGGGCTCTACTAATTTTTCTTTCGATATTGCCGAAAAAGCGATCGCAGAAGGTTTGCTACCGCATATCATTAGTTCGGACTTGCAGCAGTTCAATGTACTGGGGCCGGTGCACTCCTTCGCGAATGTAATGACCTGCTTTTTAGCGTTAGGTTTTGATCTTGAACAAATTATCGAACGCATTACCATTGCACCCGCCCGCGCCCTGCGCATCGACGATCATGCAGGCAGCCTGGCTGTCGGCATGCCAGCGGATGTTAGCGTGATGACATTCGAAGACGGTGATTTTGAATTGGACGATTGCATGCAACAAACGCGAAAAATAGATCGCCAGATCGTACCGGTAATGGCGTTCAAACGCGGCGTGCGCTACGACTGCGATGTGACGCTCGCTCGTGATGAACGCAACTGGTTACCAATGATCGATGAAGACATAATCCCGCAACGTGCTGCGACCCTGGAAGATGAGCAGAAGGCCTTCCTGAATGCGCTGGCCGCTGATCTCTCCCGACTGACCTGGAATGAGACAAAGGTTGATCTCGATGCCTCCACTCGAGTGCAGAAATGCTTCTATGCAACGCAGTCCAAACTCGGCTTGCCACTTGCAGACGCCTTAACAGCTACCTACAAATGTTTTCTGGAAGAACCCTTCACCTACCAGATTGGCTTATTCCTGACTCGCCTCGAACGCGGCTTTGCCCTTGATCGGATCCAACAAGTGGGAGGCGGATCGCAGGCGGCTGCCTGAGCGAAACAGGAATATGGGTGAAGGTAAGTGGCACGATCTCGAGGAGATCGATGAACAGGAAACGAAATTTCCATTAGCGACATCGGTCGACGGCGCGGACGTCGTCATTTTTCAAAACGGCGATAGCTATTACGGAGTCCAACGTTTGTGTCCACATCAAGATGGCGACTTCGCCACCCGGGGCGCAATCATGGGTAAGGGCAAGATGCTTCGCTGCACATTGCATGGCTTCGTATTCAAACTCGATAGTGGTAAAGGCGTGAACACCGCAGAACATTGTATCGATGTTTACGAAGTAAAATGCGAAGGCTCACGCTTCCAGGCACGCAAAAAATAGCGACTTGTCAAAATGGTTCATATCAGAGGAGAGCGCGTAAACAAGTCAAACGTTGACTTAATTAGGACGTGCTGGCATATCATAAGTTTGAATAGTTAAACAAGATTGGCAGATAGATGAAGACATTAATCATATTTGCTTGTGTCATTACCGCGATTAATTTTTGGAGTGAAATCGATGAGTTTTTGAACCCTACTTCGGATTTCACTGCCTCCCATGAGCAACGAGTTGTTCTCTACGCTACCTCCTGGTGTTCTTACTGTGCAAAGATGAGAACGTTCTTCGGTCAGAATAATATTGATTATTTTGAATATGATATTGAAAAATCTGTTGAGGGTCGTAGGCAATATGACATATTAAGAGGCAAATTCATTCCTTTAGTACAAGTTGATGGGAAGGTAATTCGTTCTGGGGATACAAAAAAAATATTGGAAATTCTTATGTAAGATTAAAATAACGTTCTTTCATCAAACTTGAAGATCTTTTATGAACGTTGAGATACGTTCGAGGGCCTGATGAATTTCACTGGTTTCATACTGTCCTATGCCAAGTCTAAGGTGTTGGCCGAAGCCATAGGCGCTACCGGGACGGAGATAAGTTTTGTAGGGTTCTGCGAGCAGGCGTTTACAGAACTCATCGGAATCGATGGGGAGATCAAATTTGGGAAACGACAGAAATCCCGCTTTCGGTTTCACCCAGGAAAACGCTTCTTGCTCGTCAATCCAGTTCGATACAACACCCCAGCCTTCGCGTCCCTGAGCTTTAGCGCCATCGACGAGTTGTTTATAGCGAGTGGTTTCAAGCGCTGCTAATGCAACATATTCACCAAACACATTTGCCACCTGCGTTGTTTGTATGCGCAATATATTACAATCTTCCAGCAGTGCTTTATCCTGGCTTGCCATCCAGCCAATGCGAATACCCTGAAGTCCAGTCGACTTTGATACGCCGCCCGTGCTAACAGCTTTTTCGTAATAATTCACAGCAGCAGGTGAGATTTTATCGTCCCACTCAAGACCTCTATAGATCTCATCACAGACAAGATAGGCATCACAGGCCTGCGCTATCTCGCAGATCCGTTTCATCTCTTCTTCGGAGAACACGGCGCCCGTTGGATTATTCGGAGAACTTAAGAAAATCAATCGCGTTTTATTATTGACCATGCCTTCGAGTGCATCCAGATCAAGTCGCCAGTTTTCCTCAGGAATGCGTCGAATACCATGAACGCTTGCGCCAAGCGCTTCACAGATGCTAAAAGGTTGTGGCCAGCCCGGCAGGTCAGTAATGACCTCGTCACCAGGGTTGACTGTTTGCATCATGATCAAAAAATTCGCTTCGTTTGTTCCGGAGGTGACAAAGACATTTTCGACAGGCACCTTGTAGTCCTGAGTGCTAATGATCCTCTCTCGCAACTCTGGCAAGCCATAAAAAGATTTTTTAGACCAGTTGAGCGACATCTCTGGATCGAGATCCGCGAGAAAATCTTTCAGTTGCGGAGAGCGATGCAGGGAATTCACCAGGGCATATTCGTAACCCACTTCCTGGGCGTAAAAATCAAAGGCTCTTAATTTTGGATTGTTGACTTTCATCGCATTGAGCTCAGCTTGTTATGCTGCATCAGGATAAATGGGCGTTAACCAATTTTCGTATGTCGTATTCGAATGACGCACAACATTGCAGTACAGCGCCCAGAATTGTTGAAACTTCTCGCCGGCTTGCCCCTTGCCAATTTTAGTGCCATCGATCTCAACGATGGGCAGGATTTGAATACCGGTGCCACAGGCCAGGACTTCATCTGCGCTGAATAGTTCTTCTGGTTCTACCTGTCGCTCTTCTATTTTCATATCTAGACTTTGCTTTGCCATCGTTAGCAGTGTATCTCGTGTCAGTCCTTGCAGAATTCCTTCGCTTACGGCGGGAGTGATCAGACTTTGATCTTTGATCAAAATGATGTTCCAGCCACTGCCCTCGGCAACATGCCCGTGAGAATTGAGTAAGATACAGTCATCGAAGCCATCGATCTGCGCTGCCGTTCGGGCAATCAAAGGGTTGATATAAGTCCCGGTCAATTTGGCTTGTGGTGAGAC
>JBLIML010000208.1:0-6781 GCA_047638675.1 Planctomycetota bacterium | reverse complement strand
ATAAATTCAGCCCGACAGGCCAACTGATAACAAAGAAATAATCCTGTTGCCTACCTGACACGATAATAGGAATTTTGCAGGGTCGAATTCATTCGACCACGGCGGCCGCGATGCTGGCATGCGGCCGAATAAATTCAGCCCGACAGGCCAACTGATAACAAAGAAATAATCCTGTTGCCTACCTGACACGATAATAGGAATTCTGTAGGGTCGAATTCATTCGACCACGGCGGCCGGGATGCTGGCATGCGGCCGAATAAATTGCATTCTTAGCTGCGTAAACGGTACTCACCCCTCAAGGGGGTACCGAGGTCCCTGTCCCAATTCTCGGCCCTACGGTAAATAGAGAAAGATGAATTGGAAGTATATTAACTGTGTCGTCTGTCCCTCACCGCCTGCGCAAGTTCACGCAATAATATTTCGCTATCCTCCCATCCTAAACAGGCATCGGTAATACTTTGACCATAGATCAGTTCTTTGCCTGGTATGACGGTCTGTGCGCCTTCTACCAGATGACTTTCGATCATGACCCCGAAGATGCGCTGTTCGCCAGAAGCGATTTGTAAGGCAACATTACGCCCCACGTCCAACTGTTTTTTGTGTTTCTTTTCACTGTTGGCATGACTAAAGTCAACCATTATACGCGCAGGTAACTTCGCGGATTCCAGTTCACTTGCGACCCTGTTGATATTCTCTGCGTCATAATTGGGTTGCTTGCCACCCCGCAGAATAATGTGACAATCATCATTGCCGGTGGTGGTGAAAATCGCTGAGCTGCCTTCCTTGCGTAAAGAAAGAAAATGATGCGAAAACGATGCCGCTCGTATCGCGTCAATTGCCATTTGTGTGGTGCCGTAAGTGCCGTTTTTAAACCCCACCGGACAAGACAATCCGGAGGCAACTTCTCTATGCACCTGGCTCTCGGTTGTTCGCGCACCGATGGCACCCCAGCTGACAAGGTCGGCAATGTACTGCGGTGTAATTATGTCCAGGTATTCCACACCCGCTGGCATACCCATATTATTCAGTTCAAGCAAAAGTTGACGCGCAAGACGAAGGCCTTTGTTGATTTGAAAACTCTCATCTAAATCCGGATCATTGATCAGACCTTTCCAGCCTACTGTCGTGCGGGGTTTTTCAAAGTAGACACGCATGATAAGAAGAAGATCGTTCTGTAATTCATCTTTAACGCGTTTTAACCTCGCGGCATATTCTATAGCCGCATCCGGATCGTGAATGGAACACGGGCCGGCAATAACGACAAGTCGGTCATTTTTTCCAGACAAAATATCATGTATAGCCTGTCGTGCAGAGTAAGTCGTTCGCGTTGCCGCTTCATTGACGGGGATTTCTTCACAGATTTCTGTGGGTGTAGCAACGGCTTTTATGGAGGCAATGCGAAGATCGTCAGTGTCGTACATCATTGGAATCGTCCTGATTGGTATAAAATATAATTCGTTATCCGGGCGGCCAGGTAAATGATCTGCCGGCCAGGATATGTATGTGTAGATGAAATACGCTTTGTCCTACGCCTTCTCCATTATTTACGACCAGACGAAAAGCGTCTTCAACGCCTTCCAGGCGGGCAACCTTGTTCGCAATCAGATGCAGGTGACCGAGTAGAGATTGATCTTCCTCTGTGGCATCGATAATTCTGGGAATAGGTTTTTTCGGTATTACCAGAATATGAACAGGTGCCTGTGGGTTCACATCACGAAAAGCCAGACAAAGCTCGTCTTCATAAACTATATCGGCAGGAATCGCCTTTTCTATTATCTTACTGAAGATTGTGTCTGTCATCGCAAATCCCCCGCCTTTAGTTTCACACTAAAAATGAGGCTGGGATTATAGGGATCTGCAAAGGAAAAATATATGATTTAGCAGATTTAAATGCCTTCCTTTACTGTAAGAGCGTGACCGCCGCTATTAGTCTCGAACAATAGTGTTGATTTTATATTCCGCCGCGACAATTTTATTACGACCTTCCCGCTTCGCTTGATAAAGCAGCTTGTCTGCTTCCGCTATCAATGTGGCGCTGTAGATTTCTCGATCAGGCTTAATTGTAGTGACACCCATGCTAACGGTTATAATATTAGATACCTCAGAGGCATCGTGGGGAATGGCTCGTTTTTCGATTGCCGTCCTGATCTTCTCCGCGTTGAGGACGGCGTTATTCAGTGTGGTCTCTGGCAACACAAGCGCAAACTCTTCGCCTCCATAGCGAGCTGCCAAATCACCTTCACGACGGCTGTGCTCTTCGAGGATGCTGGCTATTTGTTGTAAACACAGGTCGCCTTTTTGATGACCATAGTGATCGTTATAAGGTTTGAAGTGATCGATATCAATCATGATGAGAGACAAGGGCGATTCCGAACGCACTGCACGGTTCCATTCTTTGGCAAGGAACTCGTCAAAATGTCTTCTATTGGGAATCCCCGTTAAGCCATCACGTGTTGATAGTATCAATAAATTTTTAGCCAGATTCTCAGCTTTGTCTTTTTCATTGCTGAGCTGAATGTCGCGTTGCCTTAATTGCTCAATATCCTTTTCAAGCTTCGTATTCAAATCAGACACCCGTTTTCTTTCCAACTCCAGTTCATCCAGTAATTGATTTTTCTCAAATTGGTAGCCGATGGATTTCAACACCAGTTTTCGCAGACGCATAGCACTTACAGTCATCAACACAAGAAAAATAAGCACCAACTGACCATGTGCGTTTTCAATGCTGCCTTCCTGCAACAGTAGATATACAGCAAGTGGTAGTAATGCGGGAAAAGCAAAGGATACAAATACAAAGGGATAGATAGCATAGAGAGTCGCACCACCGGCAATCATTCCTTCCGCCAGAATAATGATAAACAAGCCATAAGCCAGAATATCTCCTTGCAGGATATAGACGGACATCAATCCCCAGGAAGCACCACACAGGAAAGTCAAAATGGTGTATAGGACAAGTGTTTTATTGATGGTTTTTCTTTGAGGATTCCGTAGGTAGTCGTTATTACCAACACGATAGCGTAGGTAGCTTCCCACATAATAGAAACAAAGCCAGGCAAGAAGATAGCTGTGGTTTGTACGATTCCAGAATATTATCACCACCAGTGTTGTGACGAGACATCCGCCAAATAAACCAACCTTTGATTGAGATAGTAGAAGTTCGAGTTTTTTGGAATCCTTGAGTACTTCCAGGCTTGTCTCTACCTGCGCTGGGTTATTCATTAGTGGGTTTGCTATCGTAAGTAGGTAAGGTCATTCTACGACCTTAATACGTGAAACAACACCTTCATTAAAGAATCCAATTTTATATTGCTTTATCGCTGTATTAATGGGCTTTCAAGGTATTGTCATTTGGCATCCATAGCTAATGACAGCGCGTAATGGTCAGATAAAGGTATGTGCCCCCCACTAATTCCTACGCAATGTTCAGTGAATATTATTTCTGCCCCAGCCACTTGCGTACAATCATTGAGTGTCTCGTCCGCGAAAAAGTGGTCAATGCGTTGAGCGGGTAGATGAGCTTCAGAACCTCGTAGCACGAGGGGATTCTCTGGGTCCCAGGTGATGCCTTTAGCGCCATAGTCGGTGAACAGATCGAAATATCCTGCAGAGAGTAGTTGCTGATAATTCCTGTTGGATGCTTCCGGACCTGCGTTGAGATCGCCGGCGAGCAAGGTTTTGTCCAACTTTTCTACGTAATCGAGAAGCTGCCGGATCTGTTTTTCACGGAGCGTTTCCATGGCACTCGATTCAGGATGTTGGTGTTTCCCGCCAGCGCTCATATGGAAGTTGATTAGATTAATAGTCCCGAGTCCCGGCAATTCAGCCTGTAAATGATAAAACCCCTTGCTGGTGTGGCGCAATTCTTCGGCTGGCGCATGGGCAAAACGATGAAGATTTCCCTTTAATAACGGAAAGCGGGACAGTGTCAGCAATTCGTTTCCGAGTCGAAATTTCCATCCAGAAGGCGCAAGGCCCTTAACGAAGGGGTATGATTTTTTCAACATGCCACACAAGCTGTCTTGCTTGTCTCGATGGAAGAGTTCCTGGAGAAAAATAATATCTGCGTCCGTTTGCAGAAGGCTCGCGGCCAAACACTGTAGCCGAGCCTCGATGTGATCTACTGGTCGATAGAAAGAATGACCAAAAATACAGACATCCAAAATCGCCGCATTGAAAGTAATAACTTTAAACATATTTTCAGGAACTTTGACTAAGCCAATAAAATATATGGTGTTTTATTCACGCAATTTGCCCTCGAGTGGTTTACTTTGAGCCCAACTTTGTCTACTCTTGGCCTGTAAAGGGTCTCATACCGAGGGGAAGCTTAGATGCGCATTAAATTAATTTCTATATTGTGTTTGATCATTCTGGTGCCTGTTAAGAGCATTGCTCTGGAACCGGTTAGTGAAGCTCACGCGATGATTTATTATCAGATACCGTTTAGCGCCAGCAAAAAGGTAGAGAAAAAACACAGTTTCGGTTTTCGCATGGATCATACCAGCTATGAACCAGGCGAGATGATTGAGTATCAAAAATTGATGACTAAAACGGCTGCCTTCGACTTTAAAATGGGTCGAGAAGGTGTGCAAGGGATGTACGTTTCCGGCGTTGATTACCTGCAACTTTATCGTTTGAATAGAGCCGCTGAAGACGAAGGTGAGGATGCTGAAGTTGAATCAGATGATAGCGATAAATCTCCAGGGATAGCGAGCAAAGTGGGTAGCGATATTACCAATACCGTCGAGGAACTTATTGAAATTGTACCTCTGGGTTTTGCCATAGGCGGTATAATAGCGATTGTCCTGGTCACAGGTGCCGGTGGTTAATTCGAAACCTTTGAATGCGACCCGGCGACAGAGGTCTGGCTTATATTCCCATATTGCTTAGCGTCACCATAATATCGTTTAGTATTGCTGTCGCGCGTGGGTGTTCCGTTTCGAATTGCGTCACTGCCTCCTTTATGTTATCTGCAATATTCTGATCTTCCGTTTCCTGCTCAGGGTCTATGCAGGCTTCAATTTCATTTATCAGTGTATTGAGCCGGGCTCTGGCCTGCGTATCGCTGTCAGCGACTTGATCGATTTCGGCGCGTAATTTTTCTAGATTTTCTCGAAGTTGTTTCTCGGGCATGTTGTATCCACATCTTTTTGATTGATATCAAAAATGATACAGCATTCAAGGACTATAGTGCTCAACAATTAATGTGCCTGTGCTAGACTGCGACATTACTATTTTATGACATCTAAGCAGCTGATCTATTTACCATTTGTTAATCATTTTCCTTCATGCAAGCACCATTAAGCGATGACAATATTAGTGTGGAAGACTCGACAGAATTATTGTTAGAAGCCAGGGGGCTTGAATGCTGTAAGAATGAGCTGGTTTTGTTCCGTGATCTGGAATTTGCTCTGGGCAGAGGCGAAATTCTACAGATAGATGGCGCCAATGGCAGTGGTAAGACTAGTCTCATCCGCATTCTTTGTGGGCTTGCGCAAGCAGATCCTGGTGAGCTTAGATGGTTTGGCAAGGACATTCAGAGCCATCGTTCTGAATATCTTCAGGATATCGTTTATGTTGCGCATAGCAATGCCATCAAAATCGATCTGACGCCGCTGGAAAATCTTGCGCTGGTACAGGCTCTGTGCCTAAAGACCAGCAACAGAACATTGGAAGAGGTGCTGACCGTTTTCGGGCTACTGGACTACGCAGATCTGCCTGCGGGTAATATGTCTTCCGGCCAACGCAGACGTCTTGCGCTGGCCCGAATATTAATTAGTGCGGCGCGTCTGTGGGTGCTGGACGAACCTTTTACTTCGCTTGACGATGCCAGCAAGCAAGTGCTGCGTAATCTTATTATCAAGCATGTCGAAAATGCCGGGAGCGTGATATTGACGACACACGAAACTGTTAGCTGGCAAGACTGCAAGTTGAAGAGAATCGAATTGTAAATGAAAGCGTCTAGCTTATCTTTTGCCTTCCTTACTCTGCTGCGACGTGATCTTGTTCTGGGTTTACGGCATCGCAGTGAGCTTGTGAATCCTTTATTGTTTTTCCTGATTGTGGTGACCATGTTTCCAATGGCGCTAGGACCTGAGCCGGCAGAGTTGCAAAAAATCGCCGCAGGGGTGATCTGGGTGGCCGCAGTGTTGGCCTCGAGTCTTTCGCTTGATCTTATGTTTCGTTCTGATTATGAGGACGGCACCCTGGAGCAAATATTGTTATCGCCGCATTCAACGACGGTATTAGTGATGGCAAAAATTATTGCACACTGGTTGCTAAGTGGCGCACCCTTGATACTCAGTGCACTTATATTGAGCTTGTTCCTATATATGCCGTCGGAGGCTATATTACCCATGTTAGCAACGCTGCTGCTGGGTACGCCGGTGTTGAGCCTGGTGGGGTCTGTGGCCGTGGCCCTGACTGTGGGATTACGAGGAGGAGGTATGTTACTTGCATTGTTGATACTGCCTTTGTATATGCCTTTGTTAATTTTTGCCGTTGCCGCGGTGAACAATGCTGTACAGGGCTTGTCCATTACAGGAGAATTATATTTTCTTGGTGCATTGTTGATATTGGCAATGACACTGACGCCTTTTGCCACCACAGCATCACTGAGAATTAGATTAAGTTAGCTTATGTTCGGTCCATTCGATAAATACGCAGCGCCAGGAAGGTTTTACGCTCTGGCCAAAACCTTGACCCCCTGGTTTGGCTGGTCGAGTTTGCTGCTGTTTATAGCTGGCCTTTATGGTGCTTTGATCTCCGCACCGGCAGATTATCA
>JBLIML010000207.1:0-6823 GCA_047638675.1 Planctomycetota bacterium | reverse complement strand
GGTTTGGGTGTAACCTGTGTATCCAGTCGTTCTGATACTGATTTTGGCATGTTATTTTTCCTGTGTCTGACGCCCTGAAATCTATGTTATCCCAAACAGGGAGTGTATGGGATCAGGTTGACACAGAGGGCTTTGGCAGTTGTACAGCCAAGCTTCGCAATTGACTTTACTGTAGCCATATCGCATGGATTGTTAAGCATTTCATTTACGTAAGCTCCATCTATTTTTATATAGTCAACGGGCAGGCTGTCCAATTTCTCCAAAGATGAATGACCGGCGCCAAAATCATCAAGTGCAAACCGCACGTGATACTTTTTCAATTCGTTAATAAAGCCAGTTGCAACACCTATATCAGACTTCACCGCTGTTTCTGAAATTTCGAAACAAAGCTTTTGTCCCAGCAATGGATTTTCTTTCACCAGGTCCAGGGCAAATAGTCGGAAGGATTCATTTTTGAGTGATGCTGTTGAAAGTTTGATCAAACATAAATCAAGTTTCTCAAGTTCCTGTAGATTTTGAGTTAGCATGTCGGTCGCGTCTCTCATCACCCATTTGTCCAGATTTGAACTCAAATGATATTGTTCGATGAGCGGCATAAACTCATCAGAACAAAGAATCTCATCATTTTCTGCATTCATCCGGACTAAAATTTCATATTGCTTGCCTGCACCGCCTTGTCCCTGTAAGTGAACAATGTTCTGAAAATACAATATGAATCGAGATTCATCTATCGCGTTGAGTACAATATTTAATTGAAGTAGTTCATTACGGCCGCGTTTAACACGCTCATCTTCTATATCGAGTATCTGAACCTGCCTACGCCCAGATTCCTTTGCCATGCGACAGGCCGCATCCGCGGCATTGACTTTTGAAAACCTTATGCCTACTTATCGACCTTGCAGGGTGAATCTTTAGGCAGCAAGCCCCTGGGTCTAAGGCCGGCGGAAATGTACAGACAGGACGGATATGAGGCCGATTGGTGATGCTTCAGTCAGTGACAAATTACAGGCAGGTGATGCAATCTTAAATTGACCAGGGGAAGCGGCTCGACTGCTTTATTTCGATTTCCTGCTTTTTGCAGCTCTGTGGGATTGGCAAAGTTTAGCCTGCTCATCAGTGGACATTAAAGGTCGGGTCGCAACAGATCGAGTCCTTTTGCTAATACAGGAGCGAAAATTCCTCCGCGGTAATCTAAGCGGTCAGCAACACTCATCAGTAAACGGGCGGCTCGAATGCCCAGCCAGCGCAAGGGTTCAGGTTCCCAATTCTGATCCGCATGTGGTGGATTCACCCAGGGCGTCGCAAGTCGTTCAGACTCCTGCCCGGTCACGAGGTCGGCAAGCGTTTGACCCGCCAGATGAGTCGCTGCCACGCCACTACCAAAATAGCCACCGGCCCAGCCGACACGCTTGTCGGGGTCGAAATTAATTGATGGAAGCAGGGATCGTGATACGCCCATGGCGCCACCCCAGGCGTGAGTGAAGCGGATGCCTTGCAGGCCGGGGAAGAAACGCAGCAGAGTGTTCCGAACCAGGTTGAATTCCTGGTCTGCGGTCTCGAATGAGTGACGAACTCCTGAACCGAAAAGATAGTTGCCTCGACAGCCAAATGCGATACGCTTATCGGAAGTCACTTGTCCGTAGGTGACGATGCGATCACTATTTCCAAAAGTACAGCGTTGACGAAACCCGATCTCGTCCAGTTGCGCCTGGCTGAGGACTTCGGTTGCGACCATCATGGAATGTACTGGAATCAGCCTTCGTCCTTTCCCGCCAAGCCCGGCGGTGTAGCCCTCGGTGGTAAACAACATAGTCTCCGCTCTGATTTTGGCTCGGGGCGTTATCAATACATTGCCCTTGAATTCCTGTACGGGACTGTGTTCGAAAATCCTGACGCCCAGGCTTTCAACACCGTCTGCAAGGGCACGTGCAAGCCGGGCTGGATGAATGGCCGCACAATGATGTAAGCGAATAGCAGCAAGAGCTTGATCAACATTAATTACTTCGCGCACGGCTTTCGCATCGAGCCAGTCATAATCCTCATCACCGAAGCCAAGATCACGCAGATATTTCCACTCATCCTGCAGGCGAGTCAACTGAACTGGCAGCACAGCGACCTCCAGAGCGCCGGAGCGTTCATAATGGCAATCAAAAGATTCACGCTCGGCGACAAGTCCAATCTCTTTCACCGTTTCGAACATCAGTCGTTTAAGGCGCAAGGCACCTTCCTTGTGACTGGGATCTTTTAGCAAGCGATCAATGCCAGACAGGTGAGAAGAACACCAGCCGCCGTTTCGACCTGAAGCACCAAAGCCGGCGATTTCGGCTTCGAGCACGACAATATCCAAAGAGGGATCGATTTTCTTCAGGTAATAGGCCGTCCACAAACCGGTATACCCCGCGCCGACAATAACGACATCGGCATCGATGTCGGTATTCAGACTTGGTCTCACCTTAATCGGCGAGGGCAGGCTGTCATGCCAGAAGCTCAGTTGGCGATAGTTTAATGTCATGGGCTTATTATTGTGTTACCTGCTTGGAGTCAACTTGCAAAGAAGCTTTACGCTGCCTTTGATCCTCAATTGCATCGACGATGATCACTGTTTTATCATTGCCCCTGTTTGATTTACTGTTATCACTATCACCTTTGAGAATACCGTAAGACATAAGATAAACATTAATATTTTAAGCACCATACTGTTGTTAGTGTTTGAAATAAGTCCCATACTTTCAATATGTCTGTTAATAAATTTTCGTATCGCATCGGCTAGTGAGTAAGTATATGTTAAGGATTGTTGAGAAGTGAAATTTTACCCTGGTGTAATTAGCGGCTTGATGAATTAAAACTAGTGAGTGTAGATTCACCCATGAACGACAATAGCGCATTTCAAACTCCTTTCAGCATACCGACGATAAAGTCAATGCTAGTGCCCTTACTGACACGACCACGTGTGGCACAATTCATCAAGTACACTGTGTATCTATCGTTGATGGCGAATCTCCTTATTTACCTTGTAGATGATTACCAGGCAATGCTGTCTGCCCTGCCGGAGAATGCACCCTTGATGGATCTGTACACGCGTTTTTCAACTAGCATCGATACAGCGGCGTGGATGGGCATTATTATTTTGTTCGAGTTGGAAACCTACACTTTGCCCAATGAAGCTTTTACTGTAAAAGTAATGGCACTACTCAGAACCGGACGCGCAATTTGCTATCTCTTGATCTTCTCCGCTGCCTACGGCTATACAGTTGAGGCAATGCAGAATTACGAGTTTACCGAAGTTGCCGGTCTTAGCGATGTATGCCAGATCGCAGATCAAGATCGCTGGCTGCAAATGGACTCGATCGACTACGAAGAGATCACCAGTCTCAGCTGCGACAGCCTCTCTGATGACCAGGTGTTCTACCAATTCGATGACGACCCATCATTAATAGGCGCATCATTGCTATCGCATGTGCAGTATCAGGGTCTGCTTGATATCTGTAATTCATTTGTCTGGTTGTTAGTTATCGCTTTGATCGAAATTGAGGTACTACTGCAATCTGCAGACCGCTTTGCGAGTCGCTGGCTCAACCCTGTACGCCAGGTCAAAACCCTGTTTTACCTGGTGCTAATTGCTAATGGCGTGATGTGGGGGATTACTGGATACTATATCTACGCCTGGGACGCCTTCCTGTGGATATTCGGTTTTTGGGTCATCGAACTTAATATGGCTGAGTGGGAGCAGGATCGTCTGGAGGAATTACGCGAAGACAAGCTGGGCTGAACGAGATTGGAAATGATCGTGAGCGATTCTTTTCAAAAGAATAGCAGTAGTGATTTTACGCATTTAAAAAATAGTGATGTTGCGGTAACAATGGGCGAGATGAGAAGCTCCGAGTACGAAAGACCCGTCAGTTAAACAGGAATACAAGCGAGAAAATTTAGTGACAAAAATTATTTACTTTAGTGCATGGGAATTTTTTCTCGTGACCTTGTTTTGTTTATTTTCGCCATCGTTATCCGCGGAGAAAGCGGAGGTGCAAATAAATTCACTGGTGGATGCAGTAACACCAAAGGTACAGGCATGGAGAAGGGATATTCATCAACATCCTGAATTGGGTAACAGGGAATTTCGAACTGCCAAACTGGTTGCTGAGCATCTACGTAAACTTGGTATGGAGGTTCAGACAAAAGTTGCGCATACGGGTGTCGTGGCAATACTGCGTGGCGCTAAACCCGGCCCCGTAGTTGCCTTGCGTGCCGACATGGATGCGCTGCCGGTAAGCGAGCAAGTGGATTTGCCATTCGCCTCCAAAGTAAAGGCAATCTATAACGGAAATGAAGTGGGCGTTATGCACGCCTGTGGGCATGATGTGAATACTGCCATCATGATGGGTGTTGCTGAAGTCTTGCATGGCCTTCGTAACGAGCTCGCGGGCTCTGTGAAATTTATTTTCCAGCCGGCAGAGGAGGGGCCACCAGAGGGTGAAGAAGGCGGGGCACAACTAATGATCAAAGAAGGTGTATTGACGGATCCTTCACCCGAAGTAATTTTTGGACTACATACCTTTCCTGCCCCACCAGGCACGCTTGGTTACCGCTCCGGTGGTCTTTTGGCTGGAGCAGATTCGTTGCGGATCCATGTTCAGGGCAAACAAACCCACGGCGCGCTTCCCTGGGCAGGGATTGATCCCGTGGTTGTCGCCTCACAAATCGTACTGGCCCTGCAAATGATTCCAAGTCGACAACTCAACTCAACGCTCGCACCCACCATCATATCCATCGGCAGTATTCACGCAGGTCTAAGAGAGAACATCATCCCGGACAGCGCCGAGATGCGAGGCACTATCAGAATACTTGAACCCAAAATACGCGAAGATGTGGTACAGCGCATTCGTCGCACGGCGGTTAAGATTGCCGAGAGTTCAGGCGCGACGGCGACAGTAAGCATTACGCCTTATGCACCTGTCACCTATAATGATCCGGAACTCACCGCGAAGATGCTGCCGACGCTGCGCAGAGTTGCTGGTGCAGGCTTGATAGTGACACCACCACTTACACCATCAGAAGACTTTTCTTTTTACCAGGAACTGATACCCGGCTTGTATATTCTTCTTGGTATAAATGCAAAGGGTGTCGCTTCAGATGAGGCGGCGACTAACCACTCTCCCTTTTACTACGTTAATGAAGATACATTCCCACTCGGGGTGCGGGTACTATCATCTCTTGTCGTCGATTATTTGAAAGAAAAGTAAGTGAGATAGTTCTCACATCTAATAAATAAGGGAGATGTGGTAATCGCGTAATGCGAGAAATAGTACATCTATCCATCTCTGGCCAAACGCACTCGTGAATAAAGTGGATAATGGAAGTATCGCAAACGAGTGAAACTGACTTTCATCACCTTATGTACATTTGGCTTTTCTGGATTTATTAGTACGGATGTTACACTTCAGCAGGGACGCTTCAATAATGACAAAAATAAGATATGGTTTCTAAGAAAGTGCTATTGCCCATTCCAATTGCTAGTGCACCAGTAGATATTCCGGGTCGATGACAGGCGACGGTAAAACGCTGCACCATCACGGAACCGTTTTTGACGGTTGGAAATCGATATCAGTAGCACTTTACATGACCCTTGTAGGCTACGGTGTGCTGGTTGGTATTCCTGTTATCAGCTCTGCCTGGGTCAGCCTGCTTGGATTCACTGAAGTCCAGGTTGGGCGTGTCGCTGGCGCTGACCTTGGCGGACTTTCAATCGGTGCCGTCGTTGCCTCGATAATCATCACGAAAGTTAACCGACAATGGCTAGTGATTGTATCGGCCGGAATAGCCATTTTGGCAAATGCATCATGCATAATCATAGTTGATTATGAGCAGGTGCTCTGGCTTCGACTTCTCGCTGGTTTCGGTAGCGGTATGTATACCGCTGTGGCGGTTGCTTCACTTGGCGCGACCTCGAAACCTGCACGCGCATTTAACATGATGTTATTTGCTTTTGCATTTTCGCAGTCACTTGAAATGCATATATTGCCGCAACTGACAATGAGTGGCATTTACATTCTGTTTATTGGCTGCTTTGCTTCTTCATTGTTGTTTGTAAGATGGGTGCCACCGTATCCGCTAGAGAAGGGGCTCGATATCGAAGTCGATAGCGAAGAATCAAACGGGTCGCTTCGCGTTGAACATAAACACGTTCCAAAATACGTCCCCTGGCTGGTGCTTTGCGCTATAACATTTACCTACATCAATATCGGCGCGTATTGGACCTATATCGAACTCGCCAGCGCTGACCGTGACATTTCAAGCGCCGATCCCGAATGGGTGGGACGAGTGCTTGTCTGGGCCTCCTTCCTAAGCATACTCGGTTGCCTTTTTGCCACCGTTTTGAGCAATCGTTTTGGTCTCGCGCGTCCCTTACTGGTGACCCTGATCATTCAGTCGATTATTGTCAGCATGCTGGCTGGAGGCATTACTGATATGAACATTCTGATAAGCGTATTCATGTTCAATTTTCTGTGGATTTTTATCGATGTCTACCAGATGTCCACCATTGCCAACGTCGATCATTCAGGGAGATTCCCATCACTGATAATAGCCGCACAGGGTCTGGGTCAAATTATTGGACCGAACATGGCGGCAACAATTTTAGGAATGGGTTTCGGTTATGGCGGTGTTTTTATGATGTGCGCATGTGCCACTATAATTGGTATGTCCATTTATCTTTTTATGTACCTGATGCTGCGTAAAAAGATCCCTGCACTCGCCGATGCATCGTAGAAGATGGAAAGCTATATCAGCAAATCGAGGTAAGATCCAAGCTTGAACAATAAACGCT
>JBLIML010000206.1:0-6902 GCA_047638675.1 Planctomycetota bacterium | reverse complement strand
ATAAAAAATTACGCATATTGGCCCCGATTGGTTCAAGCAAGGCGCAAATAATTGCTTCAACCAATAACATAAATGCGGAGGGAAGAACCACCGAACTATATCGTAGCTTGCTTTTGACCATCGAAAAATTATCCAGGATCAAGGCAAGTAGAAAAGCCATATTCCTGTTTTCAGATGGTCAGGCTGAAGATAAGGCTTATTTTCATTCTGATGTGGTCAAGGCCGCCAGGAGTAAAGGCGTAATAATAAATGGCATTGGATTCCCGCGTTCTGTCTCTCTATCAGTCGCTCTGCAGACACTGCGCCGAATAAGCGAAGAAACCGGGGGCGTTTTTACCGAGGCAGACAATAATTTCGATTTGAATGACAAGTTCTATCGTCAACCCTATGACAGCATTGATGCCGGAGACGATTTTGAGATCGACTTGACTTCGTTGGCAGGTATTATCCGAAACCCGACATCACAAATTGCTCTGGATTTTGATACTGATATTGGCAATATCGAAATAAATGTTCCTGTGACCCTGGCTGTTACGCAAACAGCCGAGCGCAACCTGTCCCCACTTCCCCCTGTTAAGTCAGTCCCTGCTCAGCCCATCATTAAAGTAGTCGCACCAAGCTCTGAACCTGAGAAAATCGATTTTTGGTTATGGTATGGCTTGCCTGTCGCGCTTGTAGTCCTTTTCCTCATCTCTATGGTGACGCTAATTCTTATCTACAGAAAACAACCAGACAAAGCTGCATATGCGAGTAGTGTTCAAGTTCAAAATAAACCATTCGCTTATCTGGTTTCCCAGGAAGAACACGCCAAACGCTATCCAATCACAAGTACAACCTGGCGCATTGGCAGAAGCCGTGACAATGAGTTATCCCTCGATGACAATTCTATTTCCAGGCTCCATGCCGAAATTCATCGTTACAATAATGGCAACTTTTTTATTATGGACATGCAGTCGCTTAATGGTATTTACGTGAATGAAGAGCAGGTTTCAAATAAAAAACTGCAAGAAGGTGACATGATTGAAATTGGTGATATTTATCTGCGCTTCACGCAACACCCTGAAGATTATCATTTGAATGAAGATACGGCTATTCAGAAAACTAAATTACCCGCACACTAGCACTGCCAATATAATTTCATCGATTCATCGATTCATCGAAGCTTCTCCAGCCAATGATTCACTATATCTCGAATTACAGTAGAGGATAGTTCAGGAAGGTGCCCACCAAATAGCCTGTCGGAATACTTCTCAAGCAAGAGTAATATCCGCTCAGTTTTCACAATGCCTCGATTGTTTTTACATTCCTCCGGGAAGGCCGATACAATCGACAAGCAGGCTCCGAGGATTTGTTCAATATCGCTACTATTCCTGCTCTCCTGGACATCAGTATTCGAGACAAATCTCTGATCTGCGGAAATGACAGTTTTCAAAACAAACTCCATCAAACTAGAAAACTCAAGTGGCATGTCTAGACCGATTGCTCTTGCCCATTGATAGATCATAGCCGGCTTAACTTTATGAATAACTGCACCACCTCGGTTAGTCTGATTTGTTTCAAGACTTCCCTGCTCCATGGCGAGCTGGATTTTGAGTCGAATTGCCTCACAATCTGTGTCGACAAAATATGACTTTGGATCCAGTCCTGACAATAAAGGTAAGGCTTCTTCATACAATAACCATTCGTCCTTGACCACCCATTTTTCGTAAATACGCTGTAACGCGACGCTGTCATTAATATTGAACTTCATTTCTCTTGTTCTATCCGGTAATTTAATATGTATATTCATCTTTCAGATCTTCGCCTTTCCTGGCTGCAAAAAATTCAATTCTCGTTCGCTAAAGCCTGCTTCTTTTCTGGCTTCTCTATTGATACTGCCTCTGATGCCATCAAGATGGTATTGCCTGATTAGTTTGATAAAAGTGTTTTCTGCGTCCAGCCCTCGTTGTTCGCAAACATGACGGAACCACTTATTACCGATGCGCACATGTTCAATTTCTTCTCTGTAAATAATTTTAAGGGTTTCGGCGATCTTAAACTCATTGACGCTGGTAAATTTATTTATCATAGCGGGTGTTACATCAAGACCACGTGCTTCCAGTACACGCGGTACAACAGCCATCCTGTGTAAAACATCATCGACAGTAAGGCCCGCCATTTTCCACAAGCTATCGTGAGCGTCGAAGTCACCGTAATCATACGCATGCTTATTCAAATGGGTGCGCAGTAAAACAAAGTGCCTGGTTTCATCTTCTGCTACTCGCAACCAGTCCACATAGTAATCTTCAGGCATCTGTTGAAAATGGTATATTGCATCCCAGGCAAGGTTTATAGCATTAAATTCTATGTGAGCAATAGCATGCACTAGTGCCATTCTGGATTGCCTGGTCGCGAAGCCACGTTTAGGCAAGATCTGGGGAGACACCAGAGTTGGCTTAAGCGGTCTGCCGATTTTTACGCATCTACCTGCATCATTGATGTTTAATTCAAAACCAATTTTGCAACTTCGTACAGTATTGATGGACCGTTGAATTTTTCTATCAACATCATCTTCCTGGAGACAGGCCTTCGCACTCTCAAACAAATCCGTTTTCATTTTGTATCGGCATTGCAATACTCATCCAGACCGGTCCACTCAATCTGCCAGGAGATTTCACTATCTTTACTACACGCTGCAACATCAATCCATAGACCAGCCACGGCCAACAATATGTCACCGACATAAAGCAAAGGAATACGACCACGCATCCACGGAGGCACACCCTTCTCCTGAAATAATTTCTTCAGGGCCTGTCGATGTTTTTTATTTTTAAGCTGGATCTTCTCGCCACCCTGACGATAACGCACCTGTACACGACCGTCAGGACAAATATCCGTTTTTATCCCTTCCCCCTGTCCTAAGCGGGCACTTAAAAGCGCATCCCCAAGCAAACATGGAGAATCCATCTGCCAATTTACAATCGATGAATTGTCATTATTCAGTATGGGTTTGCATACGTAGATAAATTCCTTGTATCGTCTAATTTCACACCCTGGCCACGTAACCATCGGTGATGTATCACCTCTGGCTGGCAAGAGAATGTCCAGGATTTGACGTATCTTTTTGCTTCCTGGCACAGAAAAATTCGCTTGTCTTATCCAATACCGTATCACATTTGATTGTCGCGCAGATGAAAGCGCCATAATTTGCCTGGTATTTAATTTAACCGATGTGTCGCCGATACACTTCAATAAATCGATCTCGCCTATATCATCCAGTATCGAAATTACCTCGGCTTGATGAGCTGATACACGCGCAAGAGTTCTACTAACATTGGACCAACGCAGACGAAGCATTGGCAATATTTCCTTTCTGAAAAAATTACGATCATAACTAAGATCATTATTACTATCATCTTCAATCCATTGAAGGTCGTGCTTCTTTGCATAAGTCAGCAATTGTTGGCGGCTAACTTCCAATAATGGTCTTGCATGCAACATGCCAGTTCGATTTTTTATGAGCGGCATAGCGGCCAGGCCTTGAGCGCCAGAACCTCTGATCAATTGTATTAACAAGGTCTCGGCCTGATCATCCTGATGATGTGCGGTCAACAATGTACCTTCAGTGCCGACTTTTTTTTTCAACAAATCATAACGGAGCTTCCTTGCCCACGCTTCACGACTTTCACCTTTCGGGCAAGATTCAGTAATTTTTAATTGTGTGAAAATGATGTTCAGGTTTTTACAGGTTTTTTCACAATGAGTCCCCCATATATCAGCCTTATCATTCAAACCATGATTAACGTAGAGGGCGCGAATTTCAATGCCGATGCGTGATTGGAGTCTTGTTAGAGCATGCAATAAAACGTGTGAATCAAGACCCCCGCTATAGGCGACATAATACGGTCCAGGTAGCGACAAAGCTTCCAGAGTAGTTAGCAGGCGTTCAGTGGAGAATGGTGATGTATTCAATCGCGTTTTGCTGCGTGTAAATGACGTAGCATTATTCGTCTTGTTTCATTTCCCGGGACCGATCTTACTAAAATTTCCGAATGATCGTAATTTCGCAAATCGTTGCGCTAATAGTTCGTCAATACTTAGTTTCTGTAAAATGCTCAGACTACTCATGAGTGCCGATTTGATATTTGACGATATCGCTTCGTAATCCCGATGTGCCCCACCAAGTGGCTCTTTAATAATTTCATCGACAATACCGGCTTCTTTCAAACGTGCGGCGGTAATTCCCATTGCCTCTGCAGCGTCAGGTGCCTTATCAGCACTCTTCCAGAGTATAGAAGCACAGCCCTCAGGGGAGATAACAGAGTAGGTACTGTATTCCAGGATCATAAGTTTATCGGTAACGCCAATCGCCAGAGCACCACCGGATCCCCCTTCACCAATAACCACGGAGATTATCGGTGTGCGTAATTCGGACATCGTCAAAAGATTTCTGGCAATAGCCTCGCTTTGCCCTCGCTCTTCCGCGCCAATTCCCGGGTATGCGCCTGGCGTATCCATAAAAGTGAGTACAGGTAAAGAGAAGCGCTCCGCCAGTTGCATGACGCGCAAGGCTTTACGATAACCCTCAGGCTTGGGCATACCATAATTTCTTTCAATTCTTTCCTTTATGTCTCGGCCCTTCTGATGTCCAATTATAGCGACAGGCTTAGTATCGAGTCTGGCCAGACCAGCGACAATGGCCGGGTCATCTCCGAAAACCCTTTCACCATGTAACTCATGAAAATCCGAAAATATCCGTTCAATATAATCGAGTGTGTAAGGACGTTGTGGGTGTCTTGCCACCTGCGATACTTGCCAGGCATCCAGTGATGAGAAAATTGATCTGGTTAATTCCCTGCTACGTTTCTCGAGCTTGGTAATCTCTTCGCTAAGGTTGATATCGCTATCATCACCAACGTAGCGCAATTCTTCAATTTTTGCTTCTAGCTCAGCAATGGGTTGTTCAAAATCAAGGAAATTCATAATTTTTTATACATGGATGTATTTATGTCGCGAGAGGACAGGAGTCCGTAGCGACTGGTTGGATGTATTTATGTCGCGAGAGGCCTATATGGATGTAGGCGGTACGACCCCATGGACGGGGGACGACTCCAGGGATGGAGGAGGTAGAGTCGTGTCCGGAACAACGACCGCGGTAGAACCGCGTCGGGAACGGCGGTCGAGGGCGACGCAGGAAGCCAAAGCCGAGGACAGGAGTCCGTAGCGACTGGTTGGATGTATTTATGTCGCCAGACGCCTATATGGATGTAGGCGGTACGACCCCATGGACGGGGGACGACTCCAGGGATGGAGGAGGTAGCGTCGTGTCCGGAACAACGACCGAGGTAGAGCAATGCCGGGACGTTTACAAGGATGTAAACGGTTGAAATCGTATGGAACATGATTTCTAGCAATTGCCGAGGATCCCGTAGCAACTGACCGGCGTTAGCATTTTTCTTTGTCCACATGGTTTCGGATCATTAAAAATCCTTCACTCAAAGCCGGAGTTATGCCTGTCATAATGAAGTTCAACCCTATCAGTTCCTAGCAATCTATCAAGTTCCTCCAGCATATGATCGTCTATATTGACTTTCCATGTCTCGCCAAACTGTAATAATGCACTCGCCTTCCCTGTCTCGTATTCAATAACAACCGGACTTTTGCCCCTATTATGACTGGATAATAAGGCCTGTAAATCAGATATCACGCCATTGTTTATCATGCCTTCGTTTATACGTAATTTCAAATTTGCGTGAATCTGACGGATCTGTTCAAGGGTAAATACCTCCTTTGTATCTATAACGTATCCTACCCCTTTGTAATCATCTTCCTTTGCTTCACCCTTGACGACGATGAGTTTATCTTTAATCAAGATATCGCGATATCTCTGGTTGACCTCAGGATAGAGAGTTAGCTGCATTCTGGCAGTTCGATCGTCAAGTCTGACTTCCGCTGTCTTGCCTCGGCTACCGGAACGCATGCGAATACTCTCTATATAGCCGGCAACCGTGACCTTTCCTGGCCTGACATCACACAAACGATAACTGTTGGGAATCTTCGCCAACTCCTGCTCATAGCGCATGATGGGATGACCTTTGAAATAAAAACCGAGGGTCTCTTTTTCACCTCGCAAACGCTCATGATCATCCCAGTCTGGCGCATCGGCAAAAGCATTATCGTCAAATGCTGAATTTTCGTCCGAATTGACAATAGCGGTCCGTACCTCCACACCAAACATATCATCCTGGCCTCTACTGACGTTATTGTTCATCTGCTCTGCGAGCTGCGTGGCACTTTTCATACTTGCCATCATCACACTTCTACTCGGTCCAAGCTCATCCGCAGCACCAGAACGTATCAGAGCTTCAAGCACACGTTTATTTGCCTTGCGCAAATCTATACGCTTACAAAAATCAAACAGGTCTTTAAATTTACCGTTTGCCTCTCTTTCCATAATTATATTTTCAATGGCACCTTCACCAACACCTTTTATCGCTCCTAATCCGAATCTAATAGTGCTCTCATCAGCAACGCTGAATTTATATTCACTCTCATTTACAGATGGCGGTCTAAGGTTTACATCCATACGATTTAACTCTTCGCTCAATATTACGCTCTTATCCGTGTTATCCATGTCCGACGAAAAGACAGCCGCCATAAAAGCGGCTGGATATTGTGCTTTCAACCAGGCTGTCTGATATGCCAATAAGGCATAGGCAGCAGAGTGAGACTTGTTGAAACCATAACCTGCAAACAATTCAATCAAATTGAAAATCCGGGTGGCAACATTTTTATCAACTCCCTTTTTGGCAGCACCATCTACAAAAACACTACGCTGCAAGGCCATTTCCTCTTCTTTCTTTTTTCCCATAGCGCGACGTAGTATGTCCGCGCCACCTAGCGTGTAACCAGACAACACCTGA
>JBLIML010000205.1:0-6975 GCA_047638675.1 Planctomycetota bacterium | reverse complement strand
TCAAAAGCCAGACCTCGTTTAAAGGTTTCTCTTGCATATTCGCGCGGCCAATGCTTTTTTGTGGTGGTGTATGGGCCAAATGTACCTGAATCCCAGGTTTCAAAATCAGCGAACTCGTCATCAGGCGACAGATACGGGTGCGCTTCGCCATCACCTTTCATTTGGGTAACTTCATAAAGAGGTTCCCAACGCATACGGCTTTCGGCATAGGCTTTATCTAAAGGTTTCTTAGTAGTAAGAGTAACGTCATCAAACATTAAACCTTGTGATAAATTGCCATTGTGTGGAATCGCCAACATTTTTCCACCGGTATTCTTTTCGTATTCAGCCATCCATGCCCAAAGTTCTTCTGGATCCTCGGTGTCATAGGCAGATAATGGTACAATTTGATCGGCTTTGCTTTTATCTCCTCTAAAAATAACATTGCGGTGCAAGTTATTCCCACCGGGTACCGACGTCCATTCGAAACCAATTAATGCGGTGAATTTTCCCGGATCATTGAATTTTTCGGCTGCTGCTGTGCTTTTCTCCCAGTAAGACTTTACTAACCCTAATCCTGCCAAAGGATTTTTTCCTTCTGTGAGAGAAGATACAAACATATCAAACGCCTTTGGTTCTTCACCCGGCGTAGTTGCATGCTTGCTTATTTTCTTACCCCATTCAGATTTTTGTAATTGAGGGGCGCCCTCTTTAATGGCTGGCGCTAAACCAAGAATTTCTGCGTGATCAGCAATTACCACAAAATCTAGTGGCCTTTTAAGTTGCACCCATTCGCCAAAGCTCGCCTTTACTGTTTCACCGCGGGAGATTCGATAAGCTTCTTCTGGCCCGAGGTTGTTGCCAACCATACCGGCGTCTGTTGAGTAAGAGGTGTGTAGATGCGTATCACCGAAGAAAACATTATTCGGGAAAGTGTCTCCGACATTAGGCGAATAATGCTTTTTATCCTGCTGAGCAGGCTCATCCACTGCATAGGCAGTGCTTACAATAGTAAACGCTGCCAAGGCAACAGCTAGTAATTTCTTCATCAAAAGCACCCTTTTTAATTGTTTGTTGTAATCAACTAATTTAATTTATTCCGGCGTATACCAGATCGGTGATGTATAAGCACGTTCCTGAAGAATCAGGTCGGACTGTTTCGCACCGTTTGGCATTTCTCCACCAAGCACTTTAAGGTCGTATGCCAACCATGTCGGTGTCGGGATTTCGATAACGCGCACGTAATAAAAAGCACGTTGTGCGGGATCGAAATCCGGGTCTACCCAGTAAGCCCCCATTGTTGGTTCGCCAATTGAGTTTGAGTAACTCAGGTCATTGAGATTCACAGTATTGCCGACTGCTGGGTATTTACCATTGCTATTGGCCTTCCGATCATCAGAGACTGCTACGTCATAGATTTTTTCATGGGTCTTGCCATCTTTATCTGACCAGCCTTTGATGATTTGAACTCGATCAAGGTTTGCCCCATCCGGATCACGCAGCGCTCGCACCATAAATTTTGGCGCTTTGCCTTTCGGTGCTGCCTTCAAGTCACCGCCCATTGGTACTCCACCTTTATAACCATGCTCGGCAAAATCGGAGCGTGTAAGATCTTTCTCCTGATAATCCCAGCCGGCAAATAACCTCACACGAATGCGAGTGCCCGTGGTTGCATAAACTTCCTTGCGTGACATTGAATCCCACAAAGCATGACGGGTGTTTTCGCGTGACCATACCGCGGCAAGACCTGCGGATGCTGCCTGCCAATGGTAAATGCGTTTTGATTCATCTGGATTGGTACGGCCTAAAATCGTCTCATCGAATCGGTAATGAGGATTAGCACTGGGTTCAGCAAGGCTGACTTTTCCAAAGAAATTGTTTTCTTCGGTACCTGCAATAGAGGTATGCGAATCCGTCGAACCAATCATGCCGAACTTAAACGGGTTGGTGCCGAGCTTTTCTTCATAGACAAGACCACGTTTCAACGCCTCCCGTGCATATTCCCGCGGCCACATCTCGGGTGTTGTTGTTGCTGCGCCTAAAGTGGCAGTATCCCAGGTGTAAAAATCAGCAAATTCATCGTTAGGTGACAACACTGGATGAGCTTCCCCATCACCTTTGATTTGAGTGACTTCGTAAATTGGCTCCCACTTCATGCGGCGTTGTGCATAATCTTGGTCGATGGGTTTTTTCGTGGTCAGCGTAACGTCGTCAAACATAGTGCCATTCGAAACATTGCCGTTATGCGCTATCGCCAATACCTTACCACCGGTCTTTTCCTCATAGCTGGCTAAGTACTTCCACAAATCTTCAGGGTCAGTACTGTCGTAAGATGACATGGGAACAATCTGGCCGGTTTTTTCTGCTCCGTCCCTGAATATCACATTACGGTGAAGGTTGTTGCCACCAGGCATGGATGTCCACTCAAAGCCAATAAAGGCAGTGAACAGGCCTGGCTCGTTGTATTTTTCGGCAAACGTATTTTCACGCTGCCAATAGGTTTTAGCCATTGGGGAGCCAGCCAGCTTATCTTCTTGTAGGTTGACCTGCTTTATCCACATATCAAACGCAGCTGTTGGTTTACCGGCCTTCGCGGCATCGTGAATCGCTTTACCCCATTTGTTCTTCAGCAAGTCAGCATCGGATTCGGCGATTGCTGGCGCAAGTCCCAGATTTTCAGCGTGATCCGAAATCACCAAAAAATCCAAAGGTCGAGATAACTTTACCTGAAGACCGCCACTGGAAGTAATCACCCCACCGCGTGCCAGACGATACGCATCTTCCGGACCACGAATATTGCCCACCATACCGGCATCAGTCGAATACGATGTATGTAGATGGGTATCGCCAAAAAACACATTGTTAGGAAAATTCTGTTCTGGGAAGGGCGAATAATTCACGACCTTGTCACCTGGCGGTGGCGCGTCCTGAGCAACTGCAATGTTAGGCAGGGCCGTGAGCATGCATAATGTGAATAAGGATATCCTTATTTTTTTCATCATTTTTCTCCTAATGTTTTTTAGTGATCATCACTTTATTTCTTACCAAAACTTTTACCAAGACCTTTACCAAAACGACGCCGTTCGTTGGATAAACCAGAATGAAGCCAGTGATCCGATGGCATAAGCCGGCACTTGCTCCACCCAGACTGGCCATCTGAATCTTATTTTATGAATGAACCAAAGTACAATGAGGACAGCTGAAACAAACATTAACTGCCCGACCTCAACGCCGACATTAAAAAAGAGTAATGCCAGCGGAATATCTGTCTGTGGTAAGCCGACTTCATTCAGCGCGCCTGCAAAACCAAAGCCGTGCAGTAAACCAAAGCAGGCTGCAACAATCCAGGGGGCTTTTGTCGTCAAACCTCGCTCTCCCCTATACTGTTTAGAAAGCTCTGCGGCAAGAAATATAATGCTCAGTGCAATCACTGCTTCCACAGGCGCTTGAGGTACATTGACAAACCCGAGTGTCGCCATGCCCAAAGTCACACTATGCGCTATGGTAAAAGCCGTAATAGTTTTTACTAAAAGCATGGTGCGGCGAACGATCAACAACAGCCCAAGCACGAATAACAGGTGGTCCAATCCACCGAGAATATGTTCGACACCAAGCTGCAAGTACGAACTCGCCACCTCTGATTTCGACGCCTTCTCGGGGACAAAAAATGACGGTGTATCCGGGCGCAGCACGGTAGTGTGGGTACTGCCATCTATTAACTGAATTCTTAGTAGTGTATCTGTCTGCGTTGCTGGTAAGCCGGCAATAACGATGGTTTCATTGGTAATACCCTTGGGGCCACAATTAATTAGCCAGCGCTCTACGGCTCCATTTGCCATTGCCTGAGGCGCAGGCTCCGTAATATTGCTACATCCTGCTGGAATCTGAAAACTAATATTCATTGGATTGTTACCAACAAAAGGCCTTTTCCACAATACATTATATTTGCCCGCGCTCTGCTCGTTGATTTCCAGGTATGCAGGCTGAAGCTTGTGCGCTTCAACCATTGGCACAAATGCAGAGAACAGCATCGACGCAACAAAGATGAGGTTGAAAATACTTTTCATTGTTTACAACGACCCGATGCCTGACTCTGCTGCATTAGCTAGGCTCGGTGATTTTGGCAAGTCTTCAACCACAATTTCATAACGCTCTTTAAATTTTTTATATATCTCTTTGTTCATTTTTTGTCTTTGTTTGAACATCAGCTCAGTACGAACTTTATCGATAACGGCAGCAAGCTCTGGTATACGAGACTCTAGCTTATTATTTATTCTCACAAGGTGATATCCATAGCCCGATTTTATCGGCCCTTGCTAAGTATTGGTGTCAGATGTGAAAAGTTGTTCTGCAAAATCTTTGCCGAATATACGTGCCACTTCATAGGGAGTCGTCTCGGTAAAATTATTTTGCAGCATAGAACTATCCCCTTGTTCAGGCATTTCCGTGGAACTATGTTTTGACAAAATATCCTTGGCATCATCAAAAGCTTTTACACCACGCTTGTCCAAACTAAAATAAATTTGTGTAAAGGAAACACGAGCGGGCAAACTATATTCCTCCTGATTTTCTATAAAATACTTATTCAGCGCTTCGTCATCAGGCTGAATAAGCTCTGCGAGGTCATCTGATAAAAATTCCATTTTCTGCATCAGTCGTCGCTTCAGAACCGTGTCATTTTTATCGAGACCGAGGGCAAGTGCTTCGCGGTAATAGACTTCTTCTTTTATGTAAGCTTCAACAAGACCATTCAGCTCAGTATCGGTAGGAGGCCGGTTCCATTGTTTGGCCCAGTTGGCGTTTAACTGCTCAATCTTAGCCTTTGATACAACGATTTTATTGCCGACAACAATGTCCTCTTCTTTATTGACAGCAAAGAAAAGAACAAAGATCAACACTCCGATTATCAAAAAATGTAGTAAGGGTTCTTTATATAACTCATTCATATTCATCGAGACTCATTGTCTACAAAACATTCGATTCACTTTTGACGTATATCAAGTACAGGAAGGATAAGCACTCTATCCCCATAATCAAGAAGCATCAACCAGTCAATCCTCGTAAACCCTTTGAAAATACGCTCAATCGGGCTAATTCCTCCTGCCTCTCCCAGCAGCAAACATGGGATACCTTGTGATTTGGATTTTTTTGAACAAATCTCTGCTCTGTAAACGAAAAAGGCTCTGTCGCATCTTGCCACCAAGGAGGACTACTATGCCAACCTCGTCCCACGCATCGCACCTCTACTTTTCAACCTCCGCATGGACCCCTATGAGGGGTTCGACAATAAGGACTCTTATGGCCACCTCCTGCAGAAGTTTTCCTGGCTGAACCAACCGTTGGGCGAACTCATGGGCCAACACCTCCAGACCTTCGACATGTCAAACATTGTTCAGGAATTCATGGACAAGGCCAGGCAATAGGCAAACAATTGATAACCGCTTTGGCCGTGAGCTGTCCTGCGCGGTGCAGTGTCGAGCGGAGGAGATGCTTCAATCTCAAATCCGCCTTGTACTTGTTCTGCAGTTATCAGCATATTGGGTGTTTCCCGAGCCCACAGCCGCGCACTAAAGGGTTCCGCCTTTAATTGTCTATAATCTGTATCCCAGTCGATATCCGAGTTCAGTTCATTGAACTGTTCAGTGCTATCGCAGTCGATTAGTGGGTTTATATAGAATTCGCTACTTTACTTTTTACAACACGAGAAATAAAAACAATCCGAGATATTCCCTGTTTGCATTGCATATCTGGTTTGCTGTTGAATTTTTATACTAGCTTCTGTACGAGGGAAGTGCAACTTACCAAAGCTTTCGTGTTTCATACCCTGATTCTTGATCAGCAGGTTAAACCCTGAATCTCGAATCTTTGAGTTCTTCAGCGTTTGGTTTAGTTAAACATAGAGGTATAATTCAGTCATAATTCTTTACTAGCAGCCTCGAGGTTAATCCACTTGTTAAAACCCTTTTTGATACTGATCACGATTCTCGGATCGACATTTCCGCTAATTGCTACAGCAGGGACCAGCCCTGAGCAGGAGGCACTGTTAAGGCAAATTGCCCATGAACGTACGGAAATTGATCAACAACGAAGTCAATTTTTCGCGCAAATACTACAACCCCAGCCGGAGTCTACGGAGGAGTTCTGGCGAGTTTATAATTTCCTGGAGGCAGATCGCAGTGAAATTGCTGACTTTTATAACAATCTGATTGTGGAGCTAATTTTATCTTTGTCCGGTCAAGATGAGAATCAGGAAAGTGCTGCCAAACTACTGGATAAATTCGTCACACTTGAAGAATTACGCTTAGCTTTTCTAAAAAAACAAATAAAACAATTTAGGACACATTTTAGTCCGCGATTCGTATCTCGCTATATTCAAGCAGAGAACAAGTTCAAGTCATTTATAGATGCTGGATTAGCAAATATGATACCTCTGACTCCGCAGAACTAGTCTGCGGGATCTCAGGCTAACAAAACTAGTGTGACACTTGCCATGAGCCGTCCGCAGCCTGACAAAAATTCAGCTTCCCTGATGCCACTTTGCCACCTGCTCTATTTGTGTAATGTGCCTTACGGCAAATGCTGTCATTTTTCTGCACTCTTGGAGCAACTTCAATAGTCCCCCCAACCTCTGCGGATTCTCCTAGCCACTTAAAACTGCCATTTTCCACTTCATTATCCAGCGCTGAATAAAAGCCAGATATCATATTCTCAATATCAACTTCTGACATGTATTCTATAGGGGCACCCTCCAAAAACTGGGTGTTGAATCCGGAAGCTGAGGTGCTGCCAAACAGCATCAGTAGTCCCAGGAGATTGGGCAAGTTGAATGATTTAGTCATATAGGAGCCTGTGTTATCAGTAAGTTCGACCATTATAATTGGCAGCGCAGGTTAAATAACGGCTAAATTCAGAAAATGCCAATCATTGCTGAGAATTAAGATGAGTCGAAATTTTAGTTCCACATGGTTTACTTGACGCAATAGAACATTACTCACC
>JBLIML010000204.1:0-6983 GCA_047638675.1 Planctomycetota bacterium | reverse complement strand
TGAAAAATTGGCCAGCCTGAGAGCATTATTCAAAGATGGTGTGGTCACTGCGGGTAATGCATCAGGTATTAACGACGGCGCAGTCGCGCTGTTATTAGGCAGTAAAGATCTTGGTGAGAAATTGGGGTTAAAACCCAGAGCAAGAGTATTAGCGGGTGCTGTAGCTGGCGTCGAACCTCGCGTCATGGGACTGGGACCAGTACCCGCTTCACAGAAGGCCTTGCAACGAGCAGGTATTTCGTTAAAGGACCTTGATGTGATTGAAGTCAATGAGGCTTTTGCAACACAGGTACTCGGATGCCTGAAACAACTCTCTATTTCTTTTGACGACGAACGTGTCAATCCAAACGGCGGCGCGATCGCCATTGGACATCCACTAGGGGCCTCCGGTGCCAGATTGATATTAACGGCGATGCGACAACTGGAACGTACAAATGGACGCTATGCATTGGTCACTATGTGTATTGGATTGGGGCAAGGTATCGCCGTAGTTATTGAGCGAATCTAATTAATTATGGGTCTTTAGAAGAATTTGTGGGTTAACATGAAAGGCAGGTAAAAAAACACCGTCATTCCCGTATATGGACTCCTCCTGTTTTGCAAGTAGGGCTGCTAATTAAAATATGTAAGATGCGTGCGTATATACGGACTCTCGTTAGGGAGCGACCCCTGGCCCTTGATGTGTTCGCACCCTCATGCCTATTCGCATGCGTGGCCTCATATCGGCCGCGGGAATGATCAGGTTCCATGAAGGTTGGTCTTACCGGTTTTCAGCTCCTACTGGCAGAAACTCTGTTAGTTTATCTCGTTTGTCTAATCACGTTAACTTTCCATCAATTGATAGGGTTGATTATATTTCAACATAGCCCAGGCGGTGCGCACGGTCTTGTTGGCCAACGCCACCGCCGCCCGACCTCGACCCCGACGTTCTATCACGGACTTTAACCAACGCTCTTTCTCTGAGCGAGGCGGGCGTTTATCAAGTGCCGTGATGACCGCTTGTGCGCCCTGGATTAACGATGAGCGCAAAGCTTTACAACCCGTTTTCTTACCGATCCCTTTCATATGCACGACGCCACCACTGCTGCTCTGCTTCGGTGTGACGCCAATACAAGCCGCCGCACAACGTCCATTTTTGAAACTACTACCATCTCCTAAAGTCACATACAGCCCCAGCGCATTCATTGGCCCCACACCTTCAAGCTGCATTAATTCACGACAATGTGTGTGTTGATTAACTCGGTTTTGCAGCATCTTCTCACAGGCCTTGAGTTCTTCTTCAAGGCCTTGCCAATGCTGCCAGGCCAGATGCAAGGTTTCACGAAAGCGAAAGGGCAGGTCATTTTCAGCCTCTTCGAGAATACAGGGCACTTGGCGTTTGAGCTGAGAAAAGCCTTTGCCAAAGACGATCCCAAATTCCGCCAGCAGCCCGCGCAACATATTACTGACCGCCGTACGTTGCTGGGATAGGTGCTCGTATACCCGTCGGCACGATTGTAAATCCTGTTGCTCAATGGTCTTTACCGCGACACCTTTGACCTTAGGCTGTCGACAAGCGATGGCAATGGCAAGCGCATCGTTGGCATCGGTCTTGTGACCCTGGCGGAAAGCGGTGACGAATTTGGCGGGTAATAAAATAACCTGATGACCCTGCGCCTGGGCAACCCGACTCCAATAGTGGGCACCTGCACACGCTTCCATGGCGACCAGGGCAGGCGCTTGTTTAGATAAATATTTTGCCAAATGGCGTCGTTGAATGGTTTTCTCCGAAAGCACTTTACCGGCCTTATCAACAACACAGGCGTCAAAAACATTTTTTGCTAAATCGATTGCGATTACGTTATTCTGATTCATGTGTGGACTCCGTTATTTTCGTGTGTGGAAACTAGAACGTACTCCCGCAAGGGGGAGGAGTCCACACATCGCATGCTTTTGGCGGAGTAATGGCACACGGAAGTGCCGTATATGAATCAAAGGACGGAAATCCACAAGGATGCGACTAGATATAGAACGTAAACCCTGTGTGTATATGCTTGCAAGCCGACGGAATGGAGACAATGCAAAGGATGATGGAATATATCAAGCTTCCCCGCTTGAATGAATTTATAATTTGTAACATCATCAAAGACATACTTGCCTCACAACTGAACACACATAAATAACGAAATCCTTAATGCCCGACCATCCCACACCCCCAAAAAATATTATCATCGTCGGCGGCGGCAGCGCCGGGTGGATGACCGCAAGTACTTTTCTGAAATCCCTCGGCACTCAGGGCAGCAAAATCACCTTGATCGAATCCAGTCATATTTCAACTATTGGTGTCGGTGAAGGAACTACGCCGTTATTTAAAAAATTCCTGAATTTCCAGGGGATCCAGGAACAAGAATTCATGTCAGCCTGCAAGGCAACCTACAAGCTTGGCATTAATTTTCCTGGCTGGACAAATAGCGACGAGTTCAACACTTATTTTCATCCGTTTGCCGCGCCAGGTTATAGTCAACACGATAAACAATTCTTTGATAACTGCAATCTTCGCCGCAGAGGAGAATCGGCCAACACCGACCCCGGCGACTTCTTTTTTAATGCGGCCATGGCGGTACAATGCAAAGCACCTGTCGGTCCCCCACCCTGCGATTCAAATAAGATTGACTACGCTTTTCACTTTGATACTGCTCTTTTGGCAGACTTTCTGAAAAAACGCTGCGTAAATCAGGACATTGATTATATCGTCGACGATGTCACCGAGGTCATCCAGAAAGACAATGGTGATATAAGTCATCTTGTCACTACCAATAATGGAAATTTATCCGCAGATCTTTTTGTAGATTGCACCGGCTTTAGAAAGTTATTAATCGGTAAAACGCTCAATGCAGACTATGTTTCCAATAAACCTAGACTATTTAACGATAGCGCTGTGGTTATCAGAACAGCCGTTCCGGCTGACGCTGATATTCCCCCCTTCACTGAATCGCGTGCCCTGAAGTGTGGTTGGGCATGGCGGATCCCCATCGGTAATAAAATAAGCTGGGGTTATGTCTATAGCGCCGACTACAGCTCGAAAGAAGACGCCGAAACCGAACTAAGAGATCTTATTGGTGAAGTCGCAAACGGTCTGTCTCCTTTGCATATTAAATTACAGGTCGGACGTGTTGAAGAACACTGGAAAAATAATTGTGTCGCCATTGGTCTTTCCCAGGGCTTCATTGAACCGCTGGAGGCAACCGCCCTCGGTCTCACTCAATTTAGTATCAACCGATTTATTACCCATTTTTCCAGAGGCGAATATCAAACGACCTATCGCGATCATTTTAACGAGATCATCAATGAGGCCTTTGACTCCACAATTGACTACATTCAGATGCACTACAAATTAAACACCCGGGAAGATACGCCATACTGGCGCGATTGCCGCGCCAACGAGAATATGTCCGATGCCATGCGCGCGGTGATTGCAGGCTGGGACAATAGCGCAAGTGATTTTATTTCCGTATTAAAGGAACACGTTCATCGTTCCTCCTACGCCCCCTATTCCTGGTATTGCATCTTATCCGGCATGGGACGTTACTCAGAAAACACCAAAGGCCAGTCTACTAATCAAACACCCAACCCTTATCAGGATGAAGCGAGCAAATATTATGGCCATCTGGAATACCTGAACAAGGGACTCGCAGATTAGTGGGTATAATGAAATCTATTACTAATGAACAATCTAAAAAATAACATGAGCAAAACTCAATTTAAAATCAATATCGAGGAAGATGTCCTTGAGGATCTATACGAACGTTTGCGCAAAACACGTTACCCAGATGATCTCGACAACGATGACTGGCGTTACGGTACTAACATTGCCTATTTGAAAGAACTGGTCGCATACTGGATAGCAGACTATGACTGGCGGGCTGTTGAAAAGAAAATAAATGCTCACGCCAACTACCGTACTGAAATTGATGGCATTCCCATCCACTTTATTCACGAAGCCGGGAAAGGACCAAAGCCGATCCCTCTGATCCTCTCGCATGGCTGGCCATGGACATTCTGGGATTTCAAAGATGTCATCGGGCCACTTTCTGATCCCGCTTCATACGGCGGCGACCCGGCCGATGCCTTTGATGTCATAGTGCCGTCCCTACCCGGTTTTGGTTTCTCTACACCACTCACAAAAACAGGCATTAATTTCTGGCGCACATCCGATCTCTGGTCAAAACTGATGCAGGATGAGCTCGGTTACGAACGCTATGGCGCACAGGGCGGTGACTGGGGCTCACTCATCAGCGCCCAGCTAGGACACAAGTACCCCGACCAACTGATCGGTGTGCATCTCAGTCTCTCGTTTCCCATGGACTTTTTTGTCAACGGCCTGCCCACTGAAGATGAATACGAAGAGGATGAAAAACATTTATTTCATCACACCCAGGGCAAGATGAAACAAGCCACGAGCCATGTCTCCGTGCAATGCACCGATCCAGAGACCATCGCCTCTGCCCTACACGATTCACCGGTAGGTTTACTCTCCTGGATCCTCGAGCGACGACGTAACTGGAGCGATTGCGGTGGCGACGTGGAAAAAGCCTTCTCGAAAGATGATTTGATTACCACAGCGATGATTTACTGGGTCACCAATTCCTATGTCAGCTCTGCTCGTTTTTACTGGGAATCCGCAAACCACCTCTGGAAGCCCGAACATGATCGCATGCCCGTGGTTGAAGCCCCCACCGCCGTTGCTATGTTCCCCCAGGAGCTATGCCTCATGCCCCGTCGTTTTCTAAACAGCTACTACAACCTGAAACAACTTCACACTATGCCCCGAGGCGGCCACTTTGCACCATCAGAACAACCGGAGTTACTGGTTGAAGATGTGCGGGAGTTTTTTCGCATGCTACGCAATGATGAGTAAACCAGTAAACCCCTCAATACAGGACTGCCAACCCAAACAACATTTAATTCCCCGCAAAAAATCACCCATCCGTGCCAAAAATAGAGACAATGCCAATAGTCACGAGTAATATCCCCAAAGGGGGTAGAGTATCCAATCTGCACAATGACAGCACAAGCGTAACCCTGTCATTGCAAATGGACATCCATTTTGGACTTTCGATAATAATTTCTTGTATTTCAACGATATACAAAGAGAATAGCCATGCCAAACGGAAGATTACTAGTCGTAGAAGATGACCGAACTACGGCATCAATAATCAAAATGTACGTCCAAAAGTTTGATTATCAGGTCGTGGATATCGTCAGTACCGGCAATAATGCGATCCGTTCAACAGAAATCAACGATCCCGACCTGGTGTTAATGGACATTAAGATCGACGGAGAAATCGACGGCATAACCGCAGCAAAAACCATCATTAACAAATTACACGTACCCGTTGTCTACATAACCTCATACAACGACGAAGACATACTAAGACGCGCTCGTTTAACTGACCACTCAGGCTTTATCAATAAACCTTTACGAGAAGTCGATTTAAGGACAACTATTAATCAAGCTGTAAATGACAGTAGGAGACAAATAGAACTACAAAACAAGAAGAAAAAACTGAGCGCCACCGAGTTAATAAAAACATACACTCTCACCAAAAGCGAAAGTAATCTTTTAGTAAAACTTATCAAAAATCCAGACCTCGTCGCAACATCAAGCGAAAGTGATATCACCGTAAACACATTAAGAACGCATCTGAAACATATCTACAGAAAAACCGACACTAATTCTAAATCGGAATTATTAATGAAGGTGGTTAACGAGTTTGATTGTAACTTTTGATCATTAATCTGGATCTCATCAAAGCGTGTGACACCCAGATAATTTAATTGGTGGGCCGTGTAGGGGTCGAACCTACGACCTTGAGATTAAAATTCGGATAATTATCCAATTGATAGCAACAAATCACAATAACAAACAATAATAATATTATGTTGTTGCGGCCAGTCGTTGTTTTCTGGCATTTGTTGTAGTCAATTCCGTCTTGAGTGCGCCACAGGACGGACAGAAAACTCCTTCTATGAACGAAAATTATATCCGAATCTAATACAAAAATTTTATCAAATTGATCACTGTACTGAAATGATTTTGTTTCGTTACGCTATAATAATATCCGCATCCACCATAAGTTTTGCAGTTGTATCAGTGCCCTCCAAATGTTGTTCAAAAGTTATGTATAACTGTTCACCAATTGTGATATCAGAACTCTGTATCCAGCCACTGCCTATGTTTATTGAATCACCCAAATTTCCATCCACACGTAGCGCAGTATTGACAGAACCGGCCAAGGCTGCAACTTCCCATAGGTCTAGTTTAAGCGAATTGTCGCCTGTGCCAGTAAGGTCTATAATCTCGAATTCTATTATTACGTTATCTCTAATCTGGGTTAGGTCCAGATTTTCACCACTAGCAATCAACCGAAGAGTATCTATGCCAGTATCACCTTCGATTTTCTGATCGAGGGAATCATAGATAAACACATCATCACCTGCTCCTCCTTTTAGAATATCGTTACCAGCACCACCAAGAAGTACATCATTACCACTACCGCCATTTAGATTGTCATCGCCTTCGCCGCCAATGAGATAATCATTATCTTTATTTCCTTTTAGAGTATCATCACCTTCACTTCCTGACAGGGTGTCATTACCACTACCACCTTTTAGAACATCATCACCGTCGTTTCCTGCCAGGTCGTCATTGCCACTGCCACCCCTTAAATTATCATTTTCCGCAGCGCCATTCAAAATGTCGTTGCCAGCGTCGCCGATTATTGTGTCTTCTCCAAAAGTACCCGAAAGAATATCATTCTCAGGTGTTCCACGAATGAAATTAACATTGGTAAGCAATTTTGCGTTCACCTGCAATAACAAGGAATCCTGGGTATATTGCTGATAGAGTTCACCATCAATAGTGATGTCGCTGGTTTGTTGCCAACCGAGACCAAATCCTAAAGCGTCGCCGGCGTCACCGTCGATACGCAAATTTCTTGAGA
>JBLIML010000203.1:0-7037 GCA_047638675.1 Planctomycetota bacterium | reverse complement strand
GCTGTCCTGCCTGTGTCTGGTTAATTGAATCCCGCTTATCACAAATGCAGGGCGTGAAAAGTATTAGTGTGAGTTATTCCACGCAACGTGCACAGGTGGAATGGGATGACGCGATGATTCATCTCAGCGATATACTGCAATCCATCGCCAGATTAGGATACAAGGCCAGGCCATCTGATATTAGTCAGGGGCTCAAACAACTGGATGACGAACAGAAATACCAGTGGCGTCGTCTGGGACTGGCAGGTGTATTAGGAATGCAGGTCATGATGTTATCCATAGCCCTGTATGTTGGCGACGAGTATGGTATTGAAGCAAGATTCAGAACTTTTTTCACATGGGTATCACTGTTGTTGACGACGCCAGTAATATTTTATTCAGCGCAAACATTTTTTAGTCGTGCCTGGCGAGATTTACGACTCAAGCGTACCGGAATGGATGTACCAGTATCTTTCGGAATAATAATTGCTTTCTCAAGTAGTATCTGGGCGACGACAACTGGTGTCGGTCAGGTTTATTATGATTCAATAGTGATGTTTATCTTTTTATTATTATGCGCTCGTTATTTCGAATTTCGTGCACGTCGGCGATCTGCATTGTATATAAATAACATTGGTCAACTTCTTCCGACTATAGCTACCAGGCTTGTAAAGCATGGGGACACTTGCAATCAGGAGACTGTTGCGATCGCTTCTTTAGCGCTTAAAGATGTTCTGCTGATTCGACCAGGAGATGTTATTCCGGCCGATGGTTTTTTACTTGAGGGTAAGACCACTGTAGACGAATCCTTATTGAGTGGAGAAAGTCAGCCCGTGCTGAAATCTTGCGGCGATTTTCTCGTCGGCGGTAGCAGCAATATTGATCAGCCGGTAGAAATGGGCGTTTCCAGACTTGGCAAAGATACGATGTGCTCACACATTTACCGTTTGATGGAACAGGGGCAGAGGGTGAAGCCGGAGTTACTTGCGCTGAGCAATCGAATAAGTGCCTGGTTTGTTTTTTCGATTTTAGTAATAGCAGTTTTAACTGCCTGGTACTGGCTACTTCATGACGTTTCCATGTGGATACCAGTTACCATTTCCGTTCTGGTAGTAAGCTGCCCATGTGCACTTTCTCTTGCAACGCCAGTCGCGCTTGCAACAGCCTCTACTGCACTATTGAAGCATGGTGTCGTACTGGTCAATACGAATGCAATTGAGGCCTTGAGTAAAGTGACGACTTATGTTTTTGATAAGACTGGAACGCTTACTTCGGACAGGATGACGATTACAAAAACGACCTGTCTGTCATCCATGCCCCAGGCTCAATGCCTTGCTGTAGCCGCAGCAATCGAGGAAAACTCATCACATCCTCTGGCTAAAGCCTTTGTCAAAAACACCCCTGTCAGGGATAGAAAGCATGCCGAATGTATTTGCAACTATCCTGGAGAGGGCATCACTGGAAGAGTCGACGGCATAGATTATTTTCTTGGAACAGATAAATTTGTTACCGAGAAAACAGGCTTGAAAATCATGCCTGTTGATATAGCGGCCGCTGAAGAAACTTGTGCTTCTCAGATCGTATTTTCAGACAGGAATAAAATTCACTGTATCTTTCTATTAACGGATTCTACAAGAACTGGCGCCAGAGAATTGATTAAGTATATTCAGCATCAACATAAATCAATATCGCTATTAAGCGGTGACAAGCGCGAAGCAACTGAAACTCTTGCCAGGGATCTTGGTTTGAATGAGGTATGTTATGGCCAATCCCCTGATCAGAAGATGGACCACATCACTAAAATGCAAAATAAGGGCGAGAGTGTCGCCATGATAGGGGATGGTGCAAATGATGCGCCGGTTTTGGCATGCGCAAATGTATCTATCGCCATGGGGGATGGCGCTGCCCTGGCGAGCACTTGTGCTGATCTTATATTACTAAACAGCAGATTGGATAAAGTTGTCGATGTGATCAATATGGCCGCGAATACCAAAGTCATCATCCGTCAAAATATAAGCTGGGCTATTCTCTACAATGTTATTGCATTGCCACTGGCGGTAACAGGTGTTGTTACGCCGTGGATGGCAGCTATCGGCATGTCGCTCAGTTCTCTGTTAGTTGTGATCAACTCCGGTCGCTTAAATCGGATGATGAACTAGAAGATGGAAATCATTTATATACTTATCCCCATATCATTAGTACTGGTAGTTACGATCATTTTTTTTCTGTTTTGGGCCATACGTTCGGGACAATTTGATGATCTGGAGGGGGATGCCTATAAAATACTCATGGACGATGATAAAGATACGATTAGTGATGAGAAGCCCCTGTAGAAGGAGAGCTTCCACCCGAGTGTGTCAAACTACTTATGTTTAAAAAAGGCGATGCCAGTCCAAGTACGATGATAAAAATACCAGCGGCTGTTCTTAATTTTGCTTGCGCAGACATAAGCATGATCGCATTACTGGCAAGACCTGCTGATATCATTGAAGGCAGGGTGCCCAATCCAAACATAAACATATATAAGGCACCTTTAAGAGGATCCATACTTGAAAGGGTCCAGAGTAACACTGAATAAACCAGTCCGCAGGGTAACCAGCCCCAGACAGCGCCAGCCATAACAGCTTTGGGAATATTATTCGCGGGTACAAAACGTTTCCCAAAGGGTTGCAAATACTTCCATAGAATCAAACCAGCCGCTTCAATTTTTTTCATCTGTGGAAACCAACCAGCAATATGCAATCCCAGTCCCACCAGAAAAGCAGAAGCCAGGCATTGTATTATTAGATAAATGAAACTGCCTGAAGATGAAAGCGGCGACAGATAGGCAAAATAGCCAATCAAACCGCCGGCCAGGGAATAACTACCGATCCTGCCAACATTATAAGCACAGACCAATGTAAGGAGTTGCAAGGGTTGATTTCTTGTCTGTGCTGGAAGGCCCAAACTCAACGCGCTAATAATACCACCGCACATTCCGATGCAGTGAAAACTGCTGCCAAGACCCAGTAAAAAGGCAATTGCGAAGGGGATATTGTCGTCCATACGATCAGGAATATTATCAATATTTGTTTTTATTGATCTATATCAATATTAGCAGACTCGAGTTTGACATACTTGTATCCGTGATGGATATGAACATGATGGTCATCAAATCATATGTATCTTTGTTCGACAACCTGTGAATTTTAAGGGGAGAAGACGAAACCCATACTTTCGATATTTAAAGCGAGATCGATACCGCCTCACACAACCTTGAGTGTCCTCACCTTTGTATCACCCCCCAGTTGTGAGGTGGTATTTTTTTGCCCTCCGGAATGCTTTCATCGCTAATGATCATATTATTAATTCATTTTATTTCAACTCGCCAGACCCCTCATCAGCAAATTGTTATCAATAGAAGTTAACCTTATTGATTTTCATTGAATAACTGACGGATTCTTTCTATGCGCCGACGGTTGACGCCAAAATCCGTGTAACCAACTCGGGCCGATGATCGTATCTGGATCTTCTTCTGCTCCGGTAAAAGACTAAACTCAACATCATCTACAAATCTGAACACCAGGCTACGCACCTCGGCATGCAAGTAAGCCGGCGTCTCTTTCATAATCGTCACGCGTTTTTCGGTTAACAATGCCTGTTTGAGCCGCCGCATCGCTTCTTCAGGCTGATCGTGAAAGCTAAATGGTTCGATAAAATGACGCTGATCCTGTACTTCACTGGAAACGCACTTCGGGGCATCAGGACAATTCATATCAGTTTCAACTATTCTTTGGGTAATAGCACATGAAGAAATGGCCATCAACATTCCAACTATCATTAGCTTTCTAATTTTCTGCATTACGATATTTCTCCCTGATTCAATAAACAATACTTTTCATCATTCATCAAGTAATTCTGGCTTATCCGGTCCGATGACACCATCTGAACGTGCTTTCAAATAACGATAAATATTCTGTACGTATTTGCTAACCAGCGGGTTGTATTCCCAACGTGGCATATTTGCCAACTCACCTTGATCGCGATGTTCCTGCTTGAGAATTTCTTCAAACAATGAACTAGTTAAATTTATCCGGTTAATTCATTATCGAATTATGTTTGATTGGTCATCTTGATCTATATCAGCTTTGATTGCTGTTGTGTTAATCACACCAACCAACCAAACGCCCTAAGAAGGGTTCCGTCTCAGGTTTTTATTACCGGTCTAACTAATAGGACCATCGCAGGAAGGAGAAGCAAGTCGCCTGCCAGTGCGACGAACATTGCTATGCCTGTCATCAGACCGAAGTTGATTGTTGGGATGAAGTTGGAAAGAGCAAGAATAGCAAAGCCGAAAATGATGGCAACCGATGTGTAATACATGGCTTTGCCGATGCTGCCGTGGCAGCGACTGACGAGGGTTTCGTAATCTTTATTTAATGCGTATTCATGCTTCAGGCGATGGATGTAATGAATGGTGTCGTCGACTGCGATGCCGATGGTGATGGAGGCGATAGTGATGGTCATCATATCCAGGGGGATGCGTAACCATCCCATTATCCCCAGTATCATCACCGCTGAGAATATATTCGGGATGATTCCCAGTACAGCCAGTGTGATGTTGCGGAATAAAACAATGAAAGTCAGAAATATCGCCAGCAGTACAGCAACCAGGGTCAGGATCTGTGAGCGGAACAGGCTCTGTAACATATTGTTATAGAGAACCAGCATACCGGTGATATGCACTTGTGTCTCTTCGAGGTGCATCTCGTTGACAAGAAAGTCTCTAATGTCCTGCAACAATTGTTTACGGTTTAGGGAATGATCCGACTCTATCACGCGCGCGCTGAAACGGATCTGATTGGTATCCTCCGATAAATAAGGCTTAATCAAATCATCAGCAATATCATTTGGTATACGTTTATGCACAAGCGCCAGTTCAAAAGCGTCAAGTTCAGCACCATTCAAGCGTTCAGCTATGCGCACAACGGTGCCAATGGACAGAACTTTACCCACGACAGGATTCGCATCCAGATAATCCTGAATATGCTGAATGATTTCCATCTGAGTCGGGTTTAACCAGTAACTGGCTTGGATATGACCCTCTTCATCATCCATAAATAGATCATCAAGTTCGCCTTCTTCTTCAAGGGCAGGTTCAGGTGATTGCTTAAACTGACTGTCGGGATCGATAATTATTTCTAGAGGAGTCGTTCCACCCAACTCTTGGTCAATCACAGTCATGCCCTGATAAATTTCGGTAGAGGATTTGAAATTATCAATAAAGCGGTTTTCTACTTTTAAACGGCTCATGCCGATGCCGACCACAAGGGATATCAACACGCAGAGAGCAATTATAGTTTTGGGAGCGCGGCAAACGAGTTGCGCCACCCAGAGTGTGATATTACGAGTGAAGTCGCGTTTAGACGGGACATTAGCTGCTTTCATTAAAGTCAGCGCCGCTGGAAATAGCATAAAACTAATGATAAAGGCGACGATGAGACCAATGATCATCACCCAGCCAAAATCAATGACTGGCCTGATGTTACTGACAACCAGGGAAGCAAAGGCGACGATGGTTGTGGCGATGGTGAAAAAACAGGGTTTGGCCATAGAGGCCATGGTCTCGCGGATGATTTGTTTATGCGCTTGTTGCGGGTTTTCAATTTGCAGATCGCGAAACCTGACAATCAGATGGACACTTAAAGACAAGGTAATGATCAATAAGATAGACATGAAGTTCGAGGAGATAACGGTAATGCGCCAGCCTGCCAGGCCGAGAAAACCAAGCATGATAATGGCTGTGATCGCGCAGCAAAATAATGGCAGCAATACCCATCTGGCTTGCCGAAAAAACAAGGCCAGAAGCAGAACCAGAAAGGCGAGTACACCGACGCCAAAGACAACTAAATCATGTCGAATGAACTCGATCATATCTGCCGTGATCATGGGAATACCACCCAGGTACATTTTTGCGCGATGGCGCTCGCCATCCATTATCCGCCGAACAGTTTCGATATCTCTTGCCTGGCTGGCAAGTGACTGGCTGTTGTGGGTTTTTATTTCAGCTCTAACACGTTCAAGCTCTGTTGATTCAGATTGGCTGAGTTGTCGTTGAGTGGCAAGATCAGTAAGTTGTTTGCGTTCATTCAGCAATTGAAATTGCACATCATCAAATTTGAAAATGGCTTGCAGAGCGGTGGTATTGCCATCAACGCTGACTAGCAGCTCACGGTAAAAAGGATTTGTGCTGAATTCAAGTCTGGCCAGGTCTTTGTCCAGATCTTCCTCGCTAAGCGTTTTGAGCTTGTTTGTGAGTTCGGATAATTTTAATTTTGAATTGTAAATAATTGGCGCATCAAGAATGGAATTAACCTTTTCAATATTTTCAAGCTCAAGGAGTTGGTCACGCAAGGATCGCAGGCCTGCAAGGGATTCGTCTGATAAAAGATCAGTGTAGGGAGCGTAAGTAATTAACAAATATTCATCGGTACCGTAATCTTCCCTGGTCTGCCGGTAATAGTTCAGACTAATGTCATTCTCCAACACCAGTGACTCACTCGATGCATCCAACTCAAACTTCAACGATTGAAAAGCCGCGAAGATGGTCAACAAAACAATAAAGAACAGGACCAGGCGAGAGCGGTCATATACAAGGTGGTTATAGAAAGCGAGCAAGCGCATTTTAACGTCTCATCTTATAGAGAACGGGGAATGCTGTTGTCCGGAAGATCCTTATTCCCGGCAACTATTCATTACATTCAGGGAAACTACCGATGAAGTATGCACGACCCTGTGTATGAATACGACTTTGAAACATACTTCGATGCGCTCTCACCAGGCTGACCCCATCAACAATAAGATCGACAGCTTTCCACTCGTCGCCGCTTTGTTCCATCGCGTATTCGATGGGCAAGGGTTTTGCACCTTCACGGCTAATCGTCTGTCTGACCAGTCGATAACCATTATTACCAATATCTTTGGTGACTTCGTAAGATATGTGCTGCTCATCATAACTAAGTAGAATGTAAGCGTAACTTTCTACCAAAAGATTTCTGAATCCTGATACAAAACAGGCC
>JBLIML010000202.1:0-7120 GCA_047638675.1 Planctomycetota bacterium | reverse complement strand
AGGATCTTCGATGCTGGCGATGACTTTCATGGAGCCACCGCAAGTACTGCAGGTCTCGATGTCAATGTTAAACACCCGCTTGATGCGCTGTGCCCAAGACATGGTTTCGCGGTGTTCAGCGGCTATTGACGAATCATTCGGCTGGTCACTTTTCTTAAGTCTTTTGCCTTTGCCTCGCTTTGCCGGTGTCACGAGCGAACGGTGCTTGCTGTTGGGTGCAAACACACCGTGATAGCGCGTCAGGTTGACGCGGGGTCTGGGTACCAGTGCCGCGAGTTTGGCCATGAAGTCCAGGGGTTCGAAGATGACGTGGGTGGTGCCGTTTCGGTACGGTGTCTTGAGTTGGTAACGTATGTTGCCACCAGGGGTGAGCGACAACCGTTTTTCCGACACGGCGGGCCGGGTAATGTATCGGCACAATCGTTCCAGTTGGTTGCGCTGATGAGCCTTGGTCGCCACGCCTGCATGCAGACTGACAAAATCGTCAGGAACGATTTTGAACAGCCGAAGGCTGGCCCACAGGGCGTAGGGCAGGATGCCCGGAGTAAACCCGCGACTTTGCCAACGGCATCTCCGCCTGGGTCGTCCGGATCACACGCCGGCAGGGTTTGTAGTGTGAACACCTTGCGTCCGGCCTGTGGCCCGACCGCGATTCGGTAGGTGATGGAGGATCCAAGCAATTTGTCCTTTCATCTTTATATCGGCAATTCATTTAGGCGATATATCTGTACAATATTTTAATAAACATAAAGCTCATAGCCTACATGTTGCTCCTGTATCTCTAGCTGATATTTAGTCTCTATGTACTTAACCACATCTGGAAAGTTTGTTTGATAACCTTCTCGGCCTCCAGTGAACAAGATAAACTTGGGCTTTAACTCTGAGATTTTTTTTATTTCATCCATTTGTCGTGTTTTGCTGATTGGAATTGCTGGATATAGATAATATACTGGCGACTTCCTTTGCAGATCGGCATAAACGTAGGAGCCATAAGGAAGAACAGCAAAACTATCAGTTTCGCTCGACGCGTATTTTTGGACGATTTTATCTACGTTGCTCAGGTGATCAAACATGCCTTTGGGTACCGTTACCCCATTTCTGACTTCACATTTCTGCGTAAACCTACAGACCAAGTACTCAGAGTAGGCATGAGATACGTTTGCCAGTGTAAACAGCAATATCGTTGACAGCATAACATTTTTAAACTTTTCTGAACGCACCGCATAGTGCAGAGTAAGTATCAAGAGCGGAAGAAATGCATAGCTAATTTTTGTGAGTCCCGCACGTGAGAATGGGTAATGTGCTGCCACTATTCCAATTAGACCGATTGCAAATAATATGGAATCAGACTCTTTTCCAGAGATTTTGTTTTTCAAAGAAACTAATAATAACCAGATACTAATGAAAATGGTGCCCCAAAAAGTAAGCGCTCGACCAATTTTCGAAAACTCCCTTAGAGCAATTGGGGTATTCAAAATGTAAAAGTAAAACAGTTCACCTAAAGAAGTGGTCCAAGGTAGTGAAGCGTCCCAGGGTAATGGTAGCGGTAATGGAAGGTTCGTTTGACCCAATTCGAATAGCAATCTGATTGAATCGATAACAGACATAAAAAATTCAGGCTTGTTTATGCTTAGTACAATCATTGGTGAGTACCCTAAAAACAAACCAATGAAAAATTGAAACATCCGTGTGTAGATTGACTTGTCTTTGAAACCATTAAAGCCTAAATAGATAATTAATAAAGTGCTTGCAATAAATCCATATAGACCATGATTTCTGCCTACAAATGCTGCTAACCCGACTATAACGCCCAATACAAAAGCATTCCTTCCTTTGTTGCATTTGGAATATTCCACTAACCCCCAAGTAATTAGAAGTATTGTACTATAATTGTATACATCTACTGGATAAAACATCCACAGAATGATGGTTAGCGCACAGATTATGATAGTCAACGAAGTGATTTTTGTGTGACCATTATTTGTGATCACTAATAAACCAAAAAAAACTCCAACAGCCATGTAAAAGGCGTTCGCAATTTGGAAAGCAGTGAAATCAGAACTCTGCAGTACGCTCATAACAGCAGCGATCCAGTAATATCTCCCCGGATCGTAAGAGCTGAAATCCAGCAGAGGGAATTCACCTAATGCTGTACGTTGCGCCCCGTACCAAGTATAGCCGTCATCGGCAAAATTAAATGACGCGATACCAATTAGCCCTAATTTAAGGACACATAAAGCGATTGAAATGGCTAACAAAAATATTGTTCTTCGGTGAATTAGCATTTTTTGCAACTGCTCATCATTATTTGCATAAAATTTGCCCAGAAAAAGACAAGGAGACTCTGATTAAAACTGGAAATCTGAGATAATCAGACTATTGTTTGATCGATGAATTGTAGTATATGCCATACCACCTTAGCCGAAAGCACGTTCGCCAAGTACAAGAAGCCGACGAGAAAGGAAAAATTTCTCGCGCAGATGGATGAAGTCATCCCCTGGAAAGAACTGAGCGAGGTAATTAAACCTCATTATCTCGACCCCAAAGGAAGTGGACGTCGGCCGATCGGCATTGAGCGAATGCTGCGGATTCACTTTATGCAGTATTGGTTCAATCTGTCTGATCCAGGCATGGAAGAAGCTCTGTACGATATCCCGGCGTTGCGGGAGTTTGCCCGTATTGATCTGGGCCGGGAGCCGGCGCCGGATGAGACGACGATTTGCAAGTTTCGTCATATATTGGAATCGAATGATCTGGGTGAGCGACTGTTTCACCTGGTCAATAAGTATTTGTCGGAGAACGGGCTATTTGTATCGAAAGGGACTATTGTGGATGCGACGTTGATCGAAGCGCCAACATTGACCAAGAACAAGGAGAAGCAGCAGGACCCTGACATGCATCAGACCCGGAAAGGAAACCAGTGGTATTTTGGCATGAAGACGCATATTGGGGTCGACAGCCAAAGCAAGCTGATTTACTCGGTAGCGGTGACGCCAGCCAATACCCATGATTCTCAAGTGCTGGAAGATTTGCTGCGCGGGGGGAGACGAGGGTACGGGGAGACTCGGCCTATAGCGGTCAGAAGGAGGCATTATCAATCCACGCACCGAATGCGAAGGACTATGCCCAGAAGAAGGGGGCACGAAATCGAAAGCTGATAGACCAGGAGCGTTTGAAGAATCAGACCAAGTCCAAAGTCCGGGCAAAAGTTGAGCATACGTTTCATGTGATGAAGTGTCAGTTTGGGTTTCGCAAAGTCAGGTATCGGGGTTTGGATAAGAATGCGAACTGGGTGTTCATGCAATCCGCATTGATCAATCTGGTGTTATCGAAAAATAGATTGCCTGGATTTCCGTAGGAGAGTTGCGTCAAGAATAACCGGATCGCTGTTACAACTCTCGGATCGAGTCCAAATATCAGGTAAATCGCAGTCGATTACCCGATTTTCTTGTAACAAAACGTTAAAATGAAGATTCAGCTTGAGAAAATCAGTGAATTCACTAATTGATCAGGCCTTGCTTAGAGGAAATTTTATGATTAGAAAGTTAAAAAAGCTGCTGAATTTTATGTGTCTTCTCTTTTCCAAGCCAAATACGGTGATAAATAGAGCACTCGGTTTAGAAGTGACTAATGAAGATGAAGCCATTATGCAAAGAGCAGTCGAGTTCGCTGATCAGTACTTGGAAAAAGGAGCTAACCTTGAAAATATATATGACCAGTCACCCGGTTCGTTGAAGACCTATTTTTGCAGCATTGATGAAGGACCTGGGGTCTGGAAATGGCTACATTATTTTCCTGTCTTTGAGAGACACTTTTCTAGGTTTCGTGGTAAACAATTAAATGTGCTTGAGATTGGAGTGTATAGCGGTGGGTCGTTGAGAATGTGGCGAGACTACTTTGGCCCAGACTGCAAAGTTTTCGGTGTAGATATCGAAGAAAAATGCAAAGCTTATGAGAATGAATATACACAGATTCTGATCGGTGATCAGGCTGATCGAAACTTTTGGAGATCCGTTCTCAAAGAGCTTCCCCCGCTTGATATCGTCATCGACGATGGCGGTCATCATTTTCAGCAACAAGTTGTATCTCTTGAAGAACTGCTTCCGTATATAAGACCAGGTGGGGTTTATCTATGTGAAGATATTCATGGCGAAAGCAATAAATTTTCAGCTTACGTCCATATGCTTTCAAATCAACTTAACGCCATGAAGGGCCTTGATAAGCCAGCAGAGTTGAATGGAGGGCACTCGGTCAATTGTACGGAATTCCAAAGCCATATGGAGTCTATTCACTACTATCCATTTGTGACTGTGCTGGAGAAGAGAGTATCGCGGTTGGGTAAACTTGAATCAATGAAACGTGGTACGGAATGGGCGCCAGACTAAAAAACCTCAATTTTTTAAAACAATCTCGCACTGTTGTTTAGTGGAATCTATTTTGAATCGAAGCGTTACGTCCGGAAAGTTATTATCCGTCTGGTTTTGTAGGAATAGTTCATGATGATGCTTTAACCGAAGCCAAATCGGAAATCAAGTCGATCTTGCCGAAAAAAATTATGCGATTAATTAGAGAAAAAACCCAAGATTCTATTTGGCTGATAATATATTGGATAGAGATCAGATGGCGGCACTTAAAGTCAAATATCAAAAAAGTATTTTCGACAAAAACATTAACTGGGCTTTCTTTATATATTTCTAAAGACAAAAAGCGACAGCATGCCAGAGTTCCGTTTTTTCCTAAAGGTCGCTATGAATGGGTGATAGAAAAGAAACTAGCCAAATTTCCTACAGGTCTAAAACCAGATATTTACGGTCGTCCACAAATATGGAATAAGGGTCAAAGAGATAGGAGATGGAATTATCAATATGGCGTTATCCTTACTAGGAATAGTTTTTGCTCAGCAGACGGTAGACTATTTGATGCTCGATGTCGACCATGTCATATCGGGTTTCATAGGAGAGATTCTGAATTAAAGCACCTTTGGGAATCGATGTTATGGGGGGTTAGAGTTAATGAAAACCTATTTTCCGATAATTTGCCTTTATTCAGAAATACGGTTGTAAACCTCTGTCAATCGAATGACAAAGTATATGGGCACTTCCTGCTGGAGGTGATACCTAGACTTTCACTTTTTCAATCGCTTGATCTTTCAGATAGAGATCAAAAATTCTATGTCGGAAATCTTGCGCCTCAAATGCTGACTGCCCTGGAATGCATGGGTGTTAATCGAGACCAGATAATTACGGCTGTTGAATTTCCTGTATTAGAAGCCGCATGCATTTATACACCCGTATTTCACATGGGTAGTCGAATTGCATTCCCCAAGTTTCTAATTAATTCACTTAAGAGGCTAAAGAAAAACTTCCATTTGGCTAATTCTTTTCAAGAAGACAAGATATATGTGGCAAGACGAGATCCCAAGCTAAAGCGTGCTAATGACGGTAAGTTAATAACTGAACTGGAAAGAATCGGATTTGATATTCTTTATCCTGAAGACCACTCGTTCGAGCAGCAAGTAAAGATTTTTGATAGGGCAAAGGTGGTAGTTGGTCCACATGGAAGTGGTTTATTTAATGTGGCATTTTGTCAACCGGGAACAAAAGTTATTGATATCTTTCCAGCGGCCAATAACAGCAATCTATTCAGATTAAGTCATGCGATGGGGCACGATTACAAAGTTGTAAAATTTCCCTCTGGCAATCCCGCCAACTGGTCGATGAAGTGCGATTTTGATATTGACACCAATTTGATAATGGAAGTTTTGAAAACCGCCGAAGCGATATGAAGTCCTAAACCTACAAAATTTAATTGGAAGATTACCGAAATAGATGCATTTCTAAATCTTTGGTTGATGTCAGATTTAGCCACTCCCTCCGATATTTGCTGAACATCCTGTAGCATGGATTCTCTGGAGCCTTTAGCAGCTTCTGGGACCCTTTACGAACAACACCAAGACCTTCATCTGCATTAATCACAAACATTTGTACATCATTTCTGACTTTCCTTAATGTCACCCAAGCCTCCCAACAGTTGCCATTCCAGACGCCTCCTGCCTTTGGTCTTGGCCATAGCTGATTGCTCTCACCGGCGGGGTTCATGTCGTGACAGATAATCAGTCCATTTTCTTTCAGCGCATCAAGTGAATTTTCAATATCGCGGATGACCTGCTCTCTTTCATGTAGACCGTCAACAAAAACCAGATCGAACTTTTTTGTATTCTGTTCGAAAAAATCGTCTGATGTCATACAGTGAGTTGCACGAGCAGCAGGATCCGGGTCTACACCAATTTTTTCCTGAAGATCAATTAAATCAAAACATTTCTCAGGTATGCTAACGCCGATCTCTAAGTATGAGTCAAATTCGAAATGCTTAATACAACGATTAATTAAGTCCATTCTTGAAAATGTAGAGTCGTACGGCACCTGATGATCTCTCGCATAATACTTAGTGGGAGTTCGTAGGATTGATTTCGATATGACATCTCCTAAATAGGTGCAATTTAGAAATTGCTCTATTTCCATAGTAAGTCTCATCAATGTTATCTCTATAAGTTAAATAAAATTAGCTGGTGACCTGTCGTAAGTTTCAGGCAAATTGCGGGAGGGTACTCTTATTTTACTGCATTGTTGAAAGTTGATCTATCAGGATACTCGCGATCGGCATCGATAAGTTGGTTCAATAGTTTTTACTCATCTTCCGACTTAGCCGCAGATTTTCAAGAGGTCAACGATCGAAATATTCCTTGATCGGCTTATGGTCTCGCGCGACTAATGTATGCGCTGCAAAACACCCCTACTTGAACAGAGGCTACAACTACCTTAACGTACTAACGTATCAGGCGACACATTCCACGGTAACAACGCATCGAATCCATCGACTGTGTTGATCGTGGGCAGTTCTTTAAAAACATGCACTAGATAAGTATACGGATTGTGGCCATTCAGCATGGCGGTATTAATCAGACTATACAAGTTAGCTGACGCTTTAACCCCGTGTTCGGTATCACTAAACAACCAATTGCGGCGTCCCAGGGCGATAGGGCGGATTCGATTTTCCACCAGATTGGTATCCATTTCCACTACACCGTTATCAAGGAATACACCGAGCCCTTTGCGGTGCT
>JBLIML010000201.1:0-7239 GCA_047638675.1 Planctomycetota bacterium | reverse complement strand
CTTTTAAAGGCTCGAAAACCTCACCCCATAATTCATTCTCCATGTTAATGACACCTTCCATACCGTCCTCAAATATGACTTTTATTCGATAATCACCGATATATTCTGCTTTAGTCAATTGTGGTGTTATTTTTTACTCCAATGATCCTATCTTATTAAGCGGTTTGATCTTGTCGTGTTATGCGGTGACTAGCTGGAAGGACTTTTTAGTTGTTTGCTGATTCATGGACCTGTGGCTCGAAGTTATTTGCGTACATCTGCACAATCGAAAATGGAGTGAGTACAGTGATGACATCACCTGGTGCTGGTGAAAAACTGGTTTCGCTGTAGCCTTCGGGCGACCATTTCTTCAGACTACCCTGCCAATAAATATAAGCCACTCCCGAGCGCTCTATGAAAGCGCCACTGGGCAGGCTCTCAAATTTCATCGTATAGGTGACTTTATTACCGCCCGGCACCGCGCGCTCCGCATGCATTTGCTTGTCTATTTGCGCTACAGGGAGTGTTTCTTTGGAATTCACTTTTCTCCATATCTCTTTGAATTCCAGATAACGCGCTCTTCGGCATTCTGCGCAGGGGCGATGGCCTGCGGAGAACGCCGTAGCCTCATCGAGAAAAAACAGTTCAGAATAATGTCCAGCGTTGAAAATCTGACGTCTTCGATCCTTGAACGCAAGTTGACAAGTTATCCATGCCTTATGCTTCCAGGGAGTGACGATTTCTTTATGTTGGTTGTGGAGAATGCCGCGATTGCCGAGCCATGCGCCCCGAGAATTCACGGCAATTAGATTTCCCCAGGGATCTACTCGATTCTGTAGTGACATGATTCTTACACAGCTAATGGTTTATTCTACGGTCTTCATGCATGTACTAACGTTTGATAAACAGGTTTTTATATTTAGAAACTATAGACGAAAAAAAAGACTGAAGTGATAGAAATAAAATCACTTGAGTCTCTTTTATCAACAATAAATGTTTCGAGAAATTTGCGCTTAGAAAACGAACTTGTCTGGTTTTCTTCTCACAGGAGGTTTGAGATTGGGACGGCCTTTTTGCAACTTGCCAAGGGAATAGCCTTGTACTTGTGAAGCGCGTGCGACGATAGTGAATTTCATATACCAGCCACCTAGTACAGTCAGTGTCGCTGCAATGCAGACAAGCAAGGTTGTCAGATTGGAAAATAACATGCCGGCTAACAGTAAAACCAATGGCGCTACGTTGGATCCCCAAAGAATCAAAGGATGAATGCCATTTAATATGGATAAGGTTTTTGGTGGTACTTTCGATCCATTTAATTTGTCGCGATAACTTAGCCATGCGTAAGTGCGAAAAGCCAGGAAGGCAACGAAGATAAATAGCACCCAGCCGTTCTCATTTGCGATATCCATCAGATACATGGTCAGTAATAATAAGCCGCTGCCTTCGCATAAACCAGTCGCAATGATCAAGGGCAGGATGGCAGGTTCTCTCCAGGCCGGGATGCCTTTTGCCTCGACCAGGATTCGACCCTGACAATACAAATAAATTAAGCCAAGAAAGCCAGCTAAAGCCACGAGGCCGGGGATATCCCATATTAATCCAGCGAGTGCAACCGGAAACAAAACTGTGCCAACAGAACCTTCGCGGGTCATCCAGGAAGTTTGTGGGTGAAAGAAAACGTGCAGGGCGCGCCAGGGTCTACCTATCTCAAGCCAGACCAATAACAAACCGAGACCGATGAAGGCGAGAGCTGGTAATGCAAGGTAGGGGGAAGGCGACTGTGGGTAGCTGGCTGCTGCGGCCATTAATATCAAGCCACAGCCAGTACCACCAAACATAAAGTTACCAGCGGCGCGCCAGTCCCATTGTGATTGTAAAACGTTACCCCAACTATTTTTCACCTTGTAACTCCTCCGGTAATTCTTTGTCCCACAGATAGAAGAAGCCCGGCTCGGTGCCCAGTTCCGCATGCATCTGAAACCAGGTGTTCTCGGCCAACAATTCTGAGACATTGCTTTGCTCGTCTTCAATGTCACCAAAGCTAAGGGCATCAGCAATACAGGAATTTACGCAACCTGGGGTTGCCTCTGGATCAATACCTGGTGTTAAACCCTTTTCTAAACCAGCATCAATACGGTCGGAACAGAAGGTGCATTTTTGTGCGACACCCATGGTTCTTTCATCAAAACGTATTTCTTCTGACGGCATTGGGGTTTTACCATAGGCAAATTCAGGTTTGTCCACTTTGTATCGTGCCTGATAGGGACAGGCCACTGTGCAATAACTGCATCCAATACAAAGATCATAATCAATGGTGACAATGCCATCATCGCGCTGGGCTGTGGCGGTGCTGGGACAGACATGCATGCAAGGTGGATCAGAGCAATGCTGGCAACCCACCGGGACGAATAATCGTTCGACGTCTGGAAAGTCTCCCCACTCAAGGTCAAGTACCTTACGCCACTGCACCCCGGGAGGGGTGGCATTCGTATGTTTGCAGGCAGCGGTGCAGGTCTGACAACCGACGCAGCGATTTAAATCTGCAATCATTACATAACGTGTCATTTAATTAGCTCCTACAGGTTTAATATAGACTTTTGTTCCGTCGATACTGGAACCGCCAGCATCAATGTAATCCTGATCCATTGCTACCAGTTTATTCAGGCTGGGGCGGTGCAAGTCTTTAGCATAAGGTGTTTTCCACTGCCCAAATTGCGCCAGCATAATACAGACATCGGGTCGCACACCCTGGCGCAAGCGAGCCACACCTCGAGTGGAGGCAACTGGCGAGAATATCTCAATTTCGTCGCCATCCTGAATACCCAGTTCATGGGCCTTTCCGGTATTCATAATCACGCCATCGTGGCCAAAGACATTGTCGGCAACTTCTCTCATCATCTGGATAGCGACATTGGATCCCCAGGCGTATTGCATACTCCGACCGGTGAGTAACCAGATCGGATAATCCGAGGCTTTCACATGATGATTCTTCTCAATGAGTTCGTCCCAGAGTTTCCCCAGGTCTTGCCAATGAGGTAATGGGGTGTACTCTTTAAGTTGTCGGTCCCACCAGTTCACGCCAGTTTCGTGCAAGCGATTGGTGAGTTCCTTGCCCATACGCATATAACGTTCCTGATAGGGCAGCTCGAAACGCAGATTATTGTCTTCAATAAGTGGGAAAAGGTACCAACGTAGACGTGACATTGGCCGTGTTTTGAAGCCATTTTCGCGGAACCACTCCAAATCAAGCACTTCGGTACCACCCGTCAAATCATGCGTTGCGGCCTTACAGACTGCGTCCCAGATTTCTTCTTGATTGTGCTCTTTTGTTATGTCGAGGGAATAATCATAGTCCTCAGTTTGCAGCGGAATACCGCAACCAGCACCATTAATAACTGAGTTGTAGGCTTCGAGTAAACCCGTACGGCGCGCCAGTTCATTGGCAATCCAGCTAAAGTCCCTTGCCTCGTGTTGAGGTGGGACCACCGCCTGGCGAAGCGCCCAGCCTTCTGATTCCCAGTGGTTCTCGAGATAGTGGGCACCGCCAAGACGTAATAACTGATCACTTTCCAAATCGGTGGCTTCAGGCATGATGATATCCGCGTAATGATTGGTTTCATCATGGGTATAGCCGAAGCATGCAGTGAACGGGAACTTTGCCATGGCCTCACCCATTTTATCCGTCTCAGAAAAGGACATTGCCGGGTTACATTTATAAACGAGCCAAACATCCGGGGCATTGGGTTTGGGCCAGCTCTCAGCGGCACGTTCCTGTAAACGGAGCCAGGCCATGGTGGTTGAACCAAACAGTTGCTGGCCCATATGGGTGCCTGACATGGGCGTGAGGGTATCATTCGCGTGACGGTTAATCGGGGCGTCATTCCATCCTTCTTTACTGGTAGGGGTAAAGGTATGACTCATAAACCCGTCTTCACCGACGTCAACCGTCAACATACGATCCCAGTCTGTATCACCTGCCAGGTGTGTGGTACTACCGAGTAATCCACCTGAGACTTCGAGTGCACCCACGAGCACCTGCATCATTGTATGGGCCCAGACACATTCGTAGCCACCCCAGCCGTTGTTGACTGACTTACCCAGCATGGTACACACGGGTCGAAAAGGAATCTTGCGCCCGTCAATTTCTTCGAACTCGCCAATGTGAGCGTGGGAGAGAAAATCGTTGGCAATACGGCGGATCTTATCGCCTGCGACATCTGAAATTCCTGCCGCCCATTCCGGAGTTTTGTCCGCAACCAGTTGTTTTGCCTTTTCAAGACCGGTATCCGCGCCGATGTTTTCATGCGTCCAGCTTTCTTCATCGGCGCCTATTTCGATGGCCTTGGCTACCGTGTAGTTGCCTAGCAGAGCCGGGTCGGTGCCCTCCGTATCATGGGGAACGGCAGTATTTGTATTATTGTCCCATAACAGGGGTTTTTTGCTCTCCGGGTCACGAAGATAATAACCATTGGGGCCGACGAGGTAGGGTGAGGCAGTGCGATCTTTGAGGAAAGGTACGTCAAGTTCGTCCAGTGTGTGTTCATGCATCATCACATGCAGCATGGCATACATCACTGCTGAATCGGTTTTAACCTTAATGGGAACCCATTCGGTGGCACTGGCACCTGTGACGGATAGATGCGGTTCAAACTGAATGCGCGTCATGCCGCGTTTACGGGCATCGGCATGTCGGCGTACACCGGTGACACCGCCGGAGGCATCAATATTACTACCAAAGGAAATCAGGTACTCACATCTTGGTGTGTCTGGCAGGACGGTAAAGGCCCTATGCCAAAGTTCACCGAACATATGCTCTGAGTGATAGCATTTTACTGTGCCGCCCGCACCAAGGCTCTGGTCAAAGGGGCCCCAGGCAAATAACAGGGAAGGAAAACTGCCCATGTATTTAAAGGGTGTAGCAGCGCCACCCGTGGTGAAAGCCAAACGTGGATTGCCGTTTTCATCCAATACACCCTTTGCACGCGCGGCATTCATCTTATCCCCGACGATATCCAGAGCCTCTTCCCAGGAAATTTCTTCCCAACCCGGATCCTCGTCCCGACCCTTTTTTGGGTTGGTCCGCTTCAAAGGGGTTTTGATGCGGTGGGGATTATAGAGTTTTTGTATCAGACCGAAGGGTTTGACGCAGACCTTACCGTCCGCCGGATGCTCTCCTTTCAGGTCAAAATTGGGTTCTATCTTGGTGGCCACGCCGTTGACAACTTCCACCTTCAGCAGATCGGGGCCATTAACACATTGATAGCAATAAGTAGATACGGTCTTTCGGTCTTCTGGAACTGGCGCGGTAGCACTCATTTAATTCGCCTCTCTCATTGGTCAGGTCGGTTCAAAGATTCTTGGGTCCGATTTCTAGCGACCAAGTCTACTCCATATTACGATAAAATAAAGTCCCCTCAATACGGTGCCGTATTGACAAATATGCTGCCGGTCACTATTGTTCACTGACCTTGGTTCTTATTATTAATCCGTCTGGCAAAAAGAGGCAAAAAAGTCATTTCTTGCGTAGAATCTGACGAAAATGATATTAGACAATAACGGCGATAACCTACTTTCATCTGCGCACGCAGGCGCATAACAGCAGCAGCACCAAGTCTTATGTGACACAGGCATAGCGCTATAGGCGCTAATTTACAATCATAGATAAGAGATTGGAGAAAAACCGTGGCATTAACAAGCGTGCAGTCATTTCACAGCCCAGAAGACAGTAAGGGCGTTGTAGAACTTCTCAATAAACACGAAGACAGTGCATTAATCGTTGCCGGTGGCACATTTTTGCATGGCCTTGTTTCTCGAGGCCTCTTGAGTGGTATCGAGGCCCTGATTAACATTCAAAAATTGGGTCTTAATAAAATCACTGTCGGTAGCGATAAAATTCACATCGGGGCGACAACCCTTCTTGGTCAATTGCAAAGCTGCACTGAGGTGAAGGAAGAGGCCTGGTTAGGCGCGATTAAAGATGCGATGGAATACCCGCCGGTGCAGATAATGAATTCGGGCACTATTGGTGGTTCCATTTCAGCAGCCTGTCCGTTTTTTGATTTTCCCATCAGTCTTCTGGCGCTCGATGGCAGTGTTCACGCGGAAGGAGCTAATGGTTCACGCGACATACCTCTGCAGGACTTCTTTTCCGGCTTATTTGAAAACACACTCGCTTCAAATGAATTTGTGAGTGGCGTCAGTATCCCGGTGCCATCAACACGGACGACCAGTGCTTTTATCAAGATGGAAACGAATGCCAATGACCTGGCCATTTTGAATGTCGGCGTTCGACTGAGCATGAATGATGCCGGTGAGTGTCAACAGGCAAGCGTTTTTCTCGGTGGCGGTGTTGGCGAGACACCGGTCAGGAGTGCATCCGCAGAGAGCGTATTGACCGGAGTGTCTATCACCGAAGATGTCATTGAGAAGGCAGGGCAGGCCGTTTTGAAAGACGTCGATCCTTTGTCTGATCACAGGGCTTCGGCGGAGTATCGCAAGGCCATGTGCAAAGTAATATTACAGCGGACGCTACGTCGCGCTATTGAGCGTCTTAGCTAAGGGGATAATTATGAAACAAATCATTGAAATTAATATTAATGACGAAGTACATGAGCTGGCAGTAGAGCCTTATGACAGTTTGTTGCGCACTATTCGCGAGAAGGCGGGTATGACGGGGACTAAACGCGGTTGTGACTCTGGCGGTTGTGGTTGTTGCACAGTACTTGTTGATGGAAAGGCCGTGTATTCCTGCATGACGATGGTGATGTCCGTCGTCGATAAAAAAATCACAACTGTTGAAGGTTTACCGACCGCTGGCGAACTGGATCCATTACAGCAAGCCTTTATAGATGTTGACGCCGTGCAATGTGGTTATTGTACCTGCGGCATTATGATGGCATCGAAACAGCTACTAACAGATAACCCCAATCCAAGTGAAGCAGAAATTCGCAAGGGAATATCAGGCAACCTTTGTCGTTGCACAGGTTATCAGAAAATTGTTGAAGCCATTCAACTGGCTGCTGCCAGCTACTAACAGCGGATAGAGAGAATAATTATGAGCGCACTAAAAGTTATTGGTAAAAGTGTTCAGCGACCAGATGCCTATGACAAGGTAACTGGCGGAAAGAAATACCCGGTCAACTATAGCTTGCCGGGGATGTTGCACATGAAGATTCTGCGCAGCCCCTATCCGCACGCTAAAATTCTCAGCATCGACACCTCTGCTGCTGAAAAACTACCCGGCGTACGGGCGGTATTGAC
>JBLIML010000200.1:0-7268 GCA_047638675.1 Planctomycetota bacterium | reverse complement strand
AGCTGCTCTTTAGTCATGACCGTGCCATCTGCGGCGATGACAATATTATTTGCATCAACCACATTGCCGTCTTTATCTATAATTTGCCCACTTTCGTTAACAGTGAGTCCGGCAGCAGCAAGCTGCTGTTTATTAATGACGCTGCCATCGGCGGCAATCATGAGATCATTGGGGTCAACAATATTGCCATCCTTGTCAACGATGTCCCCATTTTCATTAACGCTATAGCCAGCCGCAGCGAGCTGTTCACTACTCATCAGTTTATTGCCATCGGCATCCACCAGGTTTCCATTAACATCGACACCTGCAGCGGCCGTCACACGAGAGGCGCGTTCTTTTTCTGCACTGGCCATTTCGGCAGCGTTACCAAATAAATCCAGCGGGGAAACATTTGTAAAGCTCGATGCGCCTTTGTCATTCCTGTTACGCAGCAGCGTTACGATTTCCCCATTCTCTTCCGCTAGGGTTATTAATGCTGCCTGCTCTGCATCCACTTGAAGCGTGATGTTTGAAAACTGTGCTTCTGTTCGACGCTGTGGTTGTCTTAACGCGTCCAGCGTTTCTCTATACGGGTCTTTGCCGGTGGCTAAAACGGTTACATTTTGTAAAACCGGAATAATGACATCTGAAGGCGTTAATGCACCTAACAATGCAGTTGGGTCTTCAATTGAAGATGCAACCTGTATAAGTTCTGCTGGTATTTCTGACAGTATCGATTTCGGTAATAACTCAAGCAGTCCTGCGTCTTTAGCAGCGGAAAATAAAGCAGGTTGAAAACCAGATACAGAGAAAGGAATATTGACATAAATATCAATACGATTACCCGGGCGCAAGAAACCGCCAATTGAATTAATATCATCAACAGTAATCGTGATTGCCCGTTTTCCTGGTGGAATGATGTCGGAAAAATCACGAGGGAAATCATCATCAACAAAACTTTTTAACAGGGTTTTCCCCTGACCTAAATTAGCGATTATCGAACGGCCAATATAACTATTAAAATTGTTAGGACTAATGGCATCGTCATGTACAAATTCAGTTGGCACAGGTCGAGCACTAAAATCGGCCATTGTAATTTCCATGCCCTTGACGAGGTTCTTGTTAGCAACCACGACAGTAACCGAGCCGGTTTTTTGTTTCTCATATAGAGCCTTTAACTGACCCTCTCTAGCATTAAGGTAGAGCATGGCCATTACTGCCGCGACTATGCCGAGACCAACAGCACCGAGAATTAAAGGAACTACACTTTTTTGTTCTTTCTTAGCCATAAGTTATTCTTCTGATAAATATTATTGATCTAAATAGGTTTATTTAAGGCATTGCGACAATAAACACCTTGTAATTTTAAAATATACAGCAAAATTATTATTGTAAATATAAGTTTATAGAAATTAAAACGACAGAATACTAGACACCCCTTCTGCGATAATTTCTGTTTCTGTAGGCATAGCTGGAATAGCATCAGCAACTAGATCATCAAATGAGATGTTTGCCATTTCAGTTAACTTGGTATTTAAAGCAGTTACCTCTGTCAGGTAATCACCAGCGTTATCATAGTCGGGCAACGTTGAGAGTGACGTCGCATAGGAATAGCCCTGATGGTTGTCATTCAGTACGGCTAATAAGTCGAGCAAGACATCACCACCGGGTCCAGTGGTCAAGAGCATCACACCAAACACTAAGACAACAATGTACTCAACCATCCCTTGTCCTGCTTGTGCAATTGTATTTTTATGTAGTTTCAATTGAGCGATTGTCAAAATGTTTAAAATATAGAATTTTTTACAGAGTTTACAACGATGCGCGTCCCGCCACCATCTTTTAACAGCATAATGGTCGCTCTTTCTTTTCGAGTTTTATAGACTAATGTGTGAGCATTATCCGCGTCATAGTCAGATTCCTTTGTCCAGCCTCTGCCGTCATAATGATTTCGGTAAAAAGCCACGTTACTTCTGAGGGAATGTTCATTAGCAATGATCAGCGTGGTGGCTTTCTTTCCGGGGTCATTACTCTTCATTTCATTGAGTACATGGCTACCTTGCATCTTCGCCGCGTTACTGCCCAGCTCGGGTGGAAGTTCCAGTGGATTCTTTGGTAAAGGACTGATCGACAGATAGCCCCAAGAGCGGTTTTCCTTATTCTTTTGTACCTGCACCTGCACGGTCAGTAGATACCCATCTTCAACACGGTTAATGATGTACCAGGGTGCTGCATCAATCGTTTCCATATAGCCCGGCCGGCCTCTTTCTGGCGGGTTTCTCCATTCCTTGCGATAGAACTCGACTACCTTTTCAATAGCATCGTTACTGTGAAAGGCACGGATCGAGGTTCTAATACCATTCATCTCCACATCTTGTGCAACCCACTCAACTGAAGCATCAGGTGGCGGTGGGAATTTTGGTGCCTTCGCCAATGCGGGAAATGACAGCAATAATATAGCCGCAACACAGCTAATCTTTAACTTCTTTAAGTGATGGTAATGGCTGCTTGATCGTTTCATTAAAAGCGTTTGCATTCCCTGTCTTCTACTGCGGGCCGTGCTACTACCGGCTCTAAATCGCACATGCCGGCATCATTACACGAATGCGTTCCGTTGGTTGTGCCCGGGTCTGATATGTCGGCTAACAAACGATCGGGATGTACAGCATCAGTATCAATGTAGCCAAGCCACAAACTGCCATTCGGATTATTGTCGAATGGGTGGGTATAAAGCGGGTCACAAGGCATCAGTTCAGGAGCAAGGGCCGAGGCAATAGACCACATGGCGTTAAACCCGGGTATCTTTTCCAGTATGGCGTTTAGCACAGTGGTGGGGACGGTACCCCCCGCCTGCCTGTAGACCTGGTCGCCACCTCCAGCACTCCAGCCGTCAGTCAGCACAGAAGCCGTCGTGGCAATACTAAAACTATTAGCAACGCTATTACCGTTTATTTTGATATTGTCGGTACCATCGAGACGATACGCTCTAGTGGCTGGGAGTCCGGCCATTCTATTAAACGTTCGATTTGCAGAAATTTCCATGGATTCATTTGCTACGGCATAACCATTCGTATTAATTGCATTAAAGCCAACGGGAGATTGTATTGCACCTAGTATTTTACCGATTATATTAAAAGCGACGCCTATCCCGTCAAGCAATAGATTCATAATGCCTCCAACGACAGGAATAGTCGGTGTATCCTCTGAGCTAGCTAAGGTTGCTACATCACCATCCGCGGCGGCATAAAGTGGCTGGCCCCGATGATTACGCCAGAGTGGGTTGGCTTCAGCGGCATCCCAAGGTGCAGTTTGGTCTGCATCTAGGATGGGAAATGTTGTGTTCTCATTGCCAGGATTTCGATAAAAACGTTGTTTACTCTCATTGCGTGTTTCCGATGCGGCTTTGATGGGTTGGTCAGCGGCAGTGAATCCACTCATTATTTCACCGTCGTTGCCAAAGTAATCTCGTTCAGTATCATTGGCATACCAGACAGTGTATTCCCAAGCCTGATAGCGTGCCGCCTGCACATTGGCTTGTTTAATATCAATATATTTTGCGATCAGCGACATAGCTAGAAACAGCGGTACCAGGAAGAAGGAAGCGGCAATAAGGAACTCTGTCATCGCCTGACCTTTTTCTCTCCATCTACTTTTATGTTGTCGTATTAAATGATGCATCTTCAATTTTCTTAAAAATAAAGGCCTTCAAAAGGGGTTCAGATTAACAATAAAATCTTTGATTTGCTGTAATTTTCCGGTCAATGAACCTAATGCACTGGTAAAACCAATATAATCCTCTTTTTGCTGAACACCAAGCGCAAGGGTTCGTTCCGCATAGTTTGTATCAACCAGTCTGGCGCTCCAATAAGGGTTAAACGCACTGCCAATTTCTGTTAATCCGTCATCTCGATGAAAATGACTGGCAAATACATCCGTTGGACGAGAGAAATAGAGCTCTGATTTTGTCAGTACTGCCAGCTCGTCATCGGCAAACGCCTCGTTTACCTGTAGACGCCCGCCCGGCTCTTGCGAATTAGCCGTAGGGTATACTTTGTCTTCGAGATTTTGACTCGTTCTAGCCAGGTGATATGTATTGAAATCGGCTTCTTTCTGAATGAATCCTAGCAGTAATTTCGGTGCACCGACGCCAAGGAAGGGATCGCCACCTTTGGTATCGACGTAAAAAGGAAGCCCACCATAACCGGTGCTAACTTTTGACTTTGTTAAGGTTTGTGCAGGCACATCCGAACTGAAGTAGATGCCTGTTGGTGGCGCAGGGGATGGCGCGCCTACACCTGGAAACATCCAGGCGATAAGGTTCTCACCTGCGCGGCCATAATTTTCACCCTCGATCGGGTTGCCACCGAGTGCCATGTCGGCCAATTTGATATCATTATTAGTAGTTTTGCCGACTTCGGCAAAGCCTGAGGCAAACGGTATTTCTGTTGGAAAAGGATCGATTGTCAAAATGGGCTTGCCAGACGGTGCGTCGGTAGAGCAGTCGTTCAATGCCAGATCGTTGCTTGTATCTGTGTCCGCATCATTATCCGCGGTAATATCATCATTAGCGTCTTCACAATCGTCACGGTCAATAGGGTCCGAACCGCTAAGGTCGATATAGATACTCAATTTCCCACCGCCGAGCGAAACACGCAAACTTCCGTCAAATATCTTCTGGCGAAAGGGCTCTGGTAACACATAAAATCTGGCGTACCCACCAATATCGAGCACCATGTCCATGCCCGTGGCGTCGGCGCTCGACCAATTGGCCGCTTGTCCCGCTTTTACATTACCGCTATCGGGTAATAAAACACGAAGTTCGGCACCGCCTTTTCTTTGTAGACCGAATGACAAATAAAAATCGAATCCGGTCTCCCAGGCGATAAAACCCAAATCGACCCACATCGGCGGTATGTGCGGTGTCTCTACATCTATTGTCGGTATCAGGGGTATCCGCCAATCTCTTATCGTGCTGAACGGGTCTCTACTATCACGTATGATGGCAGAAAGCCTGGCATAACCACTTTCTTCAAAATCAGCGACGTCAATATTAGACTGGGGCATATAACCGGTAGCGAATTGAGCGCCCGGTAATCCGGGTAACACGCCATAGCTAGCAATGTGTCCAATTAGCGACACAATACCAAAATCAGAAAGTTCTGTGCCAGGCGGCCCATTATCCTCTAGAACATCATCGATTACACCGACAGCAAAAAGTACACTGAGCGAGTGATAGGCCATTGATGCGATTCCGTAAATCTTATTGATGTTATGCAGCACGATAGTGGTTATATTGGCTAGCTTTGACATCAACCTAACAGCCGTTTGCCCGGGGCCTTGCCATGCGGTTACGAGAGGTTGTATGAAGGCATTAGAAGCCCCTAGTGTTGCGGGGCTCAAGCAGCAGTTGTTATAAAAGCCGATGTATTGGGCAAATGACTGAAAATGATAGGCCCAAGAGGCCAAGCCAACAAACTGGGCAATGCCAACCTCGTTGGCGACCATGGCGCGATTCATGTAGGAGGCAAAATTAAGGTCACGCGCCTCGACAACTGACATACTGTAAGCGGCGGCATCGGCAGCATTTTGCAGTTGCATTTTGTTGGTGGTGATTTTACCCGCCTTGAAAAGAGACATGGCGGCAACTATTAAAATAGCTGAAAAAAGAATAACAAAAACAGAGGCTTGACCGTGTTGTTTTTGTAGGGATGCTCCTATCTTTTTCAAAAAAATCCTGCCTAAAAGTAGGGGTAGATGTAAAAAATTTTGATTACAAACAAAACACGCCACTTTCGTGGCGTATATTGTTTAAACTTAGGATGAACGCTGTAATTCAATAACTAAGGGGCTTAATTCGCTCCACCATAATCTGCCATGGTTGAACCCTGTTTCATTGCTGCATCATCTTCTGCTGCTGCAGTAATAGTAGCAGTACCGCCGGTTAATTCATTAGTCACGTTACCTATTTGTTCTTTCATGCCGTCACTGAAAAACGTAAAGGCCCCAATACCGGCGATAGCAATCAAGGCCACGATAATGATGTACTCCGTCATGCCCTGTCCAATTTGTTTCATAAAACGATTCATTTCTTTATCCTCCAACGGAATGTGTATTCTCATAATTATACTACTAAATAGATTATTGCGCTTAATCTCGGTAAAGGCAATATTGGCAAGTATATTGTTGTGTCTTATTTTTTGTAGACTTGAAATTATGACGAAGAATCCTTATATAAGTCATCACAATGAATTCATTAATAAAATTGGGGTTTAATTAGCATGTCTGTAGAAGCAAAACAGGAAACACTGGGTTTTCAAACCGAGGTCAAACAATTACTGCATCTCATGATTCACTCTTTGTATAGTAATAAAGAGATATTCTTACGTGAGTTAATCTCCAATTCCTCGGATGCGGCGGATAAGCTACGCTTTGAAGCGCTCAAGAATGATGGCTTGTACGAAGGTGATTCAGATCTAAAAATTAAGGTCGAATTTGATAAAGAACTAAAGACAATCACCGTCTCTGATAATGGCATCGGTATGTCACGAGACGACGTTATCGAGCACCTCGGCACCATAGCCAAATCAGGTACCAAACAATTCTTCGAAGCATTGACGGGAGATCAATCCAAAGATTCACAGTTGATTGGCCAATTCGGTGTCGGTTTTTATTCCTGTTTTATTATCGCTCAAAAAGTTGAAGTGATTACGCGTCGTGCGGGTTTAGGCAAAGATGAAGGTGTGCGTTGGGTGTCTGAAGGTGAAAACGATTACACAATTGAATCAATCGATCGTGAAACACGCGGCACCAAGGTGGTGTTGCATCTTCGTGATGATAATGAAGAGTTTTTAAATGATTACCATTTGAGAAATGTGATTACGAAATACTCTGACCATATCTCCTTACCTATTATTATGGATAAAGAAGAGCAGGTAGAGATAGAAGAGAACGCTATTGCAGAGGGAGAAGAGGGCAAGAGTGAGGAAAACAAGGAAGCAGAAACCAAGGAAAAGAAATTTAAAACCGTTATCTCTGAAGAAACGGTTAATAGCGCAACCGCATTATGGGCGCGTAACAAGAAAGATATAAGCAAAGAAGAATACAACGAGTTCTATAAACATGTGGGCCATGACTTTGAAGAACCGATGGCGCATATTCATAATCGGGTTGAAGGTAAACTCGAATACACCTCCTTACTCTATATACCCAAACGTGCCCCGTTTGATATGTGGGATAGACAGCAGCGCCATGGTGTAAAGCTCTATGTTAAGCGTATTTTCATTATGGAC
>JBLIML010000199.1:0-7286 GCA_047638675.1 Planctomycetota bacterium | reverse complement strand
TGGCAGCAAAACCAGAGCCAAGCAAATTAATGGTCTCTTGATTTAGGCGTTCCGGTAATCGGACCAAAGCAATGTCATTGTCGAACGTTATTTCTGACACCTTGAACTCAGGATGCACAATGATTTGCTCGGGTTCAGCACCCAGACCCTGATTTCCTCCAGAGGAATTCTTTAGCATAATGACCCGAAGTTGTTCTGGAGATTCGCTGGTTTCGCCGTCTACGCAATGCCCTGCAGTCAGAACCCAACGATCAGCTATCAGCGTTCCGCCACATTGTGAATTGTTATCTATATTCAGAAACACCTGCCAGGGCCACTGCGCTATGGTCGTCTCTTCACCACCGATGATTCGGGATGAACGACTCTTTCCGGCGTCTTGAGCAGAAACTGTATGTGAATACAGTACCATAATAATTAATGACAGCATCCAACGTTGCCAATGTTTCGAATTGAATTTACTATTGCACTGCATCATGTTGAGTCACCACAAGTAGCGTTGCGTTCTGAGGTAAACAATCCTAGAGTTCCCCAGGCAATATCAGCTTGATTGGCCAAATTTTGAAATCTTTTTATAACTGATGTTGAAAGTGGCTTTTTATTGGCCTGTAGAAGGTCTTTGTCAAGATCAAGTATGGGCCGGGGCGATAAAATCGCTATCAGATGATCCGCGCCAAAATTATCCTTGACTGAGAACTTAATAGGATTCCAGGGCGCTTTAATCACTTGATTCTCTTCTTCGCTCCAGGGCCAGAAAAATTCCAGTGTCCCGGGGCCAGTCAGATTAAACAGATACAAATATCCCGGACTGAAACTATCCAGCTTTAAGGACAGTCGATCGCCCTTACAATGCAGCTTGCGTGGCGGAACCAAACGCACAGATACACCAGACGCATAATTGCGTCTGATATTATCGACAAGCTGCCACTTAACCAGAACATGCTCCAGCTGCGAGGCCTTAAGTATTTTCTCGGCGACACGATCCTGAGTAGCATTGAACACAACGCCGGTTTGTGAATTCCATTGAAAGTGATGGTTATTTTCCGTTCCAGGAGTGGCCATGACTAGCATAGAGATGTCGACAGTGTTGGCCACCGGTTGCCAAACGCGTAATTTACTCGCTTCATCTTGCGACGGCCCATTTGTCGCAGTTTTGCCTAAAGTAAAGACAACTTTGTCGGGATTACTCTTGGGAAGAAGCTCTGGCTCCTGTAAATAATCAGAAAGCGCAGGCACCTTGTCCTGAAGGTAGCCAAATAATTCACGGCGGCTAAGCACGGCATCCTTATTGAAATCTGCCTGCCCTTCGATCGCTCGGCTGAAAGCATAGGACAGCGCACCGCGTTTTTTTTGCTGGCCCAAAGGAAGATCAATTTCGTAGATAACTTCCTCTTCAGTCTGGGCAGAAAGAAACACAAAACTTGAGGGCACTCCCTGTTGATTTTTGTCTGGGCGTTTTTCGGCACGACTCAATTGATCATTCGCCAACTGATAGCTTGTAAAGCGTGATTTAGGTGCCGAACTCCCTTGGGAATCAGGATCAAAACTACGAGTCAATCCTCCAGAGAAACAGGCATCCGCCAAAAATATCAGGTTAATACCCTTTCGATGCGCCTTCCAAGCCAGATGATCAATTTCGTTGTCGAATATTCTTTCCCGGGATGCCGATCCGTCTGACTGAAAGCCAGCTAACACCATGACTTCTTCATAGCCATCCAGCTCTTCGGTAGCATCACTGTCGGCTTCTTTCGCGCCATGTCCGGAATAGGTAATGAGTATTGTATCCCCTGAGCCGGCATCATCCAGATAACGTTGCCAGGTCGTGAGAATGGTTTTTCGAGTGGCTGCCTCATCTATTAAGAGCTGAGACTCAGAGGGGTTGAGTAATGCCACACTGGTCCATATGTCATTGGCATCATTTACTGCTCCGTCCAGGTCAGCATTTTTCATGATATAGTCATTTATACCAATTACCTGCACATACAACCGGGCCTCGGCCAGGGGTAGCAGGGTTAAAAATAGTAGGCTAGTGACAAACCAGGTTTTTATTGTCATCAGATGTTCCATAGTCAAAGCCTGTTGAGTTTTGATTACCACCTATTTGAATTTCAACTCGCCGCAATAATTGGCAAACCGAGTTTGAGTCAAAATAGTCACGATTCTCTACCTTCAAGGGCTTTTCTTCACCATGAGCGGTAGTTTCAATATTTCCAGTGAAACCCTGATTGCGTAGCGCCACGGCAACTCTATGGGCTCTGCGTTCAGATAGAACCTGGTTGTCTGCGCGAGTACCATCGGGGTCGGTATGCCCCTGGATGTAAACTGAATCGGCACTAGCCAGCCGATGCAATACGTCGGTTAATGCGGCCTGTCCTTTAGCTGTCAGTTCGTCTGTGCCATATTTGAAGGTGATCGCCGGGATTATATTGTTTACTACAAATCCTCGCGGACCACGAGATACTGCTCCCCCAGACTTATAAACAGGTGAGAGCAGGTCTGCACGCTCTGCCATTCGATAGACATCAACAATGCGATCACGGTCCTCCGGATCGGTAGTTAACAGCCGATTCTCTATAATTTTTCTGGCACGGGAAAAATAGCTTGCTGCAAGCCCATGGTCACCTTTAATGTGGGCCAACTCGCCCTGTAGAACCAAAATTCGCCAGCCAGGTGATAGCCCGGTGGCGCCGATCAGTCTGGTTTCCAGTTTCAACAAGGCTGATTTTCGTGATATTCCTGAGGCGACCTGTTGGCCTATTTTTTGTTCCAGTTCTCGGCCACGTAAATCAGATACCGCAAATCTCGCGTACTTTCGTTCCTCGCCTAAACATTCGTAGGTCTGTTTGATCTGTTCATTAAGTTGCACAGCGGGTTCAATTCGACGCTCGGAATAAGCCCGCTCAAACTGGCCAAATAAATCCTCACAACTTGCTTGTGCCGTAACCGTTGATAACAGTAACACCCCTGTCATAAACAGGCTAAGAGCATACTTGGAAGCTTTGACCATAATTGAAACCCATTCTTGATATTCTTATGTTCTTGTAGACGCGATAGTAAGTATCTTGTCAGAGACTGATATCAAAGTTTAATCTGTGCAATTGGAAAACGCCACTAACCTACTTGTTGCGAAATTACTAAATTACCAGTATTACAACGTCTGTTTAAGATCGCCATCGAGCACCGGCGACTCCTATTGTGCTGATATCCATGTTGCATTGCCAGCATAAAATACGGCAGGTACACTGGGTTATAGGTTACAACTGTGAATTAAGTGTCTACTACACCATGCCGATTGAAGAAAATCTTCGCACTCACATAAATCTGCTGTGTGCTGAAAATCGAAAACCCCACACAAAGGGCCATGAAGAAGCACAAAGCTATATATCAGACAGTGTTCGCGCCATGGGATACCAGATACAACGTCAGGATTTTCGTGCCATACCTTACGGATTGTGCCGCAATCTTTATGTTGAAACTGGGCCAGAAAACGGCAATCGATTTATTATAGGCGGACATTATGACGCTCTGGGCAGGTCAGGCCCCGCGGCGGATGACAATGCTTCTGCAGTTGCAATTTTGCTCGAACTAATCTCACATGCACCGGCAGATATACCCCTGACCTTTGTGTTTTTTGACTACGAAGAAGATATTGGGTTTTTTGGACGCAAGGGTTCACAGGCCTTTGTAAAAACCTATCCAAAACCAATGTGTGGGGCACCTGTTCTGGATTTGGTTGGTGGCTCATTCATGCCCGGGTTCGATCAGTCATTCTTCCAGTTTGGTACGGCGATGGAGACTCTCAGGCATAATAATTTGGAATTTTTTCATATGCCAATGAAGTTCATAGAACCCATCGGAAAATGTGCACCCCGTTCGGACTATGCCAGTTTCAGAAGTCGCGGTATCCCGTTTACCTTTATTTCTAGTGGAACGCCCTGGTATTACCATAGTCAAAATGACACACCAGATATCCTCCACTTCGATAAAATGATGCATTTGACCGAATCTATTATCAACACGTGGGGTATTCAACCTATCGCCGCTCAACCTCATGTCGACTGGAAGCAATTACCTGAAATAGCACGACGCATCAGCGTTATCCCAGCGTTGAATGACCGCTATTTTCGGCGTATGGCAGCAAGCACCCGTAAACCGGGAAGTCTGTCTATCCTAAAACTGTATTTTAAGGTCATACCCAAACTTAAAAAACTTGGGCCCGATTTGTGGACCTAACCAATAAGGAAAAAGCCGACGGCGATCTTCGGTTTTAGCATTATTCCGTTTAGTTTTTGTGTAACCGCAAATGCTGCGGCAATTCGCATTGCCCTGATAGTGGGAAATGCAGCCAATATAACATCAGTTCTTAAGCCACCAGAAAAAGATTTGACCTATCAATCCACCCTCTCAGCTTCGGCGAGGCACCGGCCGATTTATATCGAATTCAGTGTCCTACAAAAGTAAAGCCAGCGGTGGAATTGAAGATTAATTAAACTTGACCAAAAGTTCACCGTTGGGAGTAGGTCTTAATTGATACTTTTGAAATAGCGCACTGACAGAATCAGCAACGGGAGGTGAAGCTAGTATCTTCAGGGTTGTCTGTTCTTCAGCTTCGCTCAACTCGAATGCCACCTGGTGTTCAGACAAAACATCGAGAAACTCTTTCAGAGCGATTTCCCTATCCGTACCGTTCACTATTTGCGGCATAACAAACGACTTAAATTTAACCGGCTGCTGCACATATTGTTCTTCAAATACAGGCTGGCTTTTCATAAACACGCCTATGGCAAATACCGCTAATAATGGCGTCGCCGCAATCGCTAACCAGCGGCTATTTCTACTTCTGTTGGTAACCGGCTTAGTGAGCAAACCCTGGCGTCTCATATCAAACAGGATTCGTTCAAGTTCTTCTGCTCTCGGCCCTGGCTGTAGCAGTGGCCTTTCAGATTCGATAATTCGTCCTAGCTCGTCCGCCTCTAAGCGTGTCGATGGAGTAGCTTTGCCGGATAGGTCTCCGCCTAATGTTTCCCACCAGTCCAGGTCGTCATCTCGTACGGTCATGAGAACTCAGTGTTCATCACTTCACTGCATACTCTCTCTTTGTACTGGCCCAGTTTCTTCCGGCATTCACTAATGTAGGTTGTTGTATTGCTAATAGATTTCCCCAGCTGTTCTGCCAATTGTCGCGTAGACATACCGTCGACCTTTTGCTTAATCAGAACGTCGCCCCTATCAGGATTTTCCTCACAGAACAACTTAAAAGCATTTTGATAGCATTCGTGAACCACACGCCGGATCAGAAATTCGCAAGGATCAGGCAGCGACGGGTCCTCGATATATCGAACCACTTCCGATTCTTCAAGACTGACCGAGTCAACAACACTTCCAGACTGACGAAACCGGTCTATGACCAAATTCACAGCTGATGTTTTTAACAATGCTGTCAGACTTCGTCGAATATGAACTTCTGGATCAAGCACATAACGAAAAATTTTTATAAAGGTTTCGTGAACAATATCTTCAATGTCACTCTCTGGACAACCGGTTCGAAAGTGAATATGTTTAGCTAATTCTTCGCGATTCTGATTGTAAATTACAGTCATAGCTTTCTGAGCTTTACCGCCACCTAACTGTATCATCGCGATTAATTGGTCGTCGTTCATAGTTTTTTTGTTAGGGAATAATTTCCAGTTGCAATACCGCACCTTCCCACTGGTCAGTCGCGCTTAGATTCAATCGGTTCGATAACCATTGACCAAACTGCTCCGGAATTACATTTAAAATCACCGAAGCACCGGTTGTTTCTATTTCCGCTGGAGTCAAAGGTTCCACCGGCAAGGCGGTTGCTGCCAGGACGAAATACTCCATACCATAAGGCTTACTGAATTGCAGGTTATTAGCACTTTCGGCTGATGGAAATCGGTAGGTCACATGAGTTGTTACCGGAAAATTAGCGATTAGTCTGCTGATCTTTCTAGAAGAATGTACAACATACAAAGATACATAGCCGCTACGACTGCTTGCAAAATGCAAATCAAGAAGATCACCCTCCTTCACCGCGTAGCTAGCGGGCTCGCTAAACTGTAGTCTAAAACCTGCCTGCTGAGTTTCCAAATAAGCCAGGGAATCCCGGACCGGATCACCTGTACTCGTAGGCGTGGTTGCGCATCCAGCCACAAAAATGGCCAGCAGAAAAAGTGAAAATATTCTAATTAATTTCATTGCTTACACCGACCTGTTAAAAATCATATACTGGTTTAATTGACGTAATAGCATCGAAATTGTCAGAACAGATAGTTTCAACTCCCGGTGCCACCCCATTTTTCAATTGTTTTTGCACAACGAAAACCCACATCCTGCATAGGTAATTCCGAGCTCACCGTATGGCGGAATGACAACCTGGAACGATTAATACCATTATCAATCCAGCTCCCGCCGCGAACTATGGCGCTATCACCGTCATTACTTGAGGTCCACTCCTTTACATTCCCGGACAGATCAAATACCCGCTCCGGCGTCATGTCAGCGGGATTTGATCCAACTCCCAGCGCAAATTCAGCTTCGGTACTAGCTTGTTGCCAACCATTACCCCATGAATACAAACGCCGTTGATCCACGCCCCGTGCTACAAACTCCCATTCCTCTTCTGAAGGGAGTCGCTTTTTATCCCACTCACAATAAGCCTGAGCTTCAACTCGGGTTAGATTCACTACCGGATGATTGGGTATTTCCTGCACTGACACTTCTACGCCTTGCAAGGGCTGCCGCCAGTTTAGTCCAGCAACTTTAATCAGCGCTCCTGATTCAAGCCCAAAGGTGAAACCCTGCCGTTCTGCCTGGGTCAGATAACGAGTTTCTTTAACAAATTGTGCGAATTGAATATTTGAAATTTCATTTTGATCGATACCAAATGGGGCAATTGACACGTTTCTAGCTGTTTCCCTGGAAAAATTGAGCTTGGCACAATCGCCATTGGCCTGATTACAAACCTGCAGAGCTAATTTTCGATCCTGTTCAGTTACACCAACAGTAAATTCGATGGGGCGTCTAGCCAACACTTCCGGATCAAGTTTTTTAAGCGCCTTGAATGCTATGGTCGCCCTAACAAATGCGCGAATAGAGTCTTCGTATTGTTCCTCATCCGCATGGTTTTGTGCTGAGTCGTAGTGATCCTGACCCGATACAAAGGTCTCATGCTCCCGGGAGAAGCCCTTTTCAATTGCAACACTTCTGGCCTGCGTCGCTTCCTGACGGGCTTCATGTGTCCGCTGTTCAAGCACCGACTGGATAAA
>JBLIML010000198.1:0-7300 GCA_047638675.1 Planctomycetota bacterium | reverse complement strand
TCATAGTAATCTCATTGACAATATTTCAGTCTTGCAACAAAAATTTGACGATACACGTGCCTCACTGCTGGAGCACCTTGAAAAGCTCGATTCAGCAGCATTGTGAAAAGTAACCCTATTTAATGTAGGCAATATTTCCGTCGAATAATTTTTGGTTTTGTGTGTCTACCATGTTGTCTTGTGCATTTGCTAATCTCTGCATAAGTTTAAGATCTCTCTCTGATATTTCCATAGCCACATCAACCCAATAACTGCATACATCCATCAATTCTTCATAAGAGATTGGGTGTACTTTATTTCGAACATTCTGCATCGCCAAATATCCATTCCGATATTTTTCATGTTTTTCGACATAGTTATAGACGGCTTCTTTTCCTTCATTTTTTTCCGCCAACACATCAATAGCACCCATTTTATAGAGTTCTTCTGACGTATATTTTCGTCCGTTTAACATCATTTTTTCAACTTGCCCTGGATGCAATCGTTGAGATAGCAAATGATAGCCTCCCATTCCGGGGAATATATTAAACAATATTTCCGGAAAACCCATTTCTACCTGTCTTTCTGCAATTACCACCTGTCCACTGAGAGCGACTTCAAAACCGCCGCCCAATGCGTCGCCTCTAACTAAAGATATTGTCGTAATAGGTAACCTGAACCCAACGATGAAACTATGAATTGTGTCTATGCAAGACTTCGCATATTTCAATAAGCCCGCTTTATCTTTACGAATAATATGATCACGGAATAATTTTAAGTCGCCACCCATGCTATATATGCCAGGGGCACGAGAATCCAGCACATGATAATGAATAGGTACAAGTTCTCCCTGATAAGGAAGACAACCATGATAAGTTTCCAACATTAATTGTAATCTGCGTACTTCAGAAATTAATTGTGGATTAAAACAAGGTCTTGGTGATGATTTTTGATAAACCCAAACGATGCCATGGCGTGGATCAATCTCAACATCGATTTGCGAAAAATTTTCCAGGCTAAAGTCGTTTCTAATTGATACAGTATTCATAATACCCTCCGAACTCTTTATTTTATAATTGAAAAGGAAAAACAAGGCAGAACATTGGTAGGGACCTGCCTTGGTCAATTCTAGCAGGCAAAATTCTATTTAAACCAGTTTTACGATTAATTATCTGAAATAGAAAAGCTGCGCGGTTTTTTTATGAATTGAGATCGTTTAGTAAACAGACGGCATGGACTGCGATTCCTTCCAATCTACCGATGAAGCCCATCTTTTCTGTGGTGGTGGCCTTTATATTTACCGCCTGCACATCTGTGTGTAAATCTTCCGCCAATACATACTTCATTTTGGGTATGTGTGCTGAAAGTTTTGGCGCTTGTGCAAGAATAGTGACATCAACATTTCCAATTTCATAACGTTTGTCTTTTAGATGTTTAACTACTTCACGAAGCAATACTCTGCTATCAATATTTTTAAATTTCTTGTCGGTATCGGGAAAGTAATTGCCGATATCGCCCAGACCAGCCGCGCCGAGAAGAGAATCGCAAAGCGCATGTATCACCGCATCACCATCGGAATGTGCTTCCAAACCTTTTTCGTACGGAATCTCAACACCCCCCAATATTAAGGGTCGACCACCGATATAGCGGTGTGCATCATAACCGTGCCCTACCCTCATGGATTCTCCTCCTGCTGTAATAAAAATAATTCGGCAAGTATCAAATCTCGGGGATGTGTGATTTTGATATTGTCGGGGTGACCTTCAACTAATAACGGTGCTTGCTCATAATATTCCATAGCTTGAGCCTCGTCCGTGACCAACAACTGCTGCTGTAGAGCGGTATCTATCGCCCCCGTCAATTCTGATAGTCGAAACATTTGCGGTGTGAGGGCGTGCCATAAATCAACCCTATCGACGGTCTCTTTCACGTGGTTGGATTTATTTGCTCGCTTCATAGTATCACGTACGGGGACCGCCAATAATCCACCTGTTTTACCCTTGCTAATCTGAATGATCAACTTGTCAATATCTTCAACTCGCAGACATGGCCTGGCCGCGTCATGCACCATGACCCAATCATCTGGTGCAGCCACTTCGCCAAGCGCATGCAATCCATTTTGCACGGAATGGCAACGTTCTTCACCACCTGTTACCCGTGTTATTTTTTTATGACTCGCGATAGATAATGTTGACCAATAATGATCCGAATCAGAGACCGCAACTATCACACCCTGGATGTCTGGATGGGAACAAAAGCGTTCCAGAGTATATTCGAGGATGCACTTGCCACGTATTTTCAGATATTGTTTAGGAATATCAGTTTGCATACGTGTGCCTATGCCTGCAGCAGGAATGACAGCCCAGATTTTTGCTAGCTCCGACACTGATTATCTGTCCGTGAGGTCTTCGCTTACTTCGCCCGGGACATCTATGATTTGATAAAAAGTCTCATTGTTCTCGATCATTCCCATTTCGCTACGCGCTTTTTCTTCTATAGCTTCCATACCTTGCTTGAGATCCACAACTTCCGCCGCCAGGGATCGATTCCGCTCACTCAATTGTTGATTTTCTTCCATTTTCTCTTGCTTGATTTCTTCAAAGTGCTGCACTTCCATAAGATTACCTCGTCCAAACCAAAGTCGATATTGTAAAACCATCAAAAGAGCAAGCAAGCCGAATATAACAATCTTCACAGATCCCTCTCACCTCTAAGACCTGAACTTAGCATTTAGTAGTGACTCATTGAACAAGCTTCTGAAACACCTGTCTCCCGGCATAACGGGCGGCACTTCCTAACTCCAGTTCAATTTTCATTAGTCGATTATATTTAGCAACCCGATCTGAGCGTGACAGAGAGCCGGTTTTTATTTGACCTGCGGATGTGGCGACCGCCAAATCCGCAATTGTGGTGTCTTCCGTCTCCCCTGAACGATGTGAAATGACCACGCTATAACCCGCCTTCTTCGCCATATCGATGGCCGCCAGTGTCTCCGTCAACGTGCCTATTTGATTGACTTTAATCAAAATAGAATTGGCGATATTTTCCTTTATTCCTCTTTGTAAAATCGATGTGTTAGTAACAAATAAATCATCACCAACCAACTGTACTTTGTGTCCCAGTTTTTCTGTCATCAATTTCCATCCATGCCAATCATCTTCAGCCATGCCATCCTCCATGGTGATGATTGGATATTTGTCGAACCAGGGCAACAGATAATCCAGAAAGCCCTGTGAACTCAATACTTTGTTTTCAGAAGTCAGCATATAATTACCGTCTTTATAAAACTCCGAGCTGGCCACATCCAGTCCCAACAAAATATCATCACCAACTTTGAATCCAGCATTAGTAATCGCCTGCAAAATGACCTCTATCGCCTCTTCGTTGGAAGATAAATCCGGTGCAAAGCCCCCTTCATCACCGACTGAGGTACTCAGGCCTTTTTTTGATAGCACCGATTTCAAGGCATGAAAGATCTCCGCACCATAGCGCACGGCTTCAGCGATACTGCTCGCGCCTACCGGTAAGATCATAAACTCCTGCATATCGACACTGTTGTCGGCATGCGCACCACCATTAATGATGTTCATCATGGGGACAGGCATTTCGAAGGGGCCATCCCCACCCAGATATTTATACAGGGGTAAACCTTTCTCATTAGCAGCGGCATAGGCCGTTGCCATTGAAACTGCCAATATCGCATTGGCACCGAGGGCGCTCTTGTTCTCGGTGCCATCAAGCGCGATCATGGCATTGTCGATTGCAGTCTGTTCTGTCACTTCCATGCTCATTAACGCAGGCGCGATTTTTTTAACAATATTATCAATTGCATTCAATACTCCCTTGCCCAAATAACGACCGGTATCCTTATCCCTCAACTCCAGTGCTTCGCGTACGCCCGTTGAAGCTCCAGATGGCACCATTGCCGAACCAATAGCACCTGAATCGCATCGAACTTCTGCTTCGATAGTTGGGTTCCCGCGTGAATCTAATACTTCACGCGCGCTAATATTTGTAATTTCAGACATTTTTTTGATTACTTAAAGTTAAATTGATTTTTTGGTTTCAGCATCGATCGACTTCAACGTGATCAGCAAATTCTTCATATCATTCAAAGGCCATGAATTTGGACCATCACTCAAGGCCTCATCGGGATTAGGATGAGTTTCCATAAATAAACCAGCGATGCCCACCGCTACTGCTGCGCGGGCTAGTGCCGGAATAAACTCTCGTTGCCCGCCAGACTTATTACCAAGACCTCCCGGTAATTGAACAGAATGCGTGGCGTCAAATATAACGGGACAATCACTATCACGCATGACGACCAACGCACGCATGTCAGATACCAGATAATTATATCCGAAGCTCGTACCTCGCTCACAAACCATAATTTTATCGTTGCCCATGGCCCGCGCTTTCTCAACCACCTGCTGCATATCCCAGGGAGCAAGAAACTGTCCTTTTTTGATATTAACAGGAAGTCCCTGACTCGCGACTTTTTGTATAAAATTAGTTTGTCTACATAAGAACGCAGGCGTTTGCAGAACATCGGCTACAGCGGCGACCTCATCGAGAGGGGTATCCTCATGCACATCGGTCAAAATGGACACACCTACGGATTCTTTCACCTTTTGCAATATCGCCAGGCCTTTCTCAAAACCCGGGCCTCGGTAACTTTCGTGAGAACTGCGGTTGGCCTTATCGATGGACGATTTATAAATAAACAGTATATCCAGCGCCGTGGTGATTTCTTTTAAGGTGCCCGCTGTGTCAACGGCTAGTTGCTCAGATTCAATGACACAAGGGCCGGCGATGAGAAAAAAAGGCTGCGCACCTCCAACCTCTGCGTTACATAGCTGCATTCTTCTGATCCTTCGTCAACGCTGCGCGATATTCCATGGCGGCTTTGATGAAACCTGTAAACAAAGGATGACCATCTCTCGGTGTTGAGGTGAATTCAGGATGGAACTGACAACCCACAAACCAGGGGTGGTCAGGTATCTCGATAATCTCTACCAGTTTTTCATCTGTGGAAAGCCCGGCTATTACCATTCCTTTATCTTCCAGAGACTGGCGATAGTGATTATTAAATTCGTAACGATGTCGATGCCGCTCGGTAATCGTTTGCTTGCCATATAACTCACGTACGCGTGTATCAGCCGTGAGATCACAATCCTGCCCACCCAGACGCATGGTGCCACCCATGTCCGAATCCGTGCTACGTTTTTCCAGACTCCCGGCGGAATCGAGCCATTCGGTGATGAGTCCTATTACCGGATTTTTCGTTGATGGTTCGAACTCCGTGCTATTTGCGTCTTTTATACCGGCGACATTTCTAGCAAATTCGATAACAGCCACCTGCATACCCAGACAAATTCCCAGATACGGAATCATATTTTCTCGGGCGTGGCGGACAGCGACAATCTTCCCTTCAATACCACGATTGCCAAAGCCTGGGGCTACTAGAATGGCATCTTGTCCCTCAAGTATGCCAAGTCCAGATTTTTCGATATCTTCAGAATCAACATACGCAATATTAACTTTTGTGCGATTTTGCACACCGGCATGTGTTAAAGCCTCCGACAAAGATTTATAGGAGTCAGTCAAATCCATGTATTTCCCAACCATGGCGATATTCACTTCGCCATCGGGATGCTCCATCGCATCAACCACCGCATCCCATTCGCCAAGATCGGATTGCTTGATGTCCATGCCGAACTTCTGCACCACAATTTCGTCCAGACCCTGTTCGTGATAAAGACGCGGGATTTTGTAAATATTATCCACGTTCAGTGCGGAGATAATGGCTGATTCCTCAACGTTGGTGAATAGCGCCACTTTTTTCTTTTCATTATCGGGCAAAGTCATTTCAGTTCGGCAAATGAGGATATCCGGTTGAATACCGATAGAACGCAATTCCTTAACAGAATGTTGAGTCGGTTTGGTTTTGATTTCCCCTACCGCAGCAATATAGGGTACCAGCGTAAGATGGATGAAAACGGTGTGTTTTGCACCCAGCTCTATACGCATTTGGCGTATTGCTTCAAGAAAGGGCTGCGATTCGATATCACCGACGGTACCACCAATTTCCACCATGGCCACCTCCGCGTCACCCGCTCCCTGGAGAATGCAGCGTTTAATTTCGTCGGTAATATGCGGAATCACCTGTACCGTACCACCCAGATATTCCCCACGTCTTTCTTTCTGAATGACATTCAAATAAATTCGGCCAGTCGTGTAGTTATTACGTCTGCCCATGCGCGTGCGGACAAAGCGTTCGTAGTGGCCCAAATCCAGGTCAGTCTCTGCGCCATCTTCAGTGACATAGACCTCGCCGTGTTGAAAAGGGCTCATCGTGCCCGGGTCAACATTGATGTAGGGATCCAGCTTTAGTAGTGTCACCTTTAGTCCACGGGCTTCAAGGAGAGCCGCCAGAGAGGCCGATGAAATACCCTTGCCCAAAGAAGATACAACACCGCCTGTTATAAAAACAAAATGCGTCATAATACAGCCGTCTGATTATCAGAAAAATTAGTGGTAAATTTTGGGGGAGACACTCTTATCGATTCTGGGGAACCGTTGTGTGGTTCAATAAGAGTAGAATTGAGACTCATACGATGGCAGAAGATGCTAACAGATTATGCTGACCTACTCCATGCCGAATATGCAGATAATCACTCACAAATGCTATTTCTGCTCAGGTTAATAGCAGATGACCCCGCATTAGTACTGATCAGAATTAGTGAAAATCAGGACATCAAGCTAAAATGCATCTTAGATAGAGACTCTGTCGCACATGAACTATAACAAGAATAAATCAACAACACTTCTTAACACCCTGAATTTTGGAAGTATTCCGGGATTCTTCAGGTATCTAGAGAAGGTTACCGAGGAAATTTTAGAATGTCTGATATCGAAATCGCGCAAAAAGCAAAGATGAAACGTATTGTTGAACTGGCACACGAACAGTACGGCATTGCCAGCGAACATTTAGAACCCTATGGTCACTATAAGGCAAAGCTTTCGTTGGATTACATTGACTCTCTCAAGGATCAAGCAGACGGCAAACTTATTTTGACCACGGCTATAAGCCCAACGCCAGCAGGGGAAGGTAAAACCACCACCACAGTGGGTTTAGGTGATGCCATGAACCGCATTGGTAAAAAAACCATTATCTGCTTACGCGAGCCCTCGCTTGGCCCTTGTTTTGGTGTCAAAGGTGGCGCTGCTGGTGGTGGTTATGCCCAGGTCGTGCCCATGGAAGATATCAATCTTCATTTCACAGGAGATTTCCATGCGATTGGTGCGGCGCATAATCTGC
>JBLIML010000197.1:0-7312 GCA_047638675.1 Planctomycetota bacterium | reverse complement strand
ATCTGCAAGAGTCAATTAACGATTACTCAATACTCAGGTAATTAAGGAATCTCTAATCAAGTCTCAATTGGCATAAAGTCGTCATTCTGGTACCCCTCCGGGCATAAAATCCAACCAGCTCGACGATGAAGAGACTTGATTAGATGTTATTTAAAATATTGCTGAATATATTGTATTGCCTGGATATAGTTATTCAGACCAAAATATATCGAGTTTACTTTTAAGAGATTAATCGCTTGTACAATCTTATAGCTGAAGCATCTATTGCCTTATTCTTTTTCGGTTTATTTGGCGTGGATTGGGACTTTGTGGATAAAGAAATACAAAGTGAATTTCCAGAAGTTGAAATGATCTCCACTGATGACTTGTATAATTTATACAAACGAACTGAATCAGTACTACCCGTTATAATTGATGTTCGAGATGCAAAGGAGTTCAAAGTCAGTCATTTAAAGGAAGCCATCAATCTCAGCACTGCAGAGGAAATCGCTGAACTATTTATGGATAAGGACGTTGAAATCGTTGTGTATTGCTCGGTTGGTTATCGGTCAGCGGCTGTGGCTGCAGAACTCGAAAAATTGGCTTACACGAATGTACGAAATCTTCATCATTCCATTTTTGAGTGGGCAAACAAGGTTTACCCCTTACTCAATGAAAACGGTGATACAAACAGGGTGCACCCCTATAACAGGTCGTGGGGAGTACTACTAAACGATACTTTGCATCAGTATCCCTGATGAAGCTTTCAAACAGTTCCTCGTTTACCTTTGTTACGCGGTATACCAGATAGAGATGTAATGGACTTGTAAAAATAGGACCATTTCGCAAGCACTACAAACGAAAATGAAATGGGTGCTAATCAACAGAATTCCCGATTTCTTGATTCAGATCATGTGAGCGCAATCAGTAAGCGCTAGAATTTAACCCTGTCCTTAGCGTAACTGGAGGTTTCAAATGTCTATCCGTCAATCACATCTTGTCACTGTAATCAGTTTACTTCTCCTGTTGACGCTGTCCGCCTGCGAAGCGGAACGCACTTCGGGAAAACGTCTCGTCTTGCCTGTCGGCGATGTCGATACCGGCAAAGCTACCTTTGTCAATCTGGGATGCATCCAGTGCCACGGTATAAAAGGCGTAGAAATGCCAGAATACGAAGGTGAAACGGAAAAAATGCTACTACTTGGGGGCGAAATACGAAAGGTCAAAACTTACGGCGAGTTGGTCACCTCTATTGTCAACCCGAATCATATTATTTCTAGCGAATACCTCAAAACTGTCGAAAAACCAGTAAATGTAAGAGAGATGGAATCGCCCATGCCCTCATTTAATGATGAAATGACAGTGGCGCAACTAATCGACTTAATTACTTTTCTCGATGCGCAATACAAAGTAACGATGCCAGATTATGTCAGTTCAAATCACAACTGGGGAGCGTATTAGTCAGGATACGGAAATGATTTCAGGCTATCGCGCTTTCTTTAACTGTCAATACTAAGCGCATAAACTTTATATTCAGGGATCTTGGCAATAAGAACAAGTTTACTGTTTCGTTTTCTTGCATATTCAGGCCATGGCTAACCCCCGGTTTGTAAACATATCTCATTAGAGATTTATCTTGCAACAAGCATTTGAGATCGATTCTCGGTAGAATAAGTGCATGCACAAACCTGCTGTAATATTTATTGTCGTAGTTGTCTTTATTCTCAGTGGTTTACTATGGCAACAAAGTCGACCACCTGTTTTTATCGTTTCCGGTTTCATTGAAGCAGATCAGATCCGCGTGGGATCACAGGTTGGTGGGCGTGTTGCAGAAGTCATGGCGGAAGAAGGAGATCAGGTCAATGTGGATGCTATTTTGTATCGAATTGAACCATTTGACCTTGATGCAGCGCTGGCCGAAGCAAGGAGTGAGTTTGCCGCAACAAACGCTGAATTCGAGCGCCTCAAGAACGGTTTTCGCAAAGAGGAAATTGAACAAGCCGACGCGCGCTGGCAACATGCGCAGGCGACAATGGATAGAGTTATCGCTGGACCGCGTGCGCAGGAAATTTCTGTTGCTAAAGAGCAGGTCAAGATAGCTAAGGCGGGTCTCGAACTTGCCGAAGCTGAATTGACTCGTCTTGGTGCTCTGGTTAAAAAGAATCAGGTTTCCGAGGAAGCTCACGATAATGGGATACGGGAGCGAAAAGCCGCAGCAGCTGAATTTGCTTCCAGTGTGCAAACACTGTCCCTTTTGCTTGAAGGCTCACGAAAAGAAGACATCGCTGTAGCACGGGCTGATGTTGCGGAAGCTGAACAGGCACTCGCCTTGATGAAGAACGGTTATCGAGACGAAGACATAACTCGGGCTGCAGCACAGACGGCCGCGACAGCTGCCAGACTGGAGGCAATCCAGGTACGTGTTGATGAACTTGAAGTGAAGTCTCCATGCAATTGCGTGGTTGAAGCTATCGATCTTCGTCCCGGCGATTTGGTTCCGGCCAATGCTCCTTCAGTCTCCTTACTCGATCTAAACCGTCTTTGGGTCAGAACGTATGTGCCAGAAGTACGCCTGAGTAAAATCAAGCTGGGTATGCAGGTACCTATTCGCGTCGATGGACTTGAGGATGAACAGTTCATGGGGCACATCACTTTTATTGCCCAGGGTGGTGAGTTCACGCCGCGTAATATCCAGACACCGGAAGAACGTAGTAAACAGGTTTTCCGTGTCAAAGTTACCTTGCATGAAGGTAGGGATCGATTGAGAGTCGGTATGGCAACGGATGTTCTGTTCAACGAGGCGAAGGTACCTTGAATGAAGCCGTTATCACAGCAGATGGCTTAACCCGTCGTTTTGGTGATTTTGTTGCTGTAAGGGATGTCTCCTTTTCTATTCCCAAATCCTCCATCTTTGGCTTGCTAGGGCCTAACGGCTCGGGTAAATCTACTATCATCCGCATGTTATGTGGCGTGCTCAGCCCAAGTGAGGGCACTGGCACGGTGATGGGCATTGATGTCGGTAAAGACCCGGAAGCGGTAAAGCAACACATCGGTTATATGTCGCAAAAGTTCAGTCTCTATACTGACCTCACGGTGCTGGAAAACCTGGATTTCTATGGACGCATCTACGGTTTGTCCGGGGCGAGGCATAAAGAGCGACGTGAAGCCGTTGTTAATTTGACGGGTATCGCTCCCTATATTGATCGTCTTGCCGCTGAATTGTCCGGTGGTTGGAAGCAACGTCTCGCACTGGCCTGTGCGATGATCCACGAACCCAAAGTACTTTTCCTCGATGAACCCACTGCAGGTATAGATCCAGTCGCTCGGCGCGAACTATGGGATCTCCTGTTTAAGCTTTCCAATCAAGGTGTGACAATGTTCGTGACAACTCATTACATGGATGAAGCGGAACGTTGTACAACGGTGGGTTATATTTACCTGTCGCGTCTGGTGGCCCTTGGTGAACCGAAGGAGTTAAAAGCGAATCCCATAGTTACTCCGGAAGGGAGTCGGCGCTATGCTATTGCCTGCGCTAAACCAACCGCCGCATTGGTCAAAGCCCAAACTTTGAAGAGTGTCAGGGACGTCACCTTGTTTGGAGACGCTTTACATATCCTTGTTGATGACACATTGGATCCTCAAGAATTATTATCAATTATTGCGCCAGATGATAATAAAGCCAGCTGGCAAGCTGCTGAACCCTCCCTGGAAGACGTCTTTGTGTTACTAAGTCGAGCCGAAGCCAAAGCTCATGAACAAGTCACATGAACGGCTTTCTTGCAATATTTTTGAAGGAGTTCGCACATATTCGGCGCGAACGTAGCACGATTGTTTTTGCCTTTTTCCTGCCCGCTTTATTACTGACAATTTTTGGTTATGCCATTGATGTCACCATTGAACACATCCCTACGGTCGTCCTGAATCTTGATGGTCGTATGGAAAGTCGGGACTTTATCGCAGCGCTAAAAAATACAGAAACATTTGAAGTGGTTGAGAACGTTCAGGATTTAAAATCATTTCATGCAGCACTGGAATCAGGCAGGGCAAAAACGGGTGTGCTGATACCCGTTGAATATTCAGAACGACTGCTCCGCCATGAAAAAGCTTATGTTCAGGTATTAATCGATGGCAGCGATTCACAAGTCGCGACAACCGCCTTGAATACAGTCAACTTACTGACCATTCAAATGTCCCTGGACAGGGCGCGCGCATTCGGAGAGCGGCTCGGACAAGCGCCGGCCCGCACTGCGAGCGGAGCAGCCGATTTGCCCATAGAGGCGCGGACACGCCTGCTCTATAATCCTGATCTTGAAAGCTCACATTTTTTCGTCCCCGGACTGGTCGCGATTATTTTGCAACTTGTGTTGTTATTTCTAACCAGCACCGCCATTGTGCGTGAACGTGAGCTGGGTACCCTCGAACAAATCTTTGTGACTCCTGTTGGTCGTGGTGGATTATTGCTAGGCAAATTACTGCCCTATGCCCTAATGGCCTTCGTCGCATTGTTAATTGTGTTAACACTAATGACGACACTATTTGAAGTACATATCAATGGAAGCCTGCCTTTACTGATTATTTTGTCATGTGTCTTCATCATTACTGCATTGGGATTAGGCCTGCTCATATCAACCATCGCAAGAGTTCAGGTACAGGCGATGCAATTTGCTTTTATGATTATGTTACCGTCGGTATTGTTGTCAGGTTTTATGTTTCCGCGGTCGGAGATGCCAACGATTATTTACCTGGTCAGTTTTTTACTACCTGTCACCTACTTTATAGAAATCCTGCGAGGGATCATCATTCGAGGCGCAGAATTTCGCGCATTGTTGCCCCATATTGCGGGACTGCTTACCTGTTTAGTCGTCGTCCTCAGCCTCAGCATCACTCGTTTCCGAAAACAGTTGGATTAGTGTTTATGCCGTACATGACGAAATCTTGATCCACATCAAGAGATAAATGAGAAGAATCCCTAGGATTTAACTCTGTTCCAATTACTGAAGGGGTTCATAAATGTCTTTTCGACAATCATCTATTGCCACTTTATGCAGTTTGTTCCTCCTGTTTTTCATGTCCGCATGTGAAACTGAGCGCACATCGGGTAAAGGTCTGGTATTACCGGAGGGTAGTGTCGAAAGTGGTAAGGCAAGCTTTGTTGATCTTGGTTGCACTCAATGTCATAGCGTCGCTGGCGTAAATTCTTTGAAATACGAGGGCGAAACAAAACCCATGTTGTTGCTAGGTGGAAAAGTAGGAAAGGTCAAGACATACGGCGAGCTTGTCACGTCCGTTGTCAATCCTGATCATGTTATTTCACCAGTCTATCTTAAGAAATTACGTTCCAATGAAAGCGAGGGAGACATTACAACGCCCATGCCATCATTTAATGATGAAATGACAGTGGCACAATTAATCGATCTTGTGACGTTTCTTGATGCGCAATATGAAATATTGATTCCTGAGTATGTCAGTCATCGCCACGGCTATGGCTATATGAGATAATGAGAATGATTGTTCTGTTGATGAAGCACTAATTTAAACTTGAAAACAACCACAGTAACTAAATCTCGAAATCGACTTTTGCCAGGTGCGAGAAAGTAATTAACATAGAAGTTTTGTCTACATTCGATTTCTCGAATTATTTCTGTTGGGGCGGAGTGTTTTTTTCAAGCAGATAAATTGAGACGAGTCGACTTTACCTTACATGTTCTGTTCTAATCTAAATAGATACCACATTTTTTATATGTATTTTTACATCAGTCCGTCTATTCTGATTCAATAAACTGATGGTCATCTGAATGTACAGTTAATACGGGGCAGGATGCAGTTCGTACCACTTTTTCCGCGACGCTACCCAGTAACAATCTGGTTAGGCCTGAGTAACCGTGGGTTCCCATTACAATCATGCTTATATCATTATCTTTTGCATATTGCGTAATACCCGACGCAGTCACACCGTCTACTGTGTGTTGAGTGATAAGTAATCCAGTATCGCCATCACTCGCCATCTGATTCGCCAGTTCTCGATCGGATCGTTCACGCATATCGACCTGATATGATTCAGGTATGTATCCCAGGCCCATAGGTGTGCCAACATAAGCGGGATCTTCTATGACGTGAATGACATGTAATTCAGCAGAAAATTGTTTTGCCAATGCAATGGCGTATGTCTTCGCCGTTTTTGCGTAAAATCAGTTGGCCAAAGGATTTTTTTTAATTTAATCATAATATGCACCTCGCTCGAGGAATTACGAATATGAATACTGTATTTACTTTATACGAAGTATTCTTATACGACATTTGGTCCATATCTGAGTTGATCCATGTCAAAATATAATCATTAAATCGGCCGTGCAGTGTATTGGACAATATCGAAGAATATCAATTGCGCTCATAAAGTGATTTTACTTTGCATATTCTGTAATTACCCTGATTACCGCCTGTTTTGCCATTAGCCGCCATAACCAGAGTTCGTGATCACAGATAAATGCATTATTCAAAAAAGATCACGCAAGATTGATCAGGATCACGATTATTGCGTTAAACAGGCATTAGAATTTACAGAGTCGGATCACTATTTTTTGATTATGAAAAAGACTATTCGCTTCGGAACCTTTGTCAGAGAGATAACAATCCGCCAGCAGCAGGTTAGTTATAATGAGCTGACGCCCGGGCTTGTTCGGAATGAACAAGGTGAGGAAGTTCCTTATCGTGCCCCAAAGCTGCAAATTCGTTCCATTGATGCCTACCGTATTCTGGAACCCTATGTTAATACTCGTCTTAAGGAACAAATAAAAGCAGTCGTTCCCCTTGCGGTATATCTGGTTCTATTTCAGGTCATTATACTGAGGCAAAGTATAAGCGATTCGTGGCAAATCACTGGTGGCATGTTTTCCGTCATCATTGGCCTTATGTTCTTTATGGAAGGGCTGAAGGTTGGCTTAATGCCATTTGGTGAGTCTTTAGGGACCATACTGCCAGCAAAATCGAAACTTCCTGTGGTGATGACAGTCGCGTTTATTCTGGGTATAGGTGTGACTTTTGCAGAACCTGCTATTGGTGCGTTAAAAACTGCGGGTTCCATAGTCGACGTAGGGCAAGCTCCCTATTTATATGCATTATTGAACAATTGGGCAGAAGTAATGGTGCTGGTCGTCGGCATTGGCGTTGGTTTGGCCGCTGTATTAGGAACCCTTCGTTTCTTATACGGCTGGAGCCTTAAACCGCTGGTCTATTTAACCTTAATACCCACCATGCTTCTTACCGTATATTTCCATTTTCAACCTGAACTGGGAAAAACGCTGGGACTGGCCTGGGATTGTGGTGCTGTGACGAC
>JBLIML010000196.1:0-7324 GCA_047638675.1 Planctomycetota bacterium | reverse complement strand
AGCTGCCTCAATTTCGATTGCCATTACGCTCATCGTTGCGATCTTCGCCTGGTTAACCGTGGGTAAGGGGGCCGGTGATTTGACGCAGATAAGGGCACTCCCCTGGTGGGTAATGCTTGGCGGCGTGGTAGGTGTATTTTTTGTGGTGGGTGGCGTCGTGGTCGCGCCTGTCATTGGTATGGCCTTGTTCTTTGTCTGTGCTGTTGCCGGACAACTTTTCGGTTCAAGCATCATCGATCAAATCGGTGCTTTCGGCTTGCCGGTAAAACCTCTAAATACAATGAAACTATTGGGACTCGTTATGGTATTGGCCGGAGCGGTATTGGTGCAGACCAGTAGTTCTTCATCATAAGCACTTCAATTACATTTTTCGTATGAGCAGGACAGTGACCTTTGATGACGCACCACCGCCAGGCACAATCAATCTTGGCATCGGCCAACCGTCGGCCGATCTGCTTCCCGTCGATCTTTTGTCCAGAGCAAGCCAATCTTTTTTTGAAAGTGCCGTACCCTTCGAATTCAATTACGGTGTCTTACAAGGTGACGAACGATTCCTCGAATCACTAGCGGGTTTCCTCGGTGAAGGCTATGGTTCACCTGTTAACCCGGATCAACTCTTTGTCAGCGGTGGTAATTCGCAGGCATTGGATTTGGCTTCACTGGTTTTCGCCAGACCCGGCGACACCATATTTGTGGAAGAACCAAGCTATTTTCTGGCTTTTCAGATCTTCCGTGATCACGGTCTTAACATCATCAGTATTCCAATGGACGCCGACGGTCTTCGTGTCGATATCTTGCGTGAGAAATTGCTTACACACAAACCGGCTTTTTTATACACCATTCCAAGTTTTCAAAACCCCACCGGACAAAGCACCACTGGCTCGCGGCGCCAACAGATTGTTGAACTAGCAATGCAACACGACTTTTTAATTATCGCCGACGAAGTTTATCAATTCCTCTACTACTATGATGAACCGCCAGCAGCGTATGCAACTATGGTTAACAGCGAGAAAGTTGTCTCGCTTAATTCCTTCTCAAAGATCCTGGCACCTGGCATGCGGCTTGGTTGGATACAAACATCAACTTCTTTAAGGAAGCAAATTTTAGCCAATGGCTTCATCAACAGTGGCGGCAGTATTAATCACATCAGTTCTCACCTGGTCCGTCACGCGATAGACAAGGGCTCACTACAATTACACATCGAAAAGTTACGACGCCTATATCGTGCCAGAGTAGAGGCAATGGACGATGCACTGCACAGGCATTTTGATGACATTGCAGAATGGACGCGCCCCGATGGGGGTTATTTTTTCTGGCTTCGATTCGCCGAATCCGTCGATACCGCAACACTGAGAGAAAAAGCCCGTGATCACCAATGCGGTTTTCAGGCAGGCAGCGTTTCTTCGAGCGAAAGCGGTCTAAACAATTTCCTGCGCCTCAGTTTCGCACACTACAATGAAAAGGACATCGCCGAAGGTATCGCGAGAATGAGACCGCTGTTTGGGAAATAGCAATCTGTTTACGAAAGTTGCCTGGATCGGTAATTCGCATTTTGTATTAATTCCACCGCCTGTCCTGACTTTGCAAACCTGGCTCTTTATTTAACATATTGTTTTAAATGAGTTTTGTCTCAAAGTCACTTACACCGGGCGATACTCGCAAGTCCTTATTGGCTTTGTCTGATATCCATGACATATCCTATATACTCGAATATCAAGCGCTCTTTTGACAGTTGATCATTATTTCCACAGATGACATTTAGCAAGGTTGCTAGCCTGAACATTTTATATAAGGGAAGATAGGCCAATGTCTAAAGATCAGATTTGAATACCAGAATTACTACAAGGAACATTAATAATGAATAGAAAAGTAATCGTAGCGGGCGTAGGTATGTTGCCCTTCAGTAAGCCGGGCCAAAGTGACACTTATGATGTCATGGGTGCGAACGCCATCCGCGAAGCGCTGGCGGATGCCGGGATTTCCTATGACCTGGTTGAGCAGGCCTATGCATCTTATGTGTACGGCGATTCAACATCGGGACAAAAAGCGATTTACGCTGTAGGGATGACGGGAATACCTGTAGTTAACGTTAACAATAATTGCTCCTCTGGTTCGACGGCTTTATATTTGGCGCGTCAGGCAGTTGAGGGCGGCATAGTAGAGTGCGCACTTGCCGTCGGCTTTGAACAAATGCAGCGTGGTGCTCTCGTAGAGAGTTGGACGGATAGACCTTCTCCGATTGGCGCGGCAATGAAATCTGTTGAATTAGGGATCGGCAAGCAGCCTGAAGGGACACCCATGACGGCTTATCAGTTCGGTGCCGGTGCACTGGAGCATATGAAACTTTTTGGGACTAAAGCGGAGACCTTCGCAAAAATCCGTGTGAAGGCCAGTCAACATGCAGCTCGGAATCCCAAGGCCGTTTTTCGTAATGAAGTCTCACTTGAAGAGGTCATGGAGTCACCCATGATTTTCGCTCCATTGACACGTCTGCAATGTTGTCCACCAACCTGTGGTGGCGCAGCCGCGATTGTTTGCTCCGAAGCGTTTGCAAGTAAACATGGTATTAACACCGGGGTGCAAATCGTGGCACAGGCCATGACGACGGATGGAGAAGGTACCTTTGATGGCAGTGATATGCGCAACACTATTGGTTTTGATATGTCCCGTCGTGCGGCCCAACAGGTTTATGAAGCAAGTGGCGTCGGTCCAGAAGACATTAGTGTGTGTGAGTTGCACGATTGCTTTACCGCCAATGAACTCTTGACCTATGAGGCTTTGGGATTTGCCGAAGAAGGTCAGGCTGAAAAATTTATAAACGATGGCGAGAACACCTATGGTGGCAAAGTCGTTACGAATCCTTCAGGCGGATTGTTATCAAAAGGTCATCCTCTTGGGGCCACCGGTCTTGCTCAGTGTTATGAATTAACCATGCAATTGCGCGGGAATGCCGATCAGAGACAGGTGGACGGTCTTACGCATGCCCTGCAACATAATATAGGTCTGGGTGGCGCGGCGGTAGTAACCCTCTATGCCAGAAATTAAAACGCAGGATAATTTACGATGAAGAAACTAGATGGGAAAGTAGCATTCATTACCGGCTCTGGTCGGGGAATCGGACGTGAGATTGCACTGAAGTTGGCAAGCGAAGGCGCGAGCATTGTTGTTAATGATCTTGATGCTGAACCAGCTGAGCAAGTTGTTGAAGAGATTCTTCAGACAGGGGCAAAGGCCGTAGCGTGTACAGGCAGTGTTACTGATCTTGATTTTGCGGAACGCTTTATCAAGACCGGCGTGGATAAATTTGGTGGTATGGACATTATCGTCAACAACGCCGGTTATACCTGGGACAATGTCGTGCAGAAAATGAGCGATGAACAATGGTATGCCATGATTGATGTACACATGACGGCACCCTTTCGCATACTGCGCGCAGCCCAACCCTATCTTAAGCAATTCACCAGTGCGGAAAAGGATAAGGGCATCGAGAATTTTCGCAAGGTCGTCAACATTTCCTCAGTCTCAGGTACCTGCGGTAATGCCGGACAGATCAATTACTCTGCGGGTAAAGCCGGTGTCCTCGGGATCACCAAAACCCTCGCCAAAGAGTGGGGACGTTACAAGGTCAATGTGAACGCCGTGGCATTTGGTTTGATTGAAACACGACTGACGATGGGCGCAGCAGGAGAATCGACAATAAAAATTGAAGATCAGGAAATCGAAGTCGGTGTCAGTGAGCAGATAATGCAAGTAGTGAAGACACTGATCCCACTCGGCAGACCAGGAACACCCGAGGAAGCGGCGGGAGCGGTATATCTTTTCTGTTTGCCCGAATCCAATTACATCAGCGGCCAGACAGTGATCTGCGGTGGTGGTTTCGAACTTTGAACACGGGGCCCTTATCCGGAATAAAAATACTTGAGATCGCCGGTATTGGCCCCGCGCCATGTTGCGGGATGATGCTGGCAGACATGGGTGCCGAGGTAACGCTTGTACAGCGTAAGTCAGCGAATCCGAATTCAGCAGGTTCAGGTGATCCCGATAGCCTGGGAAAGTATGCAATATTTAATCGTGGTAAAAAATCAATCACGCTGGATCTAAAAAAACCGGCTGCCGTGGAAGTCGTATTGAGGCTGGTTGAGCAAAGTGATGCCATGATCGAAGGGTTCCGGCCCGGTGTGCTCGAACGACTGGGTCTTGCTCCGGAGATCTGTTTAGAGAGAAACCCGGCTTTGGTCATCGGGCGAATGACGGGTTGGGGACAAACCGGGCCCCTGGCAAAAGTCGCGGCTCATGACATCAATTACATTGCACTCAGTGGCGCGCTTTATTATTCCGGGCAAAAAAACGAAGCACCGCTTGCCGCTCCCACGCTGACCGGAGATATGGGTGGCGGTGCCATGTTACTCACGGTGGGTTTATTGGCTGCCCTTTTAAATGCGAAGCAAAGTGGTAAAGGCCAGGTGATTGATGCGGCGATAAGCGACGGCTCTGCATTACTCAATACAATATTGTTATGTTTTCACCAGACGGGACAGTGGAGCGACCAACGGGGTGTCAACATGATTGACGGTGCCGCACCCTGGTATAACACTTATGAATGTAGCGACGGAAATTATATTACCGTCGGCGCCCTGGAGACCCATTTCTATGAGCTCTTGCTAACACAATGCGGTTTCGAAGATGACCCCGAATTTGCAGAGCAATTCGACGAAACAAAGTGGCCTGCTGCAAAAGAAAAAATGATCGCTTTGTTTAAAACAAAAACACGCAGCGAGTGGTGTGAGTTAATGGAAGGCAAGGATGTTTGTTTCGCACCAGTGTTGAATTTTAACGAGGCAGCCGAGCACCCGCACAATCGCGAAAGGGAAACCTACCTTAATATAGATGGTGTATTGCAGGCGGCTCCGGCACCGAGGTTTAGTGAAACACCGTCAACACTCACGAGACCACCACCGATGGCAGGGGAAGACACTATCGAAATACTAAGAGAGATTGGTTATGAGAATGAGGAGATTGAAGCATTGGCATCGGAAGGTGTGACTTAGCTTTTTATTCATCTTTGATATTCCTCTAGAATCATCACGCCAAAATACATAATGAGATCATGACAATGCAAAAATCACCCTGGATGACTGACGAACTACAGATGTTTCGCGATGCCGTTAGAAAGTTCGTCGATGCAGAAATGGCGCCCCATGATGAGCGCTGGCGTAAGCAGCAACACATTGATGCAGAGTTCTGGCTAAAAGCCGGGGAAATGGGTTTTCTTTGTACTGACATTCCTGATGTCTATGGTGGTGTCGGTGCAGATTTTCGTTACGAAGTGGTGCTTTACGAAGAAACCTGGGGACGAGGATTTACCTCCTGGGGGCAAATGGTGCATAGCATTATGGCCAATTACCTCTTGCGTCATGGCAACGAAGATCAGAAAAAACACTTTCTTCCACGCATGGCCTCGGGCGAACTTGTGGGCGCCATCGCCATGACAGAGCCTGGTGCTGGATCGGATCTTCAGAGTATTCGCACACGCGCGGATCGGAAAGGAGATGAGTACGTCATCAATGGATCAAAGACCTTTATCACCAATGGTTATCTTGGCGGTTTGATTGGTGTGGTCTGTAAAACGGATCCCAATGAAAGGGCAAAAGGGATTTCCATATTGCTCGTTGAAACCAAAGATTTACCCGGATTCAGAGTCGGCCGTATTCTCGATAAGATTGGTCAAAAGGGACAGGATACCTGTGAATTGTTTTTTGATGACGTCCATGTCCCCGCCGCCAATTTGCTTGGCGATGATGAAGGCAGAGGCTTTTTTCAGCTGATGTCTGATCTTCCTTATGAGCGCACATTAATCGCCGTCTGTGGTGTTGCAGCGATGGAGAATGCGTTGGCATTGACTATCGAGTATACAAAGGAAAGAAAGGCCTTTGGGAAAACACTATTTGATTTGCAAACCACTAAACATAAACTCGCTGAACTCAAGACAATTACCCATATTGCTCGCGTGTTTATCGATGATTGTGTACAGAAAGTACTATCGGGTGAACTGGATTCAACCACCGCGTCCATGGCCAAGTGGTGGGTTACCGACATGCAGTGCAAAGTGATGGATGAATGCCTGCAACTCCACGGTGGTTACGGCTATATGACCGAATATCCCATTTCCCAATTCTATACAGATGCGAGGGTGCAGAAGATATATGCGGGCGCTAATGAAATCATGAAAGAATTGATTGCGCGCTCACTTTGAATAACTAAAGCTTGGAATAAACTTTCTGAAACACATGCGGTATCTGTCTGCTTACCCATGATTTGAAATCATCTTTTGGCTGATACAATAGCGTAGTCACCTCTTCAGAGAGTCGGCCCCAGTTCTCAGGATGATTCGCGATATAACTATAGTTTTTATCCAGTGCCGGTGCCGTCTCTTCTCCTAAAAACCGCGCTATCTGAGCACCAAACGCGGCCGGCGTAATTGATTCGAATTTTATCTCTCTGCCCAATGCTGATGAAAATCCTTGAGCAATCTCAATACCGGTCACGGCTTTGGGTCCGCCAATATCAAATATTCGGCCCGCCAATTCAGTTTTCTCCAAAGCGCCGAGCACAAACCCGGCTTCATCATCCGCACTTATCCAGGCGACTTTCAGATCCACAGGGAGTGGGTAGCGGAACACCGAATGTTCATTAATATATGAACGGATCCATTGTATTTTCGTGTTATCCATATAAATGGTAGAGCGCAAGGAAATAAAGACTATCCCACTCTCGCTAAATCTTTTCTCCGCCTCCCTTTTCGCTTCCATTGCGGGTATGTCCGTAACTTCCTCAGGGACCCTTGAACGCGTACAGACAATCAGATTCTTGATGTCAGTTGACTTAATAGCGTCAATGACATTATTGGCATAGGAGCCAAATAACTCCTTATCCCTGTCCAGGGGCAAAACCAGAACAAAATAGTCAACTCCCTTACATGCCATCTTTAATGATGCGGCATTGCCAAGCTCACCCAATTTCGCTTCAATACCACGCTCTATGAATGCCTTCTGTTTATCTGAACTGCGTGTAATTGCACTTACCTGATATCCTGCCGATAAAAGTTGCGTCACAATCGCCCCGCCCTGAACGCCACTAGCGCCACATACCAACACACTACCTTTTTTTGACATAAGTTCCCCTAACTAGCTAATTATTTTTCGGTTCTTCCGCAGAACCCGTGGGTATAAACACAACAGTTCTATTGAGGTTGCTAAACAAAGCCCCGTCATCCCCGCACGTTTTTAGCGGAGAAGTGGTGCATGGAAGCAACACTTCTCCGCTA
>JBLIML010000195.1:0-7326 GCA_047638675.1 Planctomycetota bacterium | reverse complement strand
GGAACACCAGGGGGTTCGGTTGGGACAGATGGAGTAGGCGTTGGTTGTACACAGGTCTGGGGTTGTTTTCCCAATATTATGTGCGCTATCCAGCGATTGAAAGTGCTGCCAACCGATGAGTCACATAAGTTTTTACATGAAGTCATTAGGACAGCGTAGTGCGGGAAAACCGCATGCTGCGTTGGACGTGGCGGGGGCTGGAAACGGGACTACGGAACACCCTAAACGGGCACGACGAGGGAAACCTCGGATACAGCCAAGGGAATTCCTTCGGGTTACCGCGCCAGTCCTCGACCCTACCTGTGAGAGCCTGGCGGGGTGGTTCCGCCGGGCGACTCGACCATTGACCTCAATATGCCGACCGTCCGCTTCTGCTTAAAATAGGCTTTTGCCTAACGACAATAGCTCCAAAAGATTTTTATGCCGATCTCCATCCGCGCCTACACCCGCCACCGTGCCGTATCCGATGCTGCAGTCCGTAAAGCCATCAAAACAGGACGAATAACGCCATAGCCGGATGGCAGGATCGATCCGGCAAAAGCCGACGCCGAATGGGACAAAAACACGGATACAGCACAACAAAGAAAGTCGGTTTCACAGGCCGTACTGAACGCTGTCACCGATACGCTAAAAGAACAGGGCGCAACAACCCAAGGCGGCACCACGTATATTCAGGCCAGAGCCGCCAACGAGGTCCTAAAAGCCCAGACCGCCCGTATCCGTTTACAACAACTCAAGAAGGAACTATTTCAAATCGATAAAGAATTGCTCGCCTACAGGTTCAAAAATTAGTATTGGAAAGAATAGTATTTCTGCACTTCGTGAAGATAATCTTTACTATGAAATCCTGGGGGAAGTATTAGAAGAAACCTGTTCACGCCTTGCACCACATTTGCCGTATAAGTGTCTGAGAAGCTATTTAGTGCTTGTCGCCCATTCATCTGGAGGATCAATGGGCACTCTTGCCAGCCTGGGCATCTATGGATTATTTAACATTGAAGAATCGGGCGCTAGCATCATTCCTTTAAAGTATTTTGATGATAGAAAAGACGCTTTCGATTTTATCATTCGGCAAGATCTGTTTTTAAGCCGGGCTGATAATTCTAAAAATTAGCACAAATAAATCAAATTACTGCCGTCCCAGAAATTAAAAAGGCCAAGGCCCATCGCTCCGGAATTTGCTAAAATCGAATTCGCAGAAAAGCATTTATAAAAGGATAGATAGACCTTGAATCACGATAACACCTTGTTAGCGCAGATGCTCGAACTTGGTCTGTAGACAATAAAGAAACGTTGTCTCGGAACGTTTCAGACTGATTTACCGATACTCATTGCGAAGTGCTTTTAGCAGGTCTAAGTCTAATAGTGCACAGGAGTGATTCGTTACGATTCCCCGCTGCATTCGATTAATATAGCTGAACGACCGAATTGAGCGTTCTCCCGACCACGACACTCTTAAGAACCCCTTTGCTCGAGTCGCCGCCACATGGAGTAGAGCCTTTAGTTGTGTTTCGGTATCTTCCTTATCAGCTTCATCAATCGCCTTATCAAGTAGCCATTTGGGTGGAAATAGTGCATTCGACATAAAGGGAACTGCTACAGCCTTAAATTCAAGCCCTTTCGCTCGATGCATGGTACACAGTCGCACTCCAGCACTTTTTTGGTCGTCTGCCTTGTCGCTCGTTAAGATTAATGACTCGACACCGACCTTGGAAAAATGCTCCTGAATCAATCTTAGCTGTTTGTTTGTATAAGCCAGCTCGCCATAGGTAATGATGTTTGCCATTGATCCTCACAAAAACCTCATCAAGATAGAAAGTATCACCAGATCCCCTGTGCTTTCGATTCAACCTTCTTGCGTATAGAGCTCCAAACTTGATGCACCAGAGCCGGATAGCTTCGGGGCTTACAATGACCCCTCGTTCAGAAAGTAAATCTTCGATATCTCGGGAGCTAAGAGTAAAACGGTAGTACAGACAGATGGCGTAGCTGATGATATCTGGCGGGAATCGATGGCGTTTATAGGTTTTCATGCGCCGATTCTATTAATTTCTGAAAGTTAACTTGGCGATACCATTTTGACTCCTTAATTTGTGCGAACACAAAACAGGTACTAAAAAACACATATGACAAATGAAATTGCCATTATTGGAGCGGGGTTATCGGGTTTAGCCGTTGCAAATATACTGAAAGAGTACGCTGACATCACCCTCTTTGAAAAAGCACGCGGTGTGAGTGGTAGGATGTCAACCAGGCAGGCTGAACCTTATCTTTTTGACCATGGTGCACAGTTCTTTAAAGCTAGAACAGATGAGTTCAAAGCATTTATCGACCCAATGATTCAAGAAGGAGTCATTGCACGTTGGGATGCACGATTTGTTGAAATTGTAGATCGAGAAGTCATAAGTAAACGTAAGTGGGGTGAAGAGCTTCCTTATTATGTTGGCTTGCCGGGCATGAATGCCATCGCCAAACATTTGGGCCAAGGTCTGGACATTCAATTGGGAACGCGTGTACAGTCGATGAAAAAACAACAAGGTAAATGGAATCTCGCCGATGGCCAGGGCAATGCGCTGGGTGATTATGATTGGGTTATTTCAACGATTCCTGCCGAACAAGCAGTAGAGCTTTTGCCATCATCGTTGCCATGTCATTCCACCATACGAGCAACTACAATGAAGGGTTGTTTCTCATTGATGTTGGGGTTTGAGCATGTTTTACCCCTTGAATTTGATGCAGCCCTGGTGCGTGGTGAAGATATTAGTTGGATTTCGGTTAATAGCTCAAAACCTGGAAGGAATGATGCTTATTGTTTGCTGGTCCACTCCACTAATAAATGGGCGGATGAACATATCGAAGATGACCGTGATAAGGTGATGGAATATTTATGCCAGCAAACCGGCGAGATCATTGGCTATGCCGTGAATGCTGCAGAACATAAAGCGATCCACGGCTGGCGCTATGCTTATATTGAAAAACAGTCAGGTGATAGCCACTTCATTGATTGTGAAGCACATGTTGGCGTGTGCGGCGACTGGCTGGTTCAGGGCCGCGTAGAAGCGGCTTTTACTAGCGGATTTGGGCTGGCGAATAAGGTATTAATGGAGTTGCAGGGTGGTTAATAACATTGCCATTATCGGCAGCTCAGGAGCGCTTGGTCAAGCATTTACACAGCAGCTGGCTGCCATGTATCCGAATGCAACGATTCATGCTTTTTCACGTCATAAACCGGAACATATTTTGCCGGATGTAGCCTATCATGCGATGGATTATCAGGATGAAGCCTCCATTGACGCATCTGCATTAACTGCATCAAAAGATGCTCCGCTTGATAGGGTTATTGTTACCACGGGCATTTTGCATGAGGGTGACATCATGCCAGAAAAATCACTCAAAGAACTATCGGCAGAAAAATTCCAGCGCCTGTTTGAGATCAACACCATTCTACCAGCTTTGGTGGCCAAACATTTCTTACCTAACTTGAACCGTAACGACCGTCCCATCTTTGCAGCACTTTCTGCGCGCGTAGGCAGCATTTCGGATAACCAACTTGGCGGCTGGTATGCGTATCGAGCTTCGAAAGCCGCACTGAATATGATCATCAAGAATGCGGCGATTGAAATTGGCAGGCGCAATAAGCAGGCCATTATTGTGGGGCTCCATCCTGGAACGGTCGATAGTGGCTTATCACAGCCCTTTCAAGGAAATGTACCAGATGGAAAATTATTTACCCCTGAATTCTCTGCAACAAAACTACTGGAAGTATTGGAAAGCCTAACTCCAGAACAAAGCGGCAAATGCTTTGCCTGGGATGGCAAGGAGATTTATCCATGACAGATAATATTTCCATTCACTGGTTTCGTCAGGATTTGCGGTTATCGGATAATCCTGCACTCACTGCGGCAGCTAAATGCTGTAACGTGCTGCCTATCAATATTCTTGATGATGAAAATGCCGGTGACTATGCGATGGGGGAAGCCAGCCGCTGGTGGTTGCATCATTCTCTAACAACACTTAATAAATCTCTGGGTGGTAATTTATCGGTTTATCGCGGCAACCCCGCTGATATCTTGGCCGACATTATCGTTCGTCATAATGTTAAGGCGGTCTACTGGAACCGGTGTTATGAGCCTTGGCGAACAGAGCGTGATGTAAAAATTAAAGAATTCCTGAAAACTAAAGTCATAGAAGTTGAGAGTTATAATGCTTCACTATTATGGGAACCATGGACAGTTAAAAAAGATGACGGCACTCCGTATAAAGTGTTTACCCCATTCTATCGCAAAGGGTGCTCGCAGGCGGAGCCTCCACGTGAGCCTTTGCCGATTCCAAAGAATGTCAATTACCATCATGATAAAGCAGGCTCTCTTTGCATCAAACAATTGGAATTATTACCTACTACCTGCTGGGACAAACAGTTAGAGCCACATTGGAGCATCGGCGAGGAAGGGGCGCAGGAGCGTTTTCAGCAATTTATTGATGAAGGCCTGGCGCATTATAAAGAGGGACGAAACCTCCCCGCTAAGCCTTATGTTTCGAGGCTGTCACCTTATCTGCATTTTGGTGAAATTTCGCCCAATCTGCTTTGGCAGACGATACGTACCATTGCAGATGACAAGCATATGGAGCATTTTTGCAGTGAACTTGGCTGGCGTGAATTTTCGTATAGTCAGCTCTATCATAATCCTGATTTACCCCAGAAAAACCTCCAGCCCAAATTTGATCACTTCCCTTGGGCAAAGGATGACGCTGCGCTTAATGCCTGGCAGAAGGGTCAAACAGGCGTGCCGATGGTCGATGCGGGAATGCGGGAGCTGTGGCAAACCGGCTATATGCACAATCGTGTGCGAATGATTGTCGGTTCTTTTTTAGTGAAAAACCTGCGTTTACATTGGCATCATGGTGAGCGCTGGTTTTGGGATACACTCGTTGATGCTGATCTGGCCAATAATAGTGCTAGCTGGCAGTGGGTAGCAGGTTGTGGCGCGGACGCTGCACCCTATTTTAGAGTCTTCAACCCGGTGACGCAGGGACATAAATTTGATCCTGAAGGCAACTATGTACGGGAATTTATACCTGAAATTGCATCACTACCAAATAAATACCTATTCAGCCCATGGGAAGCACCTGAATCTGTTTTGAGGGAAGCAGGTGTTGAGTTGGGCAATACGTATCCAAAGCCTATTGTTGATTTAAAGCGATCTCGTGAGGCAGCGCTGGAAGCCTTTCAATCGTTAAAGCGAGAGGCTTCATGACCGTATTGCGCCTTATACTAGGAGACCAGCTATCATCATCGATTTCAAGCCTTGAAGGATGTGACACGTCAAACGACATTATTCTAATGTGTGAAGTGTGGGATGAGGCCATTTACGTAAAGCACCACAAAAAGAAGATCGCATTCTTATTTTCAGCCATGCGCCATTTTGCAGAAGAGCTTAGAGAAAGCGGATACAAAGTTGAATATACGAGACTGGACAATGAAAATAATGCAGGCTCTTTTAAAGGTGAGGTAGAGCGTGCTCTTAAACGACATGATATTGATCGTATTTTTGTGACATACCCTGGAGAATACCGGGTGTTAGCCAATATACAAACCTGGGAAAATGATTTTGGGATTCCAGTTGAAATCAGGCCGGATGATCGTTTCCTTTGTACTCCCGACGCGTTTGCTGATTGGGCTAAAGATCGTAAGCAGCTTCGAATGGAGTATTTTTATCGAGAGATGCGGAAGAAATATTCCATTTTGATGGACGGTGAAGAGCCTGTTGGTGGAAAGTGGAATTACGATGCCGAAAATAGACAGCCGCCTAAAGAGGGGCTTACTATCCCTAAGCCCTACATCAACAAAACTGATAATGTTTCAGGCGAAGTAATAGAACTGGTTGCTGATCATTTTGGTGAACATTTTGGTGATCTGGAGCCGTTTTATTTTGCCGTCACGCGTGATCAAGCGTTACAGGTGCTACAACTGTTTATTGAGCAACGCCTCAAGCATTTCGGGGATTACCAAGATGCGATGATTGAGGATGAACCGTGGATGTATCATTCCCATATTAGCTTTTACCTCAATTGTGGCCTGCTTTTGCCGCTAGAGTGCGTGGAAGCTGCTGAAGAGGCCTACCATCAGGGGAATGCTCCGCTTAATGCAGTGGAGGGGTTTATCCGCCAGATCATCGGTTGGCGGGAATACATACGTGGCATTTACTGGCTAAAGATGCCGGGTTATGCGGAGAAAAATTTTTTTGAGGCAAAGCGAAGTCTTCCAGAATTTTATTGGACAGCCGATACAAAAATGAACTGCCTTCGCCAGTGTGTTTCGGAAACGAAAGAAAATGCCTATGCCCATCACATTCAACGCCTGATGGTGTTGGGTAATTTCGGGTTGCTGGCCGAAGTTGATCCTCGCCAGGTGAATGAGTGGTTTTTGATTGTCTATGCAGACGCCTATGAATGGGTTGAGCTTCCCAATGTTTCTGGCATGATTCTATTTGCCGACGGTGGTTTTCTGGCTAGTAAGCCCTATGCAGCAGGTGGCGGCTATATTAATAAAATGTCAAATTACTGCAAACATTGCAGCTACAAGGTGACAAAGAAAAATGGCCCTGACGCCTGCCCGTTTAACTATCTTTATTGGGATTTTTTAGCCCGCAACCGGAAAAAACTCAGTAGCAACCATCGCATTGGTATGATGTATAAAACCTATGACCGAATGGATGAAGATAAAAAGCAAGCTATCCGTAATGATAGCCAACATTTCTTGGGTGGTTTGCAATGATAAGAGTATTTTATGATGGAAAATGTGGACTATGCTCTAAAGAAATCAACCATTATAGGAGGATAGCTCGCAATGGTGTGTTTAATTGGCCAGATATTACGGAGTCAGCAGAGGATTTGAAAAAAAGAAGGCAATGGATCATTCTAATGTCTATTATCGCTATCATTTTAATTGGCGGTATATTGGTGGGGCCTATTATGAGTAATGTTGAAAATCCTAGCTATAAAGTAGTCTCCTCCGTTAACAATATTGAAATTCGAGAATATTCGCCGATGATTATTGCTGAGGTTGAAGTCAGTGGCGAACGAGAAAAATCTATTGGTGATGGATTTCGGCTGTTGGCAGACTATATCTTTGGCAACAACACGGTGAGTCAGGATATAGCCATGACCGCTCCTGTACAGCAACAGGCAAACGAAAAGATTGCCATGACTGCCCCAGTCCAACAACAAATCTCAGGTGACGTATGGCTAGTTAATTTTGTGATGCCATCTGAATATACTATGGAAACATTACCCAAGCCTAATAATGAGCGAGTGATAATAAAAGAG
>JBLIML010000194.1:0-7328 GCA_047638675.1 Planctomycetota bacterium | reverse complement strand
GGGGTGTGGTGTTAATTAAGAGCCCTCCAGGCGGTTGACGCTCCGGTCGGGATGACAAAATTTTTTCTGATGCTCTGGTCGAAATGACAATAGCTTCTTCGTGTTAAGTCACAGAAAATTAAACCCCAAAAGAGATTAGAAAAACGAATATGCCCGAATTACAGGCTGGCAGCAGTATCGAAGCCTTGTTTAATAGCCGATTGTAAATCACCCACTTTATCTGCATCACCGATAATATGAACTGTTGATTTCTGTAAACCTGCCTCGCTCATCAAATCCTGTCGACTTTCATTTTCATTTACAAATACCAGACAGTTCATCTCTAACTTTACAATTGAATCATCAATTAATGATCTGGCCAGTATTGAATGCTCATCTATTTCCTCAACTTGCATATCCAGATAAGTGACGAATGATTCCTTTGTGAAACGTTTCAGGGCGGCGAGTGAAACCAGCGATGCCGTCATCCGCGAAGCAAAACGATTTCTATTGGTGATATAGCTGACCTCTGCACCCAACTCAAATAAACGTTCACAAGTGGCGATGGCCTGATAGCGTCCTGTTTCGTCATAGACAACAACTTTATCTCCCGCAACGATACCGGGCTTGCTGATCAACTCTTCTACAAACCTTATATTAGCTTTATCAATCCCGGGAATATTCTTCGGCAATTTGTTTTTCGAACCAGTGGCAATGATAATTTCATCTGCATCGTATTTCTTGATAATGGCAGCATCTACTGTCAGCCCATACTTGACGTTTACTTTTAATCTTGAGAGCTCGTCTTCCTGCCATTGAATGAACTCCCTGAACAAGCCAGTGCCGGGAAATTTTGATGCCAGATAAAAGGCGCCGCCGCAGTTTTCTGCCGCTTCCATAATGCTTACATCGTGGCCACGCAATCCCGCGACTCTCGCAGCTTCCATACCCGCCGGCCCCGCACCGATGATCAGAATCCTTTTTCGCACAAGTGCAGGCAACATCAGCTGTTCCATTTCTGATTCTCGCCCAACAAGTGGATTTACCATGCACGACATCCGCCCTCTGGCGATCCCTGCAACGCAACCCTGATTGGTTGCGATGCATGGACGGATTTGTTTGATCTTGTTGTCTCTGGTTTTGCTGAGTAATTCAGGATCAGCTATGTGTGCCCGAGTCATCCCGACCAGATCCGCCTGACCATTCTGCAGAACCTCATTCACTTCAATGATGCTCCGAAAACGACCCGTAACAATCACCGGTACTTTGGCAATTTCTTTGACAGGTCTTGCTGCTTGTAATTCATAGCCTGGCACTTCGTAAAATGTACCCATTATTTTCTCAAGCGCATGGGCACTTCCATAGCTCAGACTAATGTAATCTATGCACTTACCTTGCTGCAGGTGAGCGGCTACCTTTGCAATATCATCGGCAGCCATGCCACCATCAATCGCCTCGGCGCCCAGGCGAAGGCCCACGATAAAATCCTCGTCTACAGCGCTTCGTATTGACTCCAGAATTTCTTTTAAGAAACGTAGGCGATTGACAAATTTTCCGCCGTATTCATCCTCACGAAAATTGGTTTTTGATGAGAGAAACTGTTGCAGTAAATGACCATGAGCCCCATGAATCTCGACACCATGCAATCCACCTTGCTGACAACGCAAAGCGGCAAGTGTAAAGGACGATATTAATTCATTTATCTGATCCTCCGTCATCGCCTCAGCCTGAACCCCAAGATTGGGTCCAGCCAAAGCTGATGCAGACCATGGCGCATCACCGTTCAAAGGACTCACTTCATAACCAGGATGTCCCAGTTGCTGAAATACTTTCATATCAGTCGGCAAGAGCACACGCATCAGTGCTTTGTAGTCACTGATAATACTGTCATCAAAATTATGCAAAGTCGCAGGGCCGGAGGGATGTACAGATGCGTTTTCCAAAATGCTTAGACCGACACCAGAATGCGCGGCCAGGGCATGATAGGCAATTATTTCGCTTGTGATTTTCCCATCACCAAAATTAGTAGCATGTGCGGTTCGCACGATACGATTTGATACAACAGTATTCCTGATGGAAATGGGTTGAGATGCTTTCTCCAAACCCATGGGCTAATTAAGCACCTCTTTTCAAGCGGGATTTTTCAAATGGCATGAAAGGTGATCCAAATCATTCCCAGCCACCTATGTTCTAGTTGGCGATACCGGATTGGCATGGCGTGTTGAAGGTCTAATCACTTTTCCGCTTCAAAAACCATCAAGACATTTCCGGGGGTGTGAAAATAAATACCGTAACCCGAGTTTGCGTAGACTTTACCGTTGGCAATGATGGGACCTGTCGCGCCACTTATGCTGCCACCGTGGGCGATTTCGCCTGATAGTGTGGTGACTTCCTGAAACGAATCATAGTCCCAGAGCACTTCACCGGTCTTACTATCATAAGCACGCAACCAGGCATCGAGATGGCCAGCGAACACAATGCCGGGAATAGCGGTCACCGGTGCCGAGATACCCGGATCGCAATGTTCTCGATCGCCGCAACTATTTTTCGTTGGGCTATACCAGAGTTGCTCTCCGCTAAACGCATTAAAGGCAAACAAACCTGGTCTGGCATCTTCAATAGGCATCATATCGTCATCGTAATCGGCAACCGGTACAAACACCGTACTGCCCTCTGCCGCGAGGCCAAAATTAATTCCACCCTGGTTGCCTCCTCGTCCCGGTTTTTGATGCCAGACTATTTCGGTACTTGTCGGGTCAATACCATAGACGTCGCCAGATTTCTGCGCACCCACCAATATCTCCTTGTCGCCATCGATGACATGCACCATCGCTGCGGCAAAGTCCACATCAGGTCCATTCTCTACCGGACAATTGCTCTGTGAGGGGAGGAAAGGAAAGCAGGCCACGTTCCATGCATCGCCTTTCGTAGTTTGTCGCTTCCACTTGATCTCACCGCTTTGTCTGTCCATCGCCAATAAAGCGTCGCTGGTATCCTGCGATGGAGAGGAGTAATTGCCGCCGGTGCCCATATAGATCAAATCGCGCTTTTCATCAATGACTGGACTATTCCAGATGGGGGCACCCGAAGGTGCAAATATGGGTGTACCTATTGAGGTAACGCCCACCTGTACGGGTGTTTCAGGGATGGTATAACTCTTCCACTTTTGCTCGCCTGTTTGTGCATCCAACGCAACTAGTGAGCCGCGAAAGCTACAACAGCTATAGCTGGGTTCTGCTGCGGCCGCTTCTTCCAGGGACGATACCGGCTGATAGACAACACCCTTATATAGAACTGGTTGCGCCGTCGTCGTGGCAGTGGGATGATCATCTATCTTTTTCACCCATAACAATTCACCCGTCTCAAGATTCACCGCATACACTCGAGCAATCAAGTCAGCGAAGTAGGCGACGGGCGGCTCTGCCGTCTTTTCATCGCCTTCCCAGTTACTCACGGTTATGCCTGAGCGCACTTCTGCAGAGGATCTGAACACCCAACGAACACAACCGGAATCTTCATCAAGAAAATACACCGAGCCGTCCTGACTGCCGACGATGATACCGCCACCCACCAGTGTGGGATGCGAACGTGCTCGTGTCATATTGGGATAGGCAAAGACCCATTTTAATTTTAGTTTCGAGAGATCATTTTTATTTAATTGAGAAACCTCAGCTGGAATAAAGCGGGTGTTATGACGATCGATGCCCCAGCCTGAAGCAAAAGGGTGACTGCTGTAGTCGAAGGCCGCTTTATCCGCCGCGCACATTTGTAAGGGGAATTGTTTTTTTGAGGCTGTATCACCGGCGATAAACTCGGCTACCTGTCGTTTTTCCTCGTCGCTTAACTTCGCCGCCATGGACTGCATGGCACCTTCCTTCAGAGTGTGCAGAATCATATCACCGGGCAACATTTGTAAAAATGACAAATGCGGCGCTCGTGACACCGGATAACTATGACAGCTCGCGCAATGCGCCTGATACAGCGCGTTACCAGGATGCGCTTCCCCACCACCGGCTGTACCACGCATGTTCGCATAAACATCCTCATCATCTGAGGTCGTTGTTGCTGTGCTATGGGGAATTTCAACAACAGCGGGTGATTCATTCACGACAGCTGGTTTTGTTTCTTCCGGTGTTTGCTCTGTACATGATGCAAGTAGAATCACAAACAGGAGTGTTGCAAGATTGATGAGTTTCATAAGCGAATTAGGCCAGTCGATATTTTTAGTTGATCGTTGTATTTTTTTCGCTATTGCATGGACAGAGCATTATCAATAACAATCTCAGCGCCATTAACAAATTTTGATTCATCGCTTGCCAGATATAACACCAGATTGGCGATATCATCCGGTTCTCCGACACCGATGGGATCATCTGCCGGTGGTGGTTTCGCGCCTAACTCTGACAAGGCCTGTGCTACCATTGGCGTATCTATAGAGCCTGCATGTATGGAATTGCAACGAATGTTATACCGGTTCATCTGACAGTGCACGGCAATGGATTTTGTCATGGCCCGGACTGCGCCTTTTGCTGCGGAATAAGCAAAAAATACCGGGAAACCCAAATGGGATGCAATGGATGACATATTAATGATTGAACCGCCACCATTCTCTTTCATGACCGGTATTGCCGCCTTACAACCGAGAAAAACACCTTCACTCATTACCGCATTGGCAAAGCGAAACTGTTCAAGGGTGGTTTGTTCTGGCGTGGCAACAATAACAATACCCGCATTATTCACCAGGATGTCGAGGCCTCCGTACTGCTTTACCACAGCGCTGATGGTATCGTCCCAGCCTTTCTCTTCTCTTACATCCTGATGCAAGAAAATAGCATCACCTTTAATCTCATCAACAATGTATCGAGCTACGTCTGCACCGGCATCCGACACATCTGTCAATACAACCTTCGCACCTTCTCTGGCTAGCATGATGGCATCAGCCTTTCCCAGACCTGATGCTGCACCGGTTACCAGCGCCACCTTATTGCTTACTCTACCCATGATGATTACTCCCCTTGATTTTGTATAATTGAATTATTGAATTCGTACTTGCTCATCAGTGCTTTGCAAAAATATTTATTTTCCCCGCATACCATCCGGATCAATTACTTCACGTATTAAACTGATCTGCGCCTGACTTGGAATCTTCGTCTGTACAACACCGTCCTCAGGTATTAACAATTCAAAGCCAGTTTGCTGCTGCACATCGTCAACGCTAAAGCCGGGATGCACGCTTTTTAAGCGCATGTGTTTGCTTTCAGGATGGAAATCTATCACCGCGAGATTAGTCGCGACAATTTGCGGGCCGGCACCCAGTCCCAGACGCTCACGCGCATCTCCTCCATCGAGATAACCCGCGCCACTGATAAAATCAACTTTGTCGACCAGAGAGCGAGGCGAATGATGAAGGTTCCAAAAATATAATTGCTTGCCCATGGAACACAGATCCGCAAGACCCGCTGTGCCCGGCAATCTGACCTTCGGCTTATGGTAGTCCTTACCTATAACTGAATTATTCGCGTTGCCGAATTTATCCAGTTGCGCAGCTCCGACACAAAACTTTTCAATCCAACGTCCATTACTAACGAAATTCCAGAAGTCGCCATACTGCTCAATGTACATGATCGAATCTTTCCACAAAGGTGCTTCCAATGTAGAGGCGGGAATGCGATCGGGGCGCGGTTCGAGGCCGACGGAACTGGCCAACCAGATTAGCTCGGGAGCATGAGTCATTCTTGCTAACATAAATGCCGCGACAGGGATAAATGAGCCCATGCCATTGGTGGCTTGATCACCATTGTTGAATTGATCTGCCAACACCGTGATGATCAGTTCTTCAATGCTGTAGTCGGTAGAAGCCGGACTGTTTTGCCAATCCATGCTCATTACGCCTCCTCCCATTTTTCAATATGCTTTAGTCGCGCATCCCCACCAATTAGATCGAGGTATTCAGTTTGAGATGCTGGCGCCCGAATATATTTTTCGATAAAAGCGCTGACTTTTTCATCGTCACGTGACACAGCTGTCCACTCCCGATGAAACTGACTGTCATAACCATAGTTTGGAAAAAATGAAGTCGGATGCGCGCCATAAGGAATTTCGACTACGGCATCGACGATAAAACCTGGTAATACGGTGCGGTCAGGATTTCGACGCAAAACTTCGGTATCAACAATTTCTTCGGCCGAAACAATAACGCGCTTTGCGGCCTTGGGCATAATGCCGATGTCCGGCCAAATCGCTGTGGGTTCATATTGGATATTGCCAAAGCGATCTGCTCGGTGCGCGTGTATCAATGCAACATCTGGTACCAATGCCCGACAAGCAATCACAGGTAATCCACCGAAAGGATCTTCCAGCAGTTTCATGTTCTCTGGATTCTCTTTCATTAGATCAGTGCCTATTGCGCCACGTGTTGGCAGGAATGGCAAATTGCGCGCGCCTGCACCGAGTCGCGCGTTCAATACACTCTCGGAGATCTCTTCTACCCTGACGCGTTGCTGTTCCACCGCCTGTCGGTATTGTTGACATAGACCAAACTGCTCCATGGTCACTGCCGCGCCTATCAATCGATTAATCACACCTGCCGCTGCCAGCCAGTCAACAGGAAGGCCTCCAACAAGCACTACCAATCCTAGTTCCTTTTTATTCTGACGGATTAATTCTCGCACCAATGTCATCGGCGCTGCCTGTGTGGCCATGTTTTGCAAAGCCACGACATCGCCGTCGTTAACCAGGGCTATTGCGTCTTCCAGTGTTGTTAATTTTTCTTGCATGCTTTTTATATCTCCGGGCTTAATTCTGTTCTGGTTCCCACGGTCCCCGTGGGAATCCCTATCTATCTTAGCAACTACACATCCCTTAACACCGTATGCATTCCCACGCGGAGCGTGGGAACGAGGGGGGATGCGTCCCCATTGCTGGTTCCCACGGTCTCCGTGGGGATCCAACCCTGTCTTTCCGACTACACTTTCCTTAGCACCGTATGCATTCCCACGCGGAGCGTGGGAACGAGGCGCGGTGTGTTGCTGGCTGCTGGTTCCCACGGTCTCCGTGGGGATCCATATCTATCTTAGCAACTACACATGCCTTAGCACCGTATGCATTCTCACGCGGAGCGTGGGAACGAGGCGCGGTGTGTTGCTGGTTCCCACGGTCTCCGTGGGGATCCAACCCTGTCTTTCCGACTACACATGCCTTAGCACCGTATGCATTCCCACGCGGAGCGTGGGAACGAGGTGCGGTGTGTTGCTGGCCGCTGGTTCCCACGGTCTCCGTGGGAATCCATATCTATCTTAGCAACTACACATATCTTAGCACCGTATGCATTCCCACGCGGAGCGTGGGAA
>JBLIML010000193.1:0-7398 GCA_047638675.1 Planctomycetota bacterium | reverse complement strand
CTTGTCACTTGCGATTATTCCGGTGTCGCTCACCCTCTCCCTGGCGCCTGCACCTCTGGAGAAGGTTAGCATTAACTTGCGCAAAGTCTGGCAGGAGTCTCATATCGGTCTTATTGGTGCCATCACCACCGGCCTGGTGACCGGTGCCTTCTGGTCGCTTGGTCCTGTGTATGCTCGGGCAGAAGCCTTTGATACTTTTCAACTCACTTTGTTCATGAGCATTATTGTGTTTGGCGGCGCTGTGTTTCAATTGCCTCTAGGGCGCATATCAGATAGCTATGACCGGCGAATTGTTGTGTTTTACAGTGCCTTGAGCGCCAGTGTTATCTCTGTGCTGATGGTAATACTGCCGCCCTTGTGGCCGCAATTTGATCATTGGTTGCTTATTATGCTCGCCTTTTTTTGGGGCGGTAGCGTGATGACGCAATATGCCGTTTGTCTGGCGCACGCCAACGATCGGGCTGCGCCGGAGGATTTTGTCATGGTTGGTAGCGGTATGCTACTCACTCTTGGACTCTGCTCAGCCATTGGTGCGCCGCTGGCATCTTTGACGATGAGATTTATCGGTGCCTCAGGCTTGTTTGTGTTTTCTGCGATCTGTATGTATTTATATGCCTGGGTTATCGCAGTGCGCATTCGAACGCACGTGCTACCACAGGAGACTATAAATGAACCCTTCCGCGCGGTGGCAGATATGACGACACCCGCCGTTTACGAAATGGATCCACGAACAAGCGAGGAAGCGCAAATAGTTGCAGAGGAGAATCAAGCTCAGGCATAAGCACTTGAAATTAATGCTTGCCAGCCCCACCTTAATGAACTTATTTTTCAATTAGAGTTCATACAATCTATGCGTATTTTATTGTTCCTGGCCACAAATTTGGCGGTGATGCTGGTCGCCAGTATCAGCTTGAGCCTGCTCGGCTTTAACTCCTTTATGGCAGCTAACGGTGTCGATCTGAATCTCAGTGCATTATTGGTTTTCTGCGCAATTTTTGGTGTCAGTGGTTCAGTAATATCCCTGTTGATATCCAAATGGATGGCCAAACGCAGTATGCGTGTACAGGTGATAGATCAACCGGCTAACTCACAGGAGAAGTGGCTCGTCGATACGGTTGCCAGACTAGCGGCCAAGGTGGATATTGGTATGCCGGAAGTAGGCATATTCCCTTCACAGGCCTCCAATGCCTTTGCAACAGGCTGGAATCGTAATAATGCCCTGGTTGCGGTTAGCGCCGGAATGCTAGAGCGATTCCGTCCGGAAGAAGTGGAAGCGGTGATGGCTCACGAAATCGGTCATGTTGCCAATGGCGACATGATCACGCTTAGCCTGATTCAAGGCGTGGTAAATACTTTCGTCATGTTCTTTGCAAGAATTATTGGTCACACCATTGACCGTGTTATTTTTAAAACAGAACGAGGTCATGGTATTGGTTTTTACATCGTTACATTTGTTACTGAAATGATTCTCGGTATTCTTGCTTCAATTATTGTTATGTGGTTTTCCCGTTGGCGGGAATTTCGTGCTGATGATGCAGGCGCCACCCTGGCGAGCAGACAAGGGATGATAGGTGCATTGAAGCGTTTGCAGGCAGAGCAAAATTTACCGAATGAAATGCCGGATAGTCTTTCCGTTTTCGGTATCAGCGGAGACATGAAAGCCAAATTCGGCGATTTGTTTAGAAGCCATCCGCCATTGGAAACCAGAATCAGGGCCTTAGTTGAGAAAGGCTAGATTCATTATTATTAGATGGTATTGATGAATATTTCTTTAGCGCTATTCAACAATACGACGGTTTTTCCCCGGATAGAAATTTGAATTGATTGTGGGGTAGCTCATTGCATTAGTAAACCTTTTACTAAAGAGGCGCGTCTTTATTTGTAAAAATATTCGCAAATACGTTCATTGATTTACCTGAAAACCTCACAACACCAACCAGCAATTCAATAGCCTTATTGTAGCGGCTTCGCAAAGAAATCCCAGAACAGGAGGAATGAAAAACTGGAGACGATTAAGGTCAATATCATCACGGGCGTGCCTTTTCTAAACCAGAGGGCAGGTGTAATCCTGAGACTCGGATCATTTTGCTCCCTGGCCAGGCGTTCCGATATGGTCACGATAAAGACATTGGCAGTTGAACCGATATGCGTTCCATTGCCGCCCATACCGACACCTATTGCCAGACCCCACCAAAGTGGCGTGACATTGATCCCCACCGATTCCATGCTCAGGATGATGGGTATCATTGCCGCGGTAAAAGGAATGTTGTCGATCATGGCTGAAAATATAGCTGAGACCCACATCAAACCAATCGTCGCCAACATTAAGTCGTGTTCTACCAGCGGTGTTATAAATTGTCCCAGGTACATAAGAAAACGACTGTGTTCCACACCGCCAATGACCATAAACAGGCTGACGAAAAATAACAGCAAAGTAAATTCTACTTTTTGGAAGGCATGGTCCATGACCACCCTGCGGCTAAGAAAAATCAGTGCTGACATGCCTAATACGGCGACAAACCAGGGTTCCCAGTGAAGTGTGTCATGAAATATAAACAGAATAACCATAACGCCCAGAATGATTAGCGACCCATACCATAAGCGCTTGTCCTTGAGTTCAAGTGTGCCATGGAATGTATGTTCCGGGGTGACAGCAAGTTCCTTTTTAAACAAAAATTTCATAGCGATGAGAATTGTGACCCATGCAACAAATACAGGTGGTCCCATATGCATAAAAAAAGAATTAAAATCGATACCCGCAGCGGAACCGATCATTAAGTTGGGTGGATCGCCAACCAGAGTAGCCACGCCACCCGTATCAGAAAGCAGGGCGGCAGCCAGTAGATAGGGGATGGGACTGATTTTCTGTGCGTGAGCGATCAGGATAATTAAGGGGCCAAAGATAACGACGGTAGTGACGTTGTCCAGTAACAGGGAAAATACCGTTACGGCCGTGCCCATTAAGCAGAGCATGAGATAAAGTCTGCCTCTACTGAAGTTTGCCATCCAGTATGCCAGGGTGCTGAAGCCACCGGTCGGGATCATGATGGACACAATAGTCATCATCGCACCGAGCAGGAAAACCACGTTCCAGTCGATGGCTTCGAGGGCCTGCTCAGGTGAGTAGAAGCCCAAAAACTGCCCCGCCAGCATCATGGCTACTGCACCTGCAGTAGCGAATTTCGAACGTTCGAAGCCGTGTAAGTGTTCGCTGAAAATACCGATGAAGGTGACTGCCAATATCGTCCCGGACACAAACATGGCGGTGTCGAAGACAAGAGGTTCTATGATAGAAGAATTCATTTTACTTCCCCAGGAGAAGCCCCTTTTTTAGAGGGATGGAGGAAAGTACAGTAATATTCTATCTATGTAAATACAATCTTTATTTTTGGAGAAAAGAGGCCTGGATTGCCTGGCCCGGTCAAAATCGAGAGAACGCGAAAGGACAAAAAAACAGACAAATAATGATACAAAATTGGACCCATTCATTGTGTACTGGCACCTGAGCAACACCATGTTGAAGAGTGGAGAAGGATTGTGGTGCTTAATTATCGGTACTACTATTCTTAACTATCCACTATTGGAAACTGGAATCAGTAGCCTAATTGAGAAGGGCTGGGTTATTTATAATGACACCATATTAATAGATATTTATTTAGTTCTACTTTTCAATTTTATAGAAAATATCAACGCCGCTTTCTGAACCACGTTCTGCCTCTACTGAAAAGCGCCTCGACAGGTCATAGCGCAATTTGGCAGTGCTGATTTTATCAAAAATGCCCAGGCCGTAGCTTAAATAAAGCCTTGGGTTAAGATATTTACCAACAATCAGCGAAGCTGTTTGCGCGTTTGAGCCGGTGATACTCATTTGATCCAAACCAAATGTGGAGGTAAGTTTCTCTGTAATAAAACCGCTATTTCGCAAACCCATCGAAGCCGCGGCTCCGAGCAAATCGCTACCCTCTCCTGATGACAATGCGTCGAGTGGCCGTCCGAAAACGATGTAAGCCAGGATTTGTTCCTGTGGCAAGGTAGGTGATGAAAACAGGGAGATGTCTGGTGCGCTAAGGAAACCTGTGATCTTTAAGCCAGCTTTGATGTCATCAATCTGGCGGAATGCAATAACGTTGAGCATAGGATTGTCCAGCTCTGTTTTGTTGTAAATCAGACGGCCTTCCTGAATGGTTAGTTTCTGTCCGTAAGCTGAGAATTTTCCATTACTGATTGAGATCTCACCATTGCCGATCAATCTCGCCTGTTTATTGCTTTGAATCTCAAGTTCGCCGACAAGCATGCCTGAGATACCTTTTCCCTTTATCTGAATGTCTTTACCCAGTATTAGCTTGATGTTCACAGACGGATTAAATTGCCTGCTCTTGTCTTGCACTTCTTCATTATTGAGGACAGCATCTGCTGACAGGCTTGAAGGTATGGCTAATTCATCAAGGTTTAACTTCGCCGCTGGAATGGTAATGCTACCTTCGAATGATTGCCTGTCCAGCGAGAGCACGCTCTTGATGTCTGGTTCAACAAGCGCCCAAAGTTCGGGCAAATTGATGAGTTCAAATTTATTGCCTTCTATAGCAACTTTAAACTCCGGACCTTTTTGTTGTATTTGCCCGATATCAGCTCTGATATTCAAGTTGCCTTCGCCGGAAAGCAGGTTACCGGTTATTTCATACTGGTTTTCCGATTTTTTATTTCCCTTGAAATTGATATTTCTGACTTCGATACCAACATCAGACGAACTAAAGCCACCATCAGTCAGGCTGATAGATCCATCATAGCGGGGATGGGCCAGCGTTCCTTCGACCTGCAAATCAAGATCAGCGCTGCCCTTAACGTCGAGAAGCTGTGGCAAGATGGCTGTGAGTATGGATAAATCGCTTATACCAGTCTGTAGTTCACCCTTCATTTCCAGGTTTTCAAGTGCAGCAAAATCCAGAGAAATATCGTTAACCTGAAAGTGGGCTTTTAGTGGCTTCATCTCCTGCCCCGATGTTGGTATTCGGCCTTCGGCCAACAGTGCGTCATTATCGAGTTTGATAGCTATATAGCTTTGCGCCAATGAGATTTGTTTTTTGAGATCATCTGCAAGAATTAAATCAACAAAACCGGAGGAAACAGCTACATGCGCTGCTCCGGACAGCGGTTTATTACCCTCACCACTGATATTTAAACTCGCTGCCACGGAACCATTAATCATTACCGAATCTGGCAGCTTTGTTTGTAAAACTGAAAGCGGGACTTGCTTAGCCGTGGCTTTCAATTCCCAGTTTTCAGTTTGCTTTTTATAGGATCCCTCGGCACACAGGGAAATGGCCGCTTGACCCAAACAAACAGAATCCAGACTTAGCAGATCAGGTGTGACGATCATCGTAAATGGATGTATTGCATCCCAGGCCTTGTAGAGGGCATGCTCTGTATGTAGCGTCTTGACATGCGCGATCCATTTTGCCCCCTTTAATTTACCTTCCAATTTTCCTTCACCATTGAGCTCTACACTAATTCCCGGTAAGGCTGTCTTGATTTTAAAATTGTGATGACTGTTACGACCGTCTATGTTTATAGCAAGATGCTCTATCTGCGTGTCCTGGTAATTTAACTGACTAACCCTTACTTCAGCTTTGATAAGTGCATCAGCGGACAAATCAATATTGAGATCAGCGGAAATCGCCTGTGAATTACCCCAGGGAGACTTGATGTCTTTCGCGGAGATTTCGGCCTTAATGCGGGGTTGTTCAATCGAGCCTGTGAGATGACCCTGACTTTTCAGTTGACCTTGCATCTCTTGATGAACCAGATTCAGGTTTGATGCGTCAATTTGCCAGTTCAAATCGAGAACTTTAGCAAGCTGCCCCTGAAGCGTCGCAGTCGCCTTCGCGTATGTCATCTCGGCCTTAATTGCTGCACTACTTGAAGAAGAATCGTCCGACAGGTTTAAGGAAAACGGCAAGGTTCGTAGTGACCCCACAAAACGGGATTGTTTTAAACGCCAGGACAAAGCTTCATCAATGAGACTGAGATGAAGCTCACCTGTGCTTTCCAGTTGACCCGGCCATTCGCTAAAGTACGCGCCCGGATTCAAATCATTGCCTTGCCATTTGAACTGAATGTCAGGTGATGTTTTCCAGTTTGCCTCGAGATCTCCAGTTAGCTTACCCGCTGCCGATATGATATCTGCCTTACTTATTGTCAATCCGTCGAGATTGCCCTTGCCTGGCGCGACAATACGAAGTTGAGGAATATTTTTTTCACCTCTGACATTCATGTCGGATTGAAATACATAGTTATCAAGTGTGCCAGAGATGGAAAACGTACCTGAAGTGCTCAGCTGTTCACTGAGATCCGGAAGCTGCCAATTTAAATTGTCCCATCCGGCATCCAATTGCATTTCTTTTTTGCTGTAATTATATTTACCTGCGGCGGTGACTTCGCCTTCCTCTGTTCTGAGTTGCCACTTATCCAGCTCAAGAACGATGTTTTCTAATTCGAAGTTAATGCCAAACTCAATATCAGAGTCTATTATTCTTTCGCGTTGAAGGTCTTTAGAGTCATGCTGTTTATCCGTGGCAGGGATTTTATAAACAAGATGTGTATGCCCGCTGCCTTTCAGCTTTACCTTGTCGCCTTCCATTTTTAAACTAACATCAACCCTGGCATCTGGTAACGAAGAAACAATCAGTTGTGGGTTAACCTTGTTTAACTCGATGTTGGTTTTCCAGGTCGGCTTATCGAACAGATTTTCAATGGCTATTGTTGCACTTCCCTGCAGGTTTTCGTGAAAACCGAATTCGGCAATCAGTTTTTCCTCATTTCCATTTAGTCGCAAGTCAGCCGTAAAATCGGTTTTATTATTCGCTGTCACAACTATTTGAGACGTAAGTCTGGTGTTAAATGGCTCTGGAAATTCGACAGATCCATTGGCATAAATGGCAAGTTTTTTGTTCTTTATCTGTACATTTTGAAGGTTGTATTTATCTTTTTTGTAGGCAAGATTGAATTGAAGAGTATCGAGCTGCAACAATTGTGTTTTGTCAGCTTGCATCACCACAATCTTATCCATCGTTAACGTTTCGATGCTTAACGGTGGTAACCAAACGTCCTTGATAGCTGGCGTTTCGTTTGTTGGAGAATCGGATAAGCTTATGCGGGTATTTAATGCGGTAATGTAGGGAAAATATAAGCGGGCAGATAACAATCCAAATATTTGCCACCGCAATGAAAGTTCATCAACCGTCACAAAGCTCTCAGGATCATCAAAGACAAGGTTGCGAAATGTCACGCCCTTGTAGAGCGAGCCATGAATGACGTCTGCCGAAACTTTTGCCTCAGTCATGGCATCCGCTATGTTTAGCAGGGTCTTTACACCGTAAGTCGTATAGAAAACGGTATAAA
>JBLIML010000192.1:0-7427 GCA_047638675.1 Planctomycetota bacterium | reverse complement strand
TGTCACCGTTTTCAAATACCGGATACAAGGGTTGCATGATAAACATAGGCAGTGATTCACCTTCTTCATCCTTAAAGTGCTTGATCACCGTGTCCGCATGGCCGATAAAACGATCGTCGCGCATGGCTATAAATATTTTCGCCATCTTGGCATGGGCCGACAAAAAAACGGGGTCATCCTCAACCAGATTTTCCTCATAAATTTTCAAGGTTCTATTGTAAAACACTTCTGCTCCCGCAAAGTCCTTCTTATACAAATGCACATCCCCCAACAAAGAAATAGTGCTGGCGGTGCTTATAGAATTTTTACCGTATTTCTTTTCCAGTATTGCCAATGCCTTTTCATAATCTTGTTGTGCGATGTCTATTTTATTTAAGGCCAGATCAAGTGTGCCCTGCTGAATTAGAAAGCTGGCAATCTCCGGATCATCCGCTCCACGCGTCTTGGCTATTATTGCTATGGCTTTACTGAGTTCCAGTCGTGACTTTTCGAGTTCTTTCTTACTCGCATAGATCTTCGCCAGGTCTTCATGAACGGTCACCAGGGAGATATGATCAGCACCGTGCAGTTTTTCAATTACTTTCCGGGCGGAATTAATTATCGGTTCCGCTTCAGCGGTTTTCCTGATCACGACTAGCGCATGCGCCAGATTAATTTCCATAATGGCCGTTTTTTCGTGCTCAGGCCCCAGCTCCTTTTTTACGAGATCTACCGCCTTTTGGGCCAACTCCGCCGCTCTGGCATAATCGCCTTGCGAATAAGCGTTGTTGTATGCCTTATAAGTTTTTGTAAATTCGCTGGAAACTTCCTGTGCCCTAAGTGTATTGAATTGTAGCGACAGGCTTGTCATGACAATGATACAAATTGTTGTTAAACGCATTCTTTCACCTTCTATAGATTATTGTGAGCTTTGCCTGGGCTAGCTTCGAACTTGTAACTGGCAAAAAGCCCTCAGGAAAAATTTTTCCTGCCTGCAATTCTACTAAAATTATTCCCCCCATATCGAAAGGAATTCAATTTTTGTGGTTTATCGTGCAAAGACCCTTCGAATTTAATGACAGTTGGCTAGCTCGCAAGTTCAAGATCCCTCTGAGAAAGTTTGGCCTCACTTTGTGTTGTTAGCCTTATACGGCAGAATTACAGTCTTTTGTGTTTGCCCCCTGTCCACATATCGGACAGGCCGGATTCTTTGGTAAGCTTGCGGTATGCCACTCCATATTCAAAATATCGATAAGCATTAGTTTGCCCTGTAGTGTTTTGCCTATCTTCATAATTATTTTCATCGCCTCCGCTGCCTGGATACTGCCAACAATACCCAGCAATGGCGACATCACACCGTTCTCTGTACAGGTTTCATCCACCGCGGCGCTTTCTTCATACAAACAGCGGTAACAGGGCGAGTTTACATCGGCAGTGTTGAAAACGCTGATTTGTGCTTCAAAACGAATGGCGGCACCGGACACTAATGGGGTGCGAGCTTTAAAACAGGCCTCGTTGATAGCAAAGCGCGTTTGGAAATTATCGCTGGCGTCAATGACAACATCAGCCGCTTTTACCTCTTGTAATAGTTCTTCGCCCTCCAGAACATGATCAATGAGCGTCAAAACGACTTCAGGATTGAGAGCAAGCAGATGGTCTCTCGCAGACTCGACCTTGGCCCGCCCGATGTCCTTTTGGCCATGCACTATTTGGCGTTGCAAATTTGATAAATCAACCTTATCAAAGTCGACCAATACAAGTTTACCCACACCCGCTGCGGTAAGATAAATTGAAACAGGTGATCCCAGGCCCCCAATACCTATGATTAATACCCTCGCCTGCGCGAGACGAATTTGACCCTCAGCATCAATCTCGGGCAGCATAATCTGGCGGCTATAGCGTAGTAATTGTTCGTCGTTCATGTTCTTCGAGTATAGGGCAGCTAGTCGCCAAGTTTAAGACTTAAGCTGAAATCGACGCCAAAGATGTTTTCGATTAACGCCACTGCTACGAGTTCCTTGATCAAAATAATGCACGTAGATATTTTTCGTGTAAATATGCCAGTGGCCAGGATAAAGGAGATGGTCTCTTTCATTTTGCTCGGCGAACCCGACAAGCGAGTGTCGCAAACGCTCTACAAAGGTAAAGCGCCCGATATCGATAAGCTGGTGTATTATCTGCCAGATATCGAAAAAGCAGGTGCCCGGAAAATCGTACTCAACCTGCAGATGTGATTCGCTGACATCAACCTTCGTTGTGCCTTCAAGCCTGAGAATCTCTGATTGCAAAGAATGCCTTTCTGTTGCCGAGAGTAAGTCGACGAAGTGTACCTTTCTGTTCCTTGCGGCACGGTATGTCATGGCCATTGTGCAAAACTCAGTCGATCCAGACCAGCGTAATCCTGTTTGGTAACAATGTTCTGGTACTGATTAGCAAGTAACATCTCACGAATAGCTTGTGCCTGCTTATATCCATGTTCGAGAATAAGATGCCCTTTTGGTTTGAGATAATGCATGGCAGCAGGGATCAATTGTGTAAACGCCCGCATGCCGTGAATGCCCCCATCCAGTGCCTGTCGCGGTTCATGTCTGATTTCCCCGGAAATAAAACCACAATCGGCCGATTCAACATAGGGTGGATTTGAAAGAATCATGTCGAATTGCCTACCTTGCAGCGCAGAAAACCAGTCGGACTGGAGAAACTCGACATTAGCGATGCCATGTTTGCGGGCATTCTCAGTCGACACTGCCAATGCGTTGTGACATAGATCAATCGCTAAAACTCTACATTCCGGTCTTTCACTGGCAATGGCCAGAGCAATGGCGCCGCTGCCCGTGCCCATATCAAGAATATCTTCAGGCTGATGCTTTTGAATCATTTCAAGTGCCGTCTCAACAAGACATTCTGTTTCCGGTCTAGGTATGAGGGTATGTTGGTCTACCAGAAGTTCCAGTGACCAGAATTCCTTTTTGCCGATAAGATAGGCGAGAGGATAATAATCCTTACGCTTGCTCAGTAGATAATGAAAATTCGTGACAATATCCTCAGTGACTTCCTGCTCCGGCCTGACATAAAGACTGGCGCGATCTGTGCTCATACACTTTGCCAGTAATACTTCGGCGTCGAGGCGGGCAGAATTTATGCTCTCCATGCTTCTTTCTGCCAGGGCAAGTAATTCGCGAACAGTATTCGTCCTGGTCATTTCAAGTTATCGGTAACTTACTCTAGGTCCAATTACTCAGACATCGCGGCCAATTGGTCGGCCTGATATTCGTTAATAAGAGGATCTATGATCATGTCCAGGTTGCCCTGAAGAAACTCATCAAGTTTGTACAGGGTTAGATTAATACGGTGATCTGACACACGACTCTGCGGAAAATTATAGGTGCGTATTCTCTCCGAGCGATCACCAGAGCCCACGAGAAGACGTCTGTTCTCTGCTGTCTCCGCCGTTTGTTTATCACGCTCGGAGTTCAGCAATTTGGATTTCAATAACGACATGGCGCGCGCCCTGTTCTTGTGTTGCGAGCGTTCATCCTGACATTCAACGACAATGCCCGTGGGTAAGTGAGTCAAACGAATGGCGGAATCGGTTTTATTGACATGCTGTCCACCAGCGCCAGAGGCACGATAGGTATCAACACGGAGATCGCCGGCCTTGATTTCGAATTCGTTAATTTCATCCACTTCAGGCAATACCGCCACTGTGCAAGCAGAGGTATGTATACGTCCCTGTGATTCCGTTTCCGGCACGCGTTGAACACGATGTGCGCCGGATTCAAATTTCAGGCGGGAATATGCCCCTTCACCAATAATACGCATGATGATCTCTTTGTAACCATCAAGATCACTTGAGGTGAAACTGAGAATTTCAATTGACCAACGTCGCAACTCGGCATATTTACTGTACATGCGCATAAGATCACCAGAAAACAAAGCGGCTTCTTCACCACCGGTTCCGGCGCGAATTTCCAGAAATATATTACTACTGTCACTAGGATCCTTAGGCAATAGAAGTTTTTGCAACTCTATTTCCAAAATGCTTTTTTCTTCTTCAGCAATTTGTAATTCTTCGTTGGCCAGAGCACGCATCTCCTTGTCAGCGTCATTTTGCATTTCATGAGCAGACTCGATTACCTGAATATTCCTGCGATATTTATCGAAGCATTCAACCACAGGGCTTATTTCCGCCAACTCTTTATTAAACTCTCGAAAACGGTTCTGATCAGAAATGACCTTTGCATCAGACAGCAAAGCATGCAATTCCTGTTGCCGTTCGGTCAGGTTTTCCAGTTTTATTTGCAGACTTTGTTTCATTATCAATTGAGGCCTAACAGAAAAACGAGAAAGTTTAACGGAAATCTCGCCCGCTCACGGGATTATTCGTCTTTTTTATCACTCTTGGCTTGAGTGGATAAATTGAACAATTCATGGGTCGCCTGTATTAGATCTTCCCTGCCCTCAGCACTGGATTGGCGCAGTTGTGCACTGGGCGAATGAATAAGTTTGTTAATAAGACTGCGAGTTACCTCTTGCAGTATCTTTTCGGGATCTTCTCCCTGCTTAAGTTTGCGTATGCCATTAGCTAACTCCTCGGCCTGCACTGAGTTGGCCTGATTGCGCAATGCACGAATAGTCGACACAGCACCCAGGGAATTTAACCAGGCCATATATTGTAAAACTTGTGTTTCAACAATCTCTTCCGCCTGCACTGCGGCCTTCTTGCGGCTTCGCATATTTTCGTCGATAACCTCTTTCAGATCATCAACAGTGTATAAATAAACATCTTCCAGTTCACCCGCCTCGGCCTCCACATCGCGTGGCACAGCGATATCAACAATAAACACAGGACGATGCTTACGTTTAATGATGGCCGTTTCAATAGCGCCTTTGCCCAGGATGGGTAACTGACTCGCCGTAGAGGAGATAATGATGTCCGCTTCCTCTAGATGCTGAGGAATATCGCCAAGCGTAATTCCATAAGCCGAGAACTCACTCGCCAGATTCTGGGAGCGTTCCAAAGTTCGATTGGCGATAATCATGCGCTGCAGCCCAGCCTGGTGCAAGTGCCTTGCGACAAGCTCTATGGTCTCGCCTGCACCAATCAACAGGGCCGTCTGTTTGGACAGATCGCCAAATATTTGCTGGGCGAGACGCACTGCTGCATACGCGACCGACACCGGATGACTCCCGATCGCCGTATTACTTCGCACATGCTTCGCCACTTTGAAAGAGTGCTGAAACAACTGACCCAGTAATTTACCAATGCTGCCGCTTTTTAAACCCGCCTGATAGGCTTCTTTCAGTTGACCCAGTACCTGCGACTCGCCCAACACCATCGAGTCCAGACCGCTGGCGACTCTGAGCATATGTTTTACCGCACTAGCATCGGGATGGCTGTAGAGAAAGGGCTGCATTTCCGCGCTTGAGAGACCATGAAAATTGAGGAACCAGTCCATGACCTGCTGGCGATCAAGGTCGTTCAGTGAGCAATAAACCTCGGTACGATTACAAGTGGAAAGTATCGCCGCTTCCTGAACATCGCTCTGCTTGCTAAGATCAAGCAAAGCCTCTTGCAGAATATCCGGGCCAAAGACCACTTTTTCGCGCAGTTCCAGCGGCGCGGTAATATGATTAAGTCCAAAAGCCAGCAGCGTCATTGATTTTAAAAGGCCTTATATCGGTAAAGGGTTCTTGCACAGACAAGTATAAACCGCTTAAATATCAACTTCTTGCTAATTTATCCTTTAGAGATAAATAAGTGTCGGGGCGACTCGCGGGGGTAATGACCCCTTTTTCGCCTCAATTTAATGTGGTGAAGTCGATACAAACCAGGAAATTATTAGCAATTCACACTGTCCATATAATGAAATAATGAGTATTGTTTCAACATGAGAACTAATTACCCCTTTGAATCTTTACGATGTGGCCTGCCGATGGCATTTTATCGCAAAGCCATGTTCACCCTCCTTTTTCTGACTCTGGCCTCGTGCAGCAACGTCCCCAGCAAACATACTGAAATTGCGCTCGAAAAAGAAACCGAGGAGCCCGCCAAAGAAGAAGATATCGTCCGGGTGGAGCCGGTTCGCCCCAGGATCCCACTGAGCGAAGAAATACTGTACAAAACACTGGTCGCCGAATTTGCCGGCCAACTCGGTCAACTGGACATTGCTGTCGAAAATTATATCGAACTGGCCTACATGACCCGGGATCCAAAATATGTCGAGCGAGCGACCAGGATTGCCGTCTACGCCCGCAATTCTGAAGCGGCATCTGAAGTCGCCAAATTGTGGGCAGAGTTAGATCCCTTAAACCCGGATGCACATCAAGTACTGGCCGTAATGAATTTACGCAAGGGCGATATCGACGGCGCCCTCGAACATCTTGAAATTATTCTGGATTACTCGCATGGAAAGCTGGATCAAAAATTATGGATGATTGCCAATATGCTGGGCCGCGAAAAGGACAGTGCTCTGGTCATGCAGGTCATGGAAAAACTACTTCTCAGGCACGAGCAGGATCCGGAGGCCATATATGCGTTTGCACATGTGGCGGCCAGAATTGGCGAACCAGATCGCGCTATCGAATTACTAAAGCACACTTTAGAGCTGGCCCCCGATAATGATAACGCGGCCATGAGCTATATCTCTATTTTGCAAAAACAGGGACGAGTGAACGACGCGCTGGAGTGGATTGAAAAAACATTGCCGACACGCAAGGATAACGATTTTAATTTACGTTCGGCCTATGCTCGACTATTAACGGATGCGAAGCGTTTTGACGATGCTCGCCGTCAGTTTGAAATCCTCTCAGTACAGGCTCCCAATAACAACGATGTGCTTTTTGCCCTGGGTCTATTGTATTTACAGTCCAACCGACTTGACGATGCACAAACCTACTTCAAGCGTCTTGTTACTCAAAATGCCCGTTCCGATGATGCCAACTACTATCTGGGACGTATCGATGAGGAAAACAAGAAATATGACGAGGCCGGTGTCTGGTACCAAAGTGTGCAACAAGGAGAAAACTATTTTGATGCTCAGATCCGCTATGGTTTAATTCTAGCGAAACAAAATAAGATCGATGCTGCTCGCTCACATCTTAAAAAAATCCCTGCAAAAGGAGAGGCACAGGAGACTTTGTTAGTACAGGCCGAAGCTGAATTACTGACAGAGGAGAAGCTTTACGAAGACGCTATGTCTGTGTACGACAACGCAATAGAAGGCAAGAAATTCAATTCAGATTTGCTCTATGCGCGTGCAATGCTGGCCGACAAAATGGACCGAATAGAGCTACTTGAACAGGATCTCCGACGCATACTGGTAGAAGATCCAGATAATGTTAACGCACTTAACGCTCTCGGCTATTCACTCGCCGATGATACAGATCGCTATCAGGAAGCCTATGAGCTAATCAAACGGGCAGTAGAATTGAGTCCCGGCGATTTC
>JBLIML010000191.1:0-7433 GCA_047638675.1 Planctomycetota bacterium | reverse complement strand
CGCCATGACCACCTATACCAAATACGGAAATATCCACCATATCCACATTGGCCAGCGCATAACCTTCAACATAACCTATCTGACCTGCGGCCAGTCCCGCATTGGCGTGTAAACCCATGGCGTAATCTGGTCGTGGGAATCGCGTATAGAGTCCATCATTCAACAATGCGCGGGCACCGGCACCGCGTTCTTCCGCAGGCTCGCCAATCATCACCAGGGTACCGCTCCATTTATCACGTAAATCAGCTAATCTGCGGGCTGTTCCAGCAAAAACCGTCATGTGGATATCATGACCGCAAGCGTGCATGGCATGGACCTTATTACCGAGATCATCGACTACGGTTGTCTTACTGGCATATTCCAGGCCGGTTTTCTCCTCAACAGGCAAAGCATCCAGATCAGTTCTTAGCATCAATGTCGGGCCAGGGCCATTTTTAAGCACACCCACCAGGCCATGACCACCCACATTTTCCGTGACATCAAACCCCGCTTTGCGAAGTTCTTTGGAAATGCGTTTGGCAGTCTTTACTTCGTGAAAGGACAACTCAGGATTTTTATGCAGGTGGTAGTACAAAGATTGCAGATAATCGTAATCTTGCTTTATCTTTGTACTTAGGTCCGAATCTGCGAAAACTGAAAATGGCAAAAAAAGCAGTAGGAGGAGTCTAGAGAATCTTTTCATAATAATTTTTTTATTTTCTGAGCAATTACTTAAATTCACAATAATATATATCAATAACAGATAGATAGGGTTATTAGTTAATCTTTATTATAGATTTATATAGTGAAATACTTATCATGACCGACATCGCCAGATTGATTCGTATGAATGAAAGCCGCCAACCACAAAGCTATCGCCTTATATAATGCTGCATTTGCAGAGTTATCATGATGAGTTTAAATGCTTAAGCCAGGAAGACGAAACTTTACAGGAGATCCAATATGAAAAATCAAAAAATCGTCTCATCAGACGAGTGGATAGCGATGCGAAAGGCATTCCTGATAAAAGAAAAAGAATTTACCAAAGCGCGGGACGCACTAAGTCAGGCTCGACGCGAATTGCCGTGGCGCAAAGTTGAAAAGGACTATCTAGTTGAGGGCGCAGCCGGCAAGGAAACTCTGGCTGATCTTTTTGGAGGTAGCGGCCAACTTATTATCTATCACTTCATGTTTGGACCTGAATGGGAGGAGGGATGTCCCAGCTGTTCTTACTGGGCAGATAATTTTAACCGTATTGATTTGCATCTCAAGCAAAGAGATATCAGCTTCCTCGCGGTTTCAAGGGCGCCTCTGGCGAAATTAGATGCCTACAAAAAGCGTCTAGGCTGGCGTTTCAAGTGGGTCTCATCTCACGGCAGTGATTTTAATTTCGACTACGATGTATCATTTACACCGGAGCAAATAGAAAAAGGAGAAGTGTATTACAACTATCGAGAAATGGCCTTCCCCAGCAGCGAAGGACCGGGGATCAGCGTTTTCTATAAAGATGACGCTGGCGTTATTTTCCACACCTATTCCTGCTAAGCCCGCGGCCTGGATATGCTAAACGGCGCCTATCATTTCATGGATCTGGCGCCAAAAGGACGCGATGAGGATGAACTATCCCATTCAATGGCCTGGGTATCGCGCTTTGATCAGTATGAAAACTGAGCTTATTGATGATCTTCTGAAATACACGATCACAGCACTATTGATACTGAGTGCTGCTTCCATCAATGCTCAGCAGCACAGTTACGCTCCCAGCGATATTGAAAAGGGGAGAGGCCTTTATCAGGCTAACTGCCTGGGATGCCATGGTAGTAATGGGGACGCAGTTGAAGGTGTGATGCTAGCCACTGGCCGTTTTCGACACGCCAGATCTGATGAAGATCTTATCACTCTAATCCGTATCGGCATTCCCGACACGCTGATGATAGCACGGCCACAATTTTCATATAACGAACTGAGGGCTCTGGTCGCCTTTGTGCGTACCATGCAAAGCGGTGGCGCATTGGCTCCGCAGGATGTCTCGATCGGCGACGCCCTATCTGGTCAACGTTTGTTTTATGCTAAGGGCCAGTGCTTTACCTGTCACGGTGTCAATGGCGGTGGCAGCCGTTTATATCCGGACCTGGCTGGCATAGGTTCGAAGCGCTCAGCAGGGTCATTGCAGCAATCCATTCTAGAGCCGCGCGCTGTGGTGCGTGAAGAACATCGCTTCTATCAAGTGACCACCACCGCAGGCCAGATTATTACAGGTAAACTGATGAATCAGGATACTCATTCGGTGCAACTCATGATTAGCGAAAAGAAACTCGTGTCATTAGGCGAAGATGAAATCAGCACAAGAGGTTTTATCTCGACGCCGATGCGTTCCTACCTCAACCTGCTGTCCGCGGATGAGGTGGCCGATCTTGTGGCTTACTTGCTTTCACTTAAAACTAAATAGCAGATCATGAAATTTTTATCTTTTCTTATTCTACTCTCTGCGAGTCTAGTGCCATTGATTGCCGCCCATGCAGAAGTCACCACCGAACGTCTTCTCAATGCAGAAAAAGAACCGGGCAACTGGATGATTCATCACGGTGACTATGATGGACAGCGTCATTCTGATCTCACCCAGATCACTCCTGCCAACGTGAGCGATCTCGAACTCCAATGGATTTGGCAGGTTCGATCACGCGCTGGTGCCGCAGAAAAATTTGAGGCGACACCACTACTTGTTGATGGTGTGATGTATACCGTAAGTCCTCCTAATGATGTGATCGCGCTTGATCCTAAAACTGGTCGTCCGTTCTGGACTTATTCCTATACACCTGACCCTGAAGCACGTTTGTGCTGTGGCAGGATCAACCGCGGCCTCGCGATTCACGGCAATACCTTGTTCATGGGCACCATTGATGCTCATCTAATCGCTATCGATGCCACCAGCGGCCTAGTGAAATGGAATATCACCATCGGCGATCCTAGTCTCGGGTATTCAGTCACTGTTCCACCCCTAATCATTAACGACACTGTTATTGTGGGACCTGCTGGAGGTGAATACGGTATACGTGGTTTTATCGCCGCATATGATGTTGAAACGGGCATAGAACGTTGGCGCTTTAACACGATCCCGGGGCCAGGTGAATCCGGATTTGAAACATGGTTGGATCCGGGGAGGGCGGCTTACAAACTCGGGGGCGGCTCAATCTGGACTTCCGGGACCTACGATGCAGATCTCAACCTGATGTATTGGGGTGTCGGCAATCCGGGGCCTGACTGGAATGGCGATTCACGCCCCGGCGACAACCTTTACACGGAATCTGTTGTTGCGCTTAATCCTGACACCGGCGCGCTGGCATGGCATTACCAATACACACCACATGACGAAATGGACTGGGACGCAACGCAAGTACAGGTCTTGGCTGATATCAACTGGCATGGCAAGCCACGCAAGGTGCTGATGACGGCGAATCGAAATGGTGTGTTCTACGTGCTGGATCGTAGCAATGGCCAGTTCCTGTTGGGTAAACCCTATGTTTCAATCAACTGGATGGATGGCTTCAATGATAAAGGCCGCCCACACCAGGTACTGGCACCGAGCCCCGAGGGCACATTGATGATGCCAAACAACCAGGGCGCCACCAACTGGTATTCTCCGTCCTTCAGTCCAAAGACCGGTTTGTTCTATGTCCCTACATGGATGGATACACATGCCGTTTTCACTAAACGGCCTGCAGATTATGTGGCTGGCCAGTACTACCTCGGAGCCTTCCCGACAATGGCCATACCTCCACAATACGCACGTCCTATCAACCGGCGCCTCCCGGAAGATGGGTATGGCGCAATTCAAGCCATTGATCCACAAACAGGGGATATCGTCTGGCGTCATAAAATGACCGACGTCACCGACAGTGGCGTTCTGAGTACCGCGAGCAATCTTATATTTGCAGGGGGGCGAGAAGGTTTCTTTTATGCACTCGATGCGAGTACGGGCGAAGAATTATGGCGGCAAAATCTTGGTGGCCAGGTAGCCTCAGGACCCATGAGTTATGAATTGAATAGCCGGCAGTATGTCGCTGTTTCGGCAGGCGCTGGGTTATTTGTTTTTGCTCTACCGGAATAAAGCAGATTAATACTGAAAACAGTATCGATCTCTCAATCTTTTTATAGACCAGATTTATTGGGGGATTCCCCTAATAATTTCGCATCAAGGATATGCCACGCTGTGGCTCCATCTCCTGATTGAACCCAATCATCCATAATTAGTGAGCACCTGAAATACTGTATATAAAGTCTGGTAGCTCAATTGTCCAAGTTCGGTTTATCCAGATGATCTTTAGTAAGACAATTCGAAGAAATAGACAGTCTAGATAGACTGTCTATAAATTTAACTGTCTAAATGACTTGACCTACTTGCACTGTCTAATTACACTGTCTATTCTTAATTTTAATTATCTTACTATGAGAATATTAACAAGCAAGCAACTTATTGAATTAGCGGGTATTTCTAGAGCGACTTTAAACAATTACATCTCTCTGGGCATACTAAAGAAACCAACTGTCCAGCCCGCCCAAAACAATAATACACGCGCTCCTCGAATCGGATATTTCCCCGAGTCAGACTTAAGGCGCATTCAGAAAGTTCAACAATTAAAGAAGCAGGGGGTCCCGATGTCAGATGTCGCAGAAGAAATGAAAAACACTGAAATGGATGATTTTTTGCTGGATGAGGACGATCACATTGATCTCGATCTCGATCCCGCACTACTGGAAGAACAAACGGATCAGATTGACCAGAACATGGAGCAGTCTGCTCATGATCATATAGCCAGGGAACGAAGCAACATCGTTACCCAGCAGCCCTTACCGGCAAAACTGGAAAATCTCTCTATCGACATGTCCCTGGATAACCTGCCCGGGCCATCGTACATGGTAAACAATAATTTTGAGTTGGTATGGTGGAACGAGCAGGCGTTTGAGGATTTATTCAGATTGGATGCGCCATTGGAAGGGGATATTGAATCACGTAATCTTCTTAAACTTTTGATTAACAATAAGAACATTCGAAGCATGACCAACTGGATGGAGATGATTTCTATCCATGTAGGAGCGGCTAAACGCCGAATTCCAAGTAGCTCAATGTCCAATGCCTACTCCTCCATAAATTCCGAGGATATCAAGCTGATTGATGATTTATACACATCTGGGGATGTCTCGGATAAAAAGCATATATCTCACTTCCATATTGATATATATGATAAAAGTGCAGGCATGATACTGCCGCATGACCTTTATATTTCGTATTTCAGGGAAGGTATTATGTTTGCCTACTCCCCTGAAAACAGTGGAGATGATTCTATCCTGGATTTTCTCTCACGTCGTAGCCACGTTATTCGCGATTTACTCCGCAAAAGGAAACCATTCCTGACGGATCTGGCCGTCATAGTTGCCGATCTGCAAGATTCCTGTCAGATATGCGCAGAACTACCGCCAGAGGAATACTTTCAACTAATCAACCATATATGGCAGTCTTCTGAACCAATATTTAGGAAATATTATGGCACACATGGCAAGCATGTGGGTGATGGAATGGTCTATTACTTTTTCCCTCAGCCCGATTCCAGCTACATCAAAAATGCCATTGATTGTGCCCTTGAACTCAAAAAAATGATGCAAGACGTCACCCGAGAATGGCAAGCCCGTAAAAATTGGCTACACGACTTACATCTCAATACCGGTCTCAATGAAGGCCAGGAGTGGTTCGGGACCTATTATTCTGATACAAATCTCGAATTTACCGTGCTCGGTGACACCATTAACCATGCTGCAAGGATTAGCGATTTGGCTCGGTACAGTTCCATTCTGGCCACCAAAGGCATGATAGGCAAGCTCACACCCGATGAACGCGCATCATTCAGGTTCGGGATTCGCCAGGAAACGGCAAAAGGTGATGAAATATTTGTCTCTGATCTCTATTCACGCGTGTCATCTTTGGTGGACTTGAAGGATAATAAGAACATCAAGTTTAATGATATAGCTACCATTCCGGTTACTGAAATCATTGATGCACGGGGCGAACACCTTTATAGACGTAGCCGCCGCTAATTTCTACTTTAATTATATAAAACCCCGCTGACAAATATTCACAGCGGGGTTTTTAATCTTTTCTAAAAGTTGATATGTATTTATGCGCATGGGGAATCTTGACCAATAAGCCAGTCTTTTCGGCTATATAGTGTTTATTGTCGAAATTCCATGCTATTTAGGAAAAATGCAGAAAGGCTGTATTAGATAATATTTGTCTCAATTTGCTTTTGAAGAACACTTCTTTCATATAACCTGGCTTACAAACTTAGGTTAAGTCTGTAAAGTAAACTGGCAATCCATACTAAAAAGACCGATCGTAGTATCCGCTTTCGTACAGCGTTGCAGCAGTATTTTCACAAATTAAATAAGCCATTCTATTTATTTATAATCGTTCTTTTATTTTAATAAACATATTGTTCTCCGAGTGGCGAAGTTTGAGACTTAAGGGGTCAAATCTTGGTGATCAGGTTGCATCGGGACCCACGAGTTATGCTCTTATCGGGAGGCAGTATGTAGCTGTTTCAGCCGGTGCCGGAGTAAATCGGCTTAATACTCAAAGCAGGATTGACTAGTTAAGAATCATGAAAGCTTTAAATCAAGCGTTACCTCCTCAAGTCTAGACATAACCACTTATACGAGAGTTTTTCTGGGGGGATTGCCGCAAAATTCCCGCATCAAGGAATTGCCTTGCTCTGAATCCTTCTCCTCATTGAACCCAATCATCCATAGTTCATATGCGCCAGGGTTACGATACCCCAAATAGCGTGCGAAACCAGCTTCTTTGAAAGAACCTCCGAGAGATTGCAGGTCAAAGCCAGTCTTGTGGGCCATATATATTTCTCCGCGACTAACAGAGGCTATGTGACCATACAGAATATCAAGTGGGGTTATTGTGCCTGCTGTTGATTGATACAGCGGTTTGGTAATAGCACCATTACCCTCTGCGATATTCTTGCAGACCTCCTGAAGGTCAGGGCATGTAACGACGACAAATCCATCTTTTTTGATCACACGGCGAAATTCAGACAGCACGCCAACCACCTCATGAGGAAACACATGCTCGATATTATGTGAGGAAAAAAGAGCATCTACTGATGAATCCTCAACATCGACCATATTGGTTATCGTACCAATGATGTCGGGCCTGACTGATTCATTAATATCAAATCTGACTTCGGTCCATTCACCATCTTGGAAACCGAGTGGCATTTGCGGGATTGATTTTTGACCACAACCAACGTGTAAAACTTTCTTCATAGAATGTTCCTGGAATTTACATCGTTTTGTTCTAAATAGAACTAACTGCGCTAAATCACCTCTGCGAACACCGGATATTGCGCTATAGATTTCAAGAGTTAAGCGGCGTTAATTGCGCTTCCAAT
>JBLIML010000190.1:0-7502 GCA_047638675.1 Planctomycetota bacterium | reverse complement strand
CCTGTGTTGCAAAAGCCTCATTGACTTCAATCACATCAAGGTCCTTTAACGAAATACCTGCTCGTTGCAAGGCCTTCTGTGAAGCGGGTACTGGTCCCAGTCCCATGACGCGAGGTTCGACGCCAGCAATGGCACCCGCTAATACTTTTGCTCTGGGTTTTAATCCCAATTTCTCACCAAGATCTTTACTGCCTAATAACAGCGCGACTGCGCCGTCGTTAATACCTGATGCATTACCCGCAGTGACCACACCATCTTTGAATAATGCTCTCAGGCTGGCCAATTTTTCAAGGGTGGTATCTGCACGTGGATGTTCATCTTCATCGACAATTACAGGAGGAGCCTTTCTGTTAGCGCCTGGGGTTTCAATCGCCATGATTTCTTCTTTGTAGAAACCATCTGCTTTGGCACTTGCATATTTTTGTTGTGAAGCATGGGCAAACACATCGCTATCCTCTCGAGATATATCAAGGTCTTTAGCAATATTATCTGCAGTCTCCGGCATGGTCTCCATGCCGAACTCCTTGTAGAAACGCGGGTTGGGAAATCGCCAGCCAATGGTCGAATCCTGTAATTGCTGATCACGTCCGAACGCCGATTCCGCTTTGGACATGATCCATGGAGCTCGACTCATACTCTCGACACCACCGGCAATAAACATCTGTCCTTCGCCACTTTTAATTGCACGAGATGCATCCAGTACCGCTGCCGCACCGCTGCCGCATAGACGGTTAACCGTGAGACCTCCGACAGAGATTGGCAAGCCGCCTAATAGTCCCGCATTGCGTGCAATGTTGCGACAATCCTCACCCGCCTGATTGGTGTCACCAGCGATGACATCTTCGATTAGCGTAAGATCAAAATCAGCACGACTAACCAGTTCGCGTATGGCGCTGGCAAGCAATTCGTCTGGCCTTATTTTTGACAGGGCGCCGGCATGTCTGCCAATCGGGGTTCGAATACCATCAAAGATAACTGCTTCACTCATTGTCTATTTCCTCTGCTATATATTTATTACGGCAAAAGTAAAGATGGGTATGCATTCCCACGCAGAGCGTGGGAATCCATACCCATTTTTTTTGCGTCACCATTCTCTTCACTACCCATATGCAATCTCAGGCGTATCGGCGAAACGCTATTACGCTAATGAGAGATTTCTTCTTGCAACAAGGACAAACCCAGTTGAGCTCTCCGCCGTAACCACGGGCTCGGGCGATAGCGTGGATCACCGTACACTTCCTGCAAATTTTCAAGAATCGTCAAGATACAATTCGCGCCAATAGCATCCCCCATCGCCAGAGGTCCTTGTGGATAAGCTAAACCCAATCGCGCACCGATATCGATATCTTCCGGTTTCGCAATGCCTTGTTGTGCAATATCACAGGCAATGTTGATGATACAAGCAATGATTCTTTGAGCGATAAAACCACCACTATCCCTGGTCACAGAAACTGCACGACCCGTCTTTGCAAATGCAGCCCAGCTTTCGTTCATCACTAAAGTAAGTGTCGCCGGATTACTCATTAGGGTAATTCGCTTATCCATATTGAATAATGCATCAATGGCAATCGTTCTTTGTGCGGGTAAATTTTCCCTGATTGCAGCCGTCGTCGTATCCAGTCCCATCGGCGTAACAATCGCTATACTGTTTTCCTCAGGATGCTTTGCTTCGTCTATTCGTACACCTGATTCTTTCAGCATATTGATCACTTTTGCAGATAGCTCAGCATTGTCAGGGCTAATCCAGAACGCGGATGATATTTCAACCTCTGGTGCACTCTTTTCTTCCGCTACGATTTTAGTACCTTCTTCATAACGATAAAAACCTTGCTTCGTTTTACGACCAAGCAAGCCCGCTATGTAGCGACGTCGTTGCAGGGGTGTTGGACGCAAGCGTGGTTCCTGGAAGTATTGATTATAGACTTGCTCTGATGCCGGAAACGTCACATCAAGTCCGGTCAAATCCATTAACTCAAAAGGCCCCATTTTAAAATTCAAACAGTCTCGCATCACCTCATCTACTGTCTGTATTTCCGTAATATTTTCATGGAGAACACGTAAGCCTTCCGTAATCAGACCTCGGCCAGAATGATTGACAAGAAAACCCGGCGAGTCGTCGACCATCACAGGTGTGTGGCCAATGCGCCTGGTCAGCGCCTGTAACTGTGTGGCTACATTCTCAGATGTACGAATGGCACTGATGACTTCGACTAACTTCATCAGGGGTACTGGATTGAAAAAATGAAAACCGGCGATGCGCTCTGGTCTTTTACATTTCTCAGCAACAGCGGTTACCGATAATGACGAGGTATTGGTGGCCAAAATACAATCGTCCGAAACGATGGCTTCCAGTTCTTTGAATAACGATTGTTTGACTTCAATGTTTTCTACGATGGCTTCGATAACAAGATCGACATCAGACAAGTTTTTCAGATCGCTCGACTTAGCTATGCAGTCTTTACTGATAGCAAGTTCTGCTTCCGTCATCCTGCCTTTTTCTACAGCGCGCTCAAGCATCGAGTGAACAAAACCGACGGCATCATTAACAACTGCCTCATCAAGATCATGCAACAGCACCTTGATCCCAGCAGCGGCCGCGACCTGCGCTATACCTCGACCCATGATACCTGCCCCAATCACGGCAATGCTAATTTGCTCATTGGTGAAATCTTTCATTTAAATGCTCTTTTTTGATTATTAGTTTTACTATGCGAAATTATATGATATAAATACCAGCTATTGTGAAACTATAATCATGAGAAGTAAAACCCTAAAATACTATTTACGCAAATAAGCCCCATGCCTGAAGCACAACAACCATTGCCCCGCGCGGCCATCAAACCCCTGGTGCTCGACTTCGAGTCTCACGGTATCAGCAAAGGTCATGACAGAAAGTTTATCACCGCACTTGCGCGAGGCCTGGAAGTTTTACGCGCCTTTCAATCCCAGGTAGGCAGGATGAGCAACAAAGAAATTTCCGAGTTAACCAATATTCCAAAACCCAGCATCACGCGTCTGACTTACACCTTAAGCGAGATGGGTTATCTGCAACAAAATAAGGAAGACGGTAAATATGAACTGAGTGTCGGTATTCTTTCACTCGGCTACCCACTGCTTAGCGGTTTACGCGTTCGCCATCTTGCCCACGATCACATGGCTGAACTGGCGAACAGTCGTGGTTGTTCCGTCGCGCTGGCTTCTCGTGACCGCTTAAGCATGGTTTACGTCGATGAATGCTGTGGCAATTCATCTACAACACTGCGACTTGATGTGGGGGCACGGATCGAAATTGCACGTTCCTCAATTGGGCGCGCCTGGCTTGCCGGTTTACGCGAGGAAGAAAGACAGGAGATGTCTCTGCAGTTGGAGTCGGCATATATCGATGAATGGCCGGAACTGCGAGCGCGTGCAGAAGATGCTTTGGCGCAAATTCGTGAGCGTGGATTTTGTCTTGTTAATCAGGAATGGCGTAAAGATACGCGCACAGTATCAATGCCGCTGGTATCGCCCGATGGCAATACGGTCATGGCTATTAGTTGCGGCGGACCTACTTTCGCCGTGTCAGTAGAGATGTTGGAAGAGGAACTGGGGCCACGTCTTCGACACATTGGCGAGAACATTTCCAGGTTTCTGGGGAAGTAGTCTATGGCAGGTCCATTACAAGGTTTGCGTGTGCTAGATCTCTCCCGGGTACTGGCTGGTCCCTGGTGCACACAGATTTTTGCTGATCTTGGCGCAGAAGTCATCAAGATAGAACGGCCTGGTTCGGGTGATGATACGCGTCAGTGGGGCCCTCCCTGGTTGGCTGACACAGATGGCAATTTGACCAACGAAGCTGCTTATTTTCTCAGTACAAACCGAGGTAAGCATTCACTAACTTTAGATATTTCGAAGCCTGAAGGGCAAGCGCTGATTCATGAATTGGCAAGTAAATCCGATATTTTCATTGAAAACTTCAAGACAGGTGATCTGACAAAAAAGGACCTTGGCTACGAACAAATCAAGGCCACAAAGAAAGATATTATCTACTGTTCCATCACCGGTTTCGGCCAAAGCGGACCGATGGCCAATCACGCCGGTTACGACTATTTGATCCAGGCCATGAGTGGCCTGATGAGTATCACGGGTGTGGCCGATGGTGAACCGGGCGCAGGGCCACAGCGGGTCGGCGTCGCTGTCGGTGATTTGACTACAGGTATGTACGCAGTGATCGCTATTCAAGCAGCGCTTCATCACCGCGGCCTGACCGGCCTCGGACAGCACATTGATATGTCTTTGCTCGATACACAGGTCAGCTGGCTGGCGAACCAGGCCTCAAACTATTTTATTAGCGGCGTTTGTCCAGAGCGTACGGGCGCACAGCATCCAAACCTGACGCCCTACCAACCTTTTAAAACACAAGACAGTTACGTGATCATTGCCATTGGTAACGACGGGCAGTTCCAGCGCTTTTGCAAAGAAGCAGGTTGTCGAGAGCTGGCTGATGATGAACGATATACAACTAACCCAAAAAGAAACGAACATCGCGCAAGCTTGATCCCGCAAATTGATAAGATTGTAGCGATGAAAACAAGTCATCAGTGGATTGAATCATTACAAAAAGTCGCTGTTCCCTGCGGCCCCATAAATACCATAGAAGAGGTATTCGAAAATCCACAAATCAAACACCGAGGGATGAAAATCGAAATGAAGCATCCATTGAATGGGAACTTGGCTGGCGTCGCCAACCCAATCAAATTTTCTGAAACACCTATTGAATACAAAAAGGCGCCTCCCATGTTGGGGGAGGATAGTGCAAGCGTATTACAGGAAGTGCTGGGAAAATCGGAGTCTGAAATTCAGATCCTGAGGCAGAAGAATATTATCTGAGAAAATCACCCGCGCCCCAGGTGGACGGGATATGGTTACCCTGAACTTGATAGAATGATCTTCTCAAGGAAATCGAGTCCCTCAAGTTCCCTCCACTTCGCTGACACTCCGATCGAGATAATATAGCCCTTCTTCGAGCCAAGTTAGACAGAGTCGTGGTGAACGTATATACCATTGTGTATTCTTTGAATGGCACATTGTGCAGGCTCAGGGCCCGCGCCGAAAACAAACGCAAACCAAATCATTTTACCTACCGGGATAAGCCTTATGAGTTTGAAATGTCCAGATTGTAAAAACTCATTAAAATCTGTGCACTACGAAGGGGTGCGGGTGCATCTCTGCATGTCATGTAAGGGATTTTTCCTTAAGCCAAAAGAATTAAAACAGATACAGGAAACTCAGGAGTTGGAAGTGTCAATGGATATGACACCGCCATCTCGATCGGGCGACAAGATCTTACGCATGTGTCCATCCTGCGACACAGGTATGGCAAAGAGGAAATACGGGAAAGTTTCTAGCACCATTATTGATCTTTGCGAAAAATGTAAAGGCATATGGTTGGACAAGGGTGAGCTGGAGAGAATTCAACTGGATTATGAGGTTGTGCAGCAAAATCGCTCTGGCGAAAAAGCCAAGCCTAAGACCTCTAGTGCTGTTAACTCTGCAGTTGTCGCAGCCATAATCCAGTGCCCAAAATGCTCACATGAACAGGCTGAAGCGGAAGAATGCAGTAAGTGCGGCATTATTTTCGCCAAGTTTACTGCGGCACAGCGGGAAGTTTCAGGCCTTGAAGACGCGGAACAACGAAACAGAGATCAGACAAGTGATGTGCTTAAATCCATAAAAGGCGTCGAGATTCAGCAAACACGAGATTTGGTCGAAGCATTCATTAGCTTCGAGCGGAAAAATCATTATTCGTTACGAATGATCGGTCACAATGACACCTGGCATGCTCATGAGTCTGGAGGCGGCGGTCTCGGATGGGTGTGGCGCAATTTGTTTGGCAGATTTCACCGTACAGAAATAGAGATTGCTGATCCTCAAAAAAACCTCGTGATGCGTATTGAACGCCGTGTTCGATTTTTTTTTGGGCAGTGTGAACTGTATTCTCGTGATGGTAAAAAATTGGGAAGTGTTTCTCGAACATTCGCACCTTTTAATCGATGGTTTGTAATAAAGAACGCTTTAGGCAAGGCGGTAATGCGCATCAAGGGTCCGGTGTTTAGTCCATGGACCTTCATCATCTTCCGTGGCGACAGAGAAATTGCACGCATTCAGAAAAAGTGGTCGGGCTGGTTTACTGAATGGCTTAGCGACGCAGATCGATATAGTTTGCGCTTCAACACGGTGACGGACTCAAACACGAAATTGTTACTCTTGGGCTCCGCATTTTTAATCGACCATGTATATTTTGAAAATTATGGTCAAAAAGAGAATCTCATGTTCCGTACCTGGCGTTCATCCCCATTATTGGTGGGCATTGTTTTGGCCCTTATCTTATTCGTTGCTGGCGGCACTAATATTGCGGGTTTAATAAAACCACTTCAGCCTGAAACGCCCCCAGTCCTGGCTGGAACACAACGTTCTTCAAATGTTCAGGCTAGCAGGACTGTAGAATTCAAAACGCTTTTAGATCGCAAGCAGACTTTCGACCGGCTCGCCAAAGATGGTTACTATACTGTGGTAGAGGTATATATGGATTCCTGCTCATTGTGCCGAAAATTGGAGACTGGGTTTAAGCCATTGCTTACCAAACGTCAGGACGTTTATATAAGACGGGTACATTATCCGGAAGGCGGATTACAATTTTCTTTCGAGGGATCATCACAGACAGAGATGGATGCACAGGTGGCGGAGACAAATGAATTGATGCAGTCTTATAGCTTTTGTGGAACTCCTCATGTGTTGGTGTTCGGTCCAGATAAAAATGCGCTCGCCGCTGATAGTTGTAAATCTCGTGATGGAACACGGTTTTTGCAAAGCTGGATTAATACTGAAACGGGATCATTGCCGGATCTTTTGGAAGGTATCACCAGACTATAAATATTTATTGTTTTGTTGAAGATCTCCGATTTCGATTTTTACCCATTAAATAAATAATTGGCAAAACTCTTTTAAAGGATGACAAAATGAGACCTTTTTCTATTTCCTTTGCGCTAATACTTTTGCTAAGTGCGTGTACAGTCAAAAATTATAGTATTGATAAGGCAAACCATTCCATGCAAGACAATAATATGAATACAAGCAGCGAAACAAATCCATTATTCACACCTGGTCCGTTATATTTTAATTACCCTCCCTTCGATAAAATCAAAGACTCCCATTTCGTGCCCGCTATGGAGCAGGGTATGCGTGAGCAACTCGCTGACATAGAAGCCATTGTGAATGAAGCGGAGGCGCCCACTTTCGAAAACACCTTGATTAAAATGGAAACCTCCGGGCAAATGCTAAATCGTGCTCTTACCGTTTTTTATTCCCTCATATCAGCTCATACCAATGACGCTTTGAATGCCCATCAAACTGAAATGGCACCAAAGCTATCTGCTCACAATGACACGATACTTTTAAACGCGAAATTATTTGCGAGAATAAAATTACTTTATGAGCAACGCAATTCGCTTAATTTGGATGCG
>JBLIML010000189.1:0-7660 GCA_047638675.1 Planctomycetota bacterium | reverse complement strand
CTCATCATGGAAGGGGCAACAAGCTTTAAAATCCTTGCCCATTTTTTTCAGCGGCACAAAGCCGTCTATCAGTTCTACGATATCAGTACGAGCGAGGAGCTCGTCTATAAAACTTTGTGGAATCCGGTTGGCCATTCCCTAGTATAGACTTCAATGCTGGGAACGGCGACAGCGACGAGGTTGTGTAAGTTGAAAGTTAAAAGTTGAAAGTTAAAAGTTGAAAGTTAAAAGATCTTTAACCAGTTGCTTAGCTTAACTGGGCTTTTATTTGGGCGCTTAGTTTGCCCATGTCAGCGCGGCCCTGGGCTTTGGATTTCAAAATGCCCATTACTTTACCCATGTCTTTCATATCGGTGGCACCGGTTTCGGCGATCGCGTCGATAATCATCTGTGACAGTTCAGCATCAGAGAGGGCTGCGGGTAAATAACTTTGGACAATGTTGAGTTGAAAACGCTCTTTTTCCACCAGGTCGTGTCGAGCTGCTTTTTCATATTGCTCTATTGAATCACGATGTTGCTTTGTGAGTTTATCGAGCACGGCAATCATCCGTTGATCATCCAGTTCGATGCGTTCATCCACCTCAATTTGTTTTACAGCGGAGAGTATTAGACGCAAAACCAGTAGTTGATCCTTTTCTTTGCTACGCATCGCAGACTTAACATCTTCATTGATGCGTTGTTTTAGATCAGACATAAGAGTATATAAAACCGGGGGGTGGCCTTAACCACAGAACAATCAGTATAAACGAGTGTGACGCAAGTTTTCTTTGGAGAGACGTTTTAACTGACGTTTGACGGCAGCCGCGGCTTTGCGCTTTCTTACCATCGTCGGTTTTTCATAGAATTCACGGCGATGTACATCGGCAAGGGTGCCGGCTTTTTCGCATGCGCGCTTGAAGCGTCGGATAGCAATATCGAAAGGTTCGTTGTCTCGTACTCTTACTGAAGGCATATATACTTGTTCCTGACTTTGGGTCTTGAATTCTAAAGAGCGGGAGATTTTAGTGAGAAACCGGCTAAATGCAAGGTAAAATGCACTATTTTGGCAAATTAACAACAGTTTGACAGGGTTATACATAAATAATGCGAGTGCTTGGGATAGAAACCTCATGTGATGAAACAGGCGTTGCCATCTATGATTCGACGCAAGGATTGATGGCCGACGCGCTATATTCTCAGGTCGAACTGCATCAGATCTATGGCGGCGTTGTCCCCGAATTAGCTTCCCGGGATCATGTTCGCCGCGTCATTCCCCTGGTAGAACAGGTTCTGGCCGAGGCAAATTGCAGTGGCAAGGATTTGGACGGCGTGGCCTATACCGCCGGGCCAGGCCTGGTAGGCGCTTTGCTTGTGGGGACGGCTGTTGGTCGTAGTCTGGCCTACGCCTGGGGTATTCCGGCGGTGGGTGTACATCACATGGAAGCTCACTTATTGGCGCCGATGCTGGAGGATGAGGCGCCAGATTTTCCTTTTCTGGCTTTGTTAGTGTCCGGCGGGCACACACAACTCGTTCAGGTAAACGCGCCCGGAGGCTATGTTTTATTGGGAGAATCATTGGACGATGCGGCTGGAGAGGCCTTTGACAAGACTGCCAAATTGCTTGGCCTGGGTTACCCGGGTGGTGCTGCCATGTCAATAATGGCGGAGCGGGGCAGATCAGGACGATTCAAGTTTCCAAGGCCAATGACGGACAGACCGGGTCTTGATTTCAGCTTTAGTGGACTGAAAACCCATGCCCTGGTCACAGTAAGAGATAATGACGATGACGAGCAGACCCATGCAGATATTGCACTGGCTTTCGTCGAGGCCGTTGTCGACACCTTGCTCATTAAATCCAGACGCGCCATGGCACAAACTGGTTTGACAACCATGATAGCCGCGGGTGGGGTTAGCGCCAATAAGCAACTAAGAGCTGGTTTACAAAAGATGACGGCCGAACAGGGTGGACGTGTATTTTTTCCCCGGCCTGAATTTTGTACCGACAATGGAGCAATGATTGCCTATGCCGGTTATCTAAGGTTGCAAGCAGGGCAAAGTGAGCCCCTGGCCTTCGCAGCTCACCCACGCTGGGCGCTGGCGGAAGCTGGATAAGTGTGGGAATCAGACTTTGTCAGCACCGATCCTGGCTTCATTACCGGACAACAAATTTTTAATATTGGCCTGGTGACGCCAGAATAAAAGAGTCGCCATCAGCGTGCTTGCGATGGCGAAGGGTAAGCCAGGCAATAACCACAATGTGTAAAGTGGTGCCAGGAAAGCGGCCGTGAGTGCAGCTAATGAGGAATAGCGAAAAAGCAATGCCATCAGGATCCAGAGACCGATAAAACAGAGACTCAGCAGCCAGGACATGCCAAATAGAACACCAACGAAAGTGGCTACACCTTTGCCGCCACGGAATTCAAAGAAGATAGGGTATAAATGTCCGAGGAAGGCCGCTAGCGCCGTTAGCGCTATAAACACATCCGGTGCACCTGTTAGCCTGGCTAGCAATACGGGCAGGATGCCTTTCATTGCATCACCGGTCAGAGTAAATGCTGCAGCCCATTTGCCATGTAGTCTAAGTACATTCGTGGCTCCGGGGTTGCGCGAGCCTTCTGTGCGGGGATCTGCCTTTCCTATGAGCTTGCAGACAAGCACGGCGGAGGCGATGGAGCCGACAAAATAGGCCGCAATAACCAGTAAACCGTAAGCAAACATAGACACTATCCCTTTAATTAATTTTTAAACAGGCTGCACAATATGCTTATATACCGTACCTTAAGTACTGACTACAACTGCTAATCTATAAACCATGGACATTATTTATCTAAACGATTTGCGTATCGAGACTGTTATCGGTATCTACGATTGGGAGCGGCAAACAAAACAAACGGTTATTCTGGATATTCAGATGGGTACTGATATTAGCAAAGCCGCCAGTTCAGATGCCATTGAAGACACGATAAATTATAAGGCTGTCGCCAAACGATTGTTTAGCTTTGTTGGCGAAAGTGAATTTGAGCTTGTGGAAACATTGGCAGAACGCATTACTGAAGTATTGTTGAATGAATTTAATATTCCCTGGTGCCGTCTTCAATTGAACAAACAAGGGGCGCTCAGAGGCGTGCGTGATGTCGGAATTATTATTGAACGGGGCAGGAAAAACTAGGATGCCCCAGGTATTTATAGGTGTCGGCAGCAATATTGACAGGCACAATAATATTCGTGCCGGTATTCGTGCTTTGCAAGATCAGTTTTCCAATGTAATCACTTCCACCATCTATGAAAGCAGTGCAGTCGGATTTGAAGGTGACAATTTTTTCAATCTTATCGTCAGCCTTGAGACTGAACTGACACCGGGCGAGCTACAGGATAAACTGCATGAAATAGAAACTCAGTTTGGACGTAAACGAGGTGGGCCACGTTATGTTTCTCGAACCCTGGATCTGGATTTATTGTTGTACGATGATCTGGTCTGCGATGAAGACGGTATGCAAATACCGCGGGAAGATGTGAACAGGTTTGCCTTCGTGCTGAGACCCCTGGCGGAAATTGCGGGGGATCTACGACATCCGGTATCGGCGGAGCGTTATGCGGATCTGTGGAGTGCTTTCGAGCAAGGCGATCAGGAGTTGTGGCCGGTCGATCTGGATTTATAACTGCTATCATTAGACCAGCTCATTAAATTCATATACAGGATAACGAGATAATGAAAAAGCTGACATTCTCATTGGCGCTAATGTTTATGCTTATGGCATGTAATAGCATAGGCACAAGGGAGAAAGGCGAAGGGCTGGTCACGACGATGGATGACTATATAGCCTCCCTGCGCTGGGGCCGATTTGATAAGGCCAAAGAATATCATGTGAATAAAGATGATACGCGTCCGGAAATAGATTCTTCACAACTGGAATATATTCGTGTCACCGAACATACCATCAAGAATAAAAAGGTTAATGACGCGTTGGACGAAGCCACGGTCGTGATCGAGATGAAGTACTACCACAATCAATATGGCAAAGTGAAAAAGATCACTTTTGAACAAGTTTGGTGGCTTCATGAGGAATCAAAAAAATGGTTCCTAAGCAGCGAGTTTCCAAAATTCTAAACTGTACATAAGTGGTCAGTTTGTCAGGAGATACTGTGTTGAGTCGGGTGCTTAATCTACTTTTTAAGTATTTCCAATCTCTATAGGCTTACTATTTTAGAGGAATTACTCACACGTTCATCTGTTAAACAGTTCTGTAAATTGGGCAACATTTATTGGGAGTCCAAGATGCGTTATCTCACTGCTTTGTTTTTATTATTGTTTATTATTGGTTCACAGCCAGCATATTCTGCGGCCGGTGGAGGAGGCGGTGGTGGCGGAAGAGCTTCTGGCTCTTCACAGCGCTCTGCAGCCAAAATGACACCCAAACAGAAAGCCGTTGTCGATTATAAAAAAGGTATCGTCTATCGCGATAAAGCCTGGAAGTATGAAGAACAGGCCGCAGCGGCCCCAGATGATAAAAAGAAAGAGAAGTATATAAAGAAAGCGCAAAAAGAATACAAGAAAGCCATTAAGAAGTATGAAGCGGCCATCAAGAAAGTCCCGGACTTTTATCAGGCCCACAGTAGTCTCGGTTATGCACTGAGAAAAACCGGAGATATTGAAGGTTCGTTAGCCGCTTATGATACTTCCGTTAAAATAAATCCCGTCTATCCTGAAGCGATTGAATATCGGGCTGAAACCCATTTATAGTTGAATCGTTTCGAAGATGTGAAAAAAGCCTACATGGAATTATTTGAGGATTATCCACGTGAGTATGCTGATCAGTTACTGGAAGCCATGAATCAATGGCTACAACAAAATGAACAGGCTTCCAGCGAAGATGCAGTCAGTTTTTCAAATTGGTTTAAGGAACGCCAGGAGATTGCAAAAAACACCCTTAGTCTCAATCAATCTCAACCATCTGCCTGGGACGATAAAATATAAATCGTATTGAATGACTGGATTGATACATTGAAGCACAGCTATTTATCGGGCTAGACCGCAAAGCTTTTGTCGTTGTTTTTTTCCAGGAACAGGCCGTAATGATAGCTTCTGCCACAAATTGTCAAACTGAGTTCGCCGTGGCTAAGCGTTTTTTCTCACGTTCAATTCGCTTCTTTTTATGGCTTGTGTGGTTCTGTTTTCCTGGAGTTATTATGGCGGCGGAACAGGATGTGTCACAAACCGGGTACATCTGGGATCTACCTTCGGGCTTTCCTGTGCCGATTGTTCCAGCGAGTAACCCCATGTCGGAAAGCAAAGTCGTACTGGGTCGATTATTATTATATGAGTGACGGCTTTCTATTAATGGTCAGTACTCATGTGCCAGTTGTCATCGACAGGAAAGGGCTTTTAGTGACGGATTGCCGCAAGCGATAGGAGCGACAAACAAGCGGCATACACGCAACTCCATGTCGCTGATGAATGTTGCCTATAACACTACTTTAACCTGGTCCTCTCTCACTGTTCTTACGCTCGAAGACCAAATTCGAATTCCACTATTCAATCAGGCACCTGTAGAGATTGGGCTTGGTGGAAAGGAAAAAGAAGTTATTGATTTTCTTAGGCGCGATAATCGCTATACCTCTTTGTTTACTCAGGCCTTTCCTGAGCAAATTGAAGTTTATAGTGTTGATAATATTATCAAAGCTATTGCCGCATTTGTACGGACCTTGATGTCAGGGAACAGCAGTTATGATCGACTTGTTTATAAGAATGAGCGAGCTGCTATAAGTGAATCTGTTTGGCGTGGCATGCGCTTATTTTTCTCTGAGGAAACAAAATGTGCGCAGTGTCATCAGGGTTTCAATTTTTCCGGGCCGGTCCAATATAGCGGGGCAAGCAAGGTTGGTTCTCGATTTCATAATACTGGTTTATACAACATTGATGGCAAAGGTGCTTATCCCGAAATAGATCAGGGACTCATTGCTGAGACGGCAAAGAAAGAAGATATGGGGAAGTTCCGGGCACCGACTTTACGTAACGTAGAATATTCCGCACCTTATATGCACGACGGTAGCATTGGGACATTGGAAGCCGTTATTGACCATTACGCGAAAGGCGGGAGACATTGTAATCCCTTTCAGGACTCACTCCTTAGTGGATTTGACATCAGTGAAAAAGAAAAACAGGATCTGGTTAATTTCCTTAAAAGTCTCTCTGATAAGACCTTCATAGATAATCCCCGATTTTCAGATCCTGAACTCGTTTATTGAAATTATTTTCCGTTTTTCATTCTCTGGCTACGACCACGTCATTTGATAGAGTGTCAGCTCCCTAAACCGACTGATCGAGAAAGTTTTGCAATATCTGATGGCCATAGGAAGTCAAAATGGACTCCGGATGAAATTGCACGCCGTAAATGGGGTAGTCCTTGTGACGTAAGCCCATGATCTCATCGACTTCCTTAGTGTCGCTTTCAGTCCATGCGCTTATCTCAAAACAATCGGGTAAGGACTCTTTTTCCACTACCAGGGAGTGATAACGGGTGGCTGTAAAAGGCATATGAATACCCCTGAATAGATCGCTGTTTCCGTGAACTATCTCCGATGTTTTCCCATGCATGATATTTTTGGCGTGAATAATTTTACCACCAAAAGCCTGGCCAATACTTTGATGACCCAGACAAACACCGAGTATGGGAATTTTGCCTTTAAAATGTTCAACCACACTAATGGAAATTCCTGCTTCATTGGGTGTGCAAGGGCCAGGTGATATGACTATAAGCTCAGGTGCCAGATCTTCAATCTGTTGCAGGGAGATTTTATCGTTGCGATAAACCTGTACATCTTCTTTCAGCTCACCAAAATAGTGCACCAGGTTGTAGGTAAAGGAATCGTAATTGTCGATCATTAAAAGCATGTTATAACTTTCTCGTCATTGTGCTATTTCTGACACATATGTAGAACAGCGGCTATAGAGCGCATTGGCTTAGCTCAATGTTGTATTATTTTAATTTCTAAAACAAATGTACCAGATCGGCAAGTGTCTCGACAACGGCATCGGGTTTTAGATCAGAGATATTTCGGCCCATATTGTAGCCATAAGGTACGCAAAGGATCTGGCAGCCGGCGGCGCGAGCGGCGTTAATGTCAGTGATCGAATCTCCCACCATTAAAACGGCGCTAGCATCGACGGCGTAGTGTGCGGCTGCATGCAGCAAGGGTTCAGGATGGGGTTTTTTTACCGGCAAAGTGTCGCCACTGACAACAATACCGAACTTTTCATACATGTTTAAGGACTTCAAAAGCTTGTCTGTGAAACGACTGCCTTTATTGGTGACACAGCCAATCTTAAATTCACCTGCCTTCAGATAGGCGAGGGCTTCATTAACGCCGGGATAAATACGGCTGCGCTCGCAGATGTTATCGAAATAGCTTTCCTTAAAGATTGTCAGTGCATTGTCCAGCAATGCGCTATCGGGTTGGCCGTTAAAATCGTTTGTCAGTGCGCGTTTCATCAGGCCTTCTATACCACTGCCGATCCAGGCGCGTACTTTTTCTTCACCGCAAGGCGGCAAGTCGAGGTGCTGTAAGGTGACATCAATGGACCAGGCCAAATCAGCGGCGGTGTCCACTAGCGTACCGTCGAGATCGAACAATACCAATTCCGGTTTACGCAATGTCATGTTACGAAAGTCCGTGGTATGAA
>JBLIML010000188.1:0-7903 GCA_047638675.1 Planctomycetota bacterium | reverse complement strand
ACCTCTGCTTGAATCTTATAGCCATTCCCACGCGGAGCATGGGAACGAGAATGCACGGTGAGTTGCGGGATTTTCTCGTTCCTACGCTCCTGCGTTGGAATGCATATCTCTGCTTGAATCTAATAGGCATTCCCACGCGGAGCATGGGAACGAGAATGCACGGTGAGTTGCGGGATTTTCTCGTTCCTACGCTCCTGCGTTGGAATGCATATCTCTGCTTGAATCTGATAGGCATTCCCACGCGGAGCATGGGAACGAGGCAATTCGAAAACTTATGCGTTAGGCATCAAGCCAATATCAAACTCCATATGTGTAAACGGAGCAGTAAGATTAAACTTCGTCGCCAGTTCGGCGTTATCAGATTTTTTGAAGTCTCCAATGAGAGAACTCTTTGTCGCAAAAACTGCATCGGAATTTAAATACTCGTCACCATCAGCAAAGACATGGGTCGTTACCGGCTCATAGCCTTCAGCGGAGACTATATAATGTATATGAGCCGGTCGCATTGCATGGCGGCCACTAGCGCGCAATAGTTGTCCGACTGTTGCATCAGTGGGTACGGAATAGGGCAAGGGTTTCTCAGTAACAAATGCGAATTCGCCATCTGCGTTACTGGTAAACACTCCACGCATATTGTTCTCAGGCATGTCTGGATCCTGAACATCGTATTTCCCATTTCCTGCGGTCTGCCAAATATCCAATTTCGCACCGGCAATGGGTGAGCCTTTCTGATCAGTCACCTTACCCTGTACCAATGTTACCTCACCGTCATATTCCTTTTTGATAATACTCGCGCCATATTCCATTTCTGGTGCGCCAGGGACATAAAAAGGTCCTAACACAGTAGATTCAGTTCCCGCCCCACCCTTCGGATGGTTAATCGCATCAACCAGCATGGAAACACCCAGCACATCTGACATAAGAATAAATTCCTGTCGTTTATCATCACATGCTTTGCCGGTTTCGGTGAGAAACATGATGGTTTCAAACCATTCTTTCTCGGTCAACTCAACGTCTTTTACGAAAGCGTGTAAGTGCGATATTAGTGAAGTCACGATTTTATGAAATCGAGGGTCTTTCGTCTTCGAGCCGTATTCCTCCAGGACAATCTCCGTCAAATTCTCAATGGTGAAGTCACGCATATTATTCTCCGATGGCATTTAATTATTATTATAGTGCTTCGAATTATAAACATAATAAACTATCCCGTCGCAAGCGGATGGAGTACTGTCAACCTGGGCATCAGGTATTGTCATCCCGACTCCAGTGGACGACCACATGGATAATGTGCCATACAAAAGATGTCCATCGGTAAGTGAGTGCTAGAGTCAAGTCTGAAACAGAGAACGAGCGGCGTTCGAGGGGTCTTGTCAAGGGAGTCGGCTTAAGATCCATCCACTTCGCAAACGCTCCGGTTGAGATGAAAATTGCTTCTTCGTGGCAAGACGCGGGGAGTCGCGATACATGGATCTCCGTTGCCTACTTGTTCAACGTGCCATTATTTATTCTTTGAAAAGACGAAATGCTGACATCCTGTTTTCGATTTCTCTTTTAGGCATTAACCTCCTTGTCATCCACTCCAGCAAAGCTTATCGTTCCATGTATCAAATGACAGGAGTAACTCAATGTGCAAAGTATCGGTAGGCATCTTAAAACTAAGCATCTCCACTTTATCTATTTTACTTTTATTCAGCTGCGATAAAACCGACTCCGAATTGGCACCACAAATTGCACCTACTGAAAATGCAGCTCAAATAGCCCCACCCAAAAAACCAAACATATTACTCATCGTTGCTGATGATCTCGGCTACACTGATCTCGGTGTTTACGGAAGCGAAATCGACACACCCACACTCGATGCCCTGGCCAGCGGTGGAACCCTGCTAACAAATTTTCATTCAGGCGCCGTCTGTTCACCAACACGATCAATGTTGCTCTCCGGAACAGACAATCATCTGGCTGGTATTGGCAATATGGCAGAAGCCATGGCGCCGAATCAACTAGGCCAACCAGGTTATGAAGGTTATCTAAACTTTCGTGTTGTCAGCCTGCCCACCCTCTTAAAAGACGCAAACTATCACACCTACATGGCCGGTAAATGGCATTTAGGCCTTGAAGAAGAAACCAGTCCGCTTGCCCGTGGGTTTGAGCGGTCATTTGCTCTGCTCAACGGTGGCGGTGGCCACTTTAATGATATGGGTGTTGAACTCACAAGGAAGAAAGTTCCCTATCGTGAGGACAAGGATCTCGTAGCGCTACCAGATGACTTTTACTCCACCCGAACTTACACAGATAAGTTAATCGAATATATTTCGAGCAACCAGGGTGATGGACAGCCCTTTTTTGCCTATCTTGCCTACACGGCCCCTCATTGGCCGCTGCAGGCACCCGATGCGTCGATAGCAAAATACAAAGGCAAATATGACGCGGGCTATGATGTCATTCATGCACAACGTATCGTCCGTATGAAAGACAAAGGATTACTCTCCGATGAGGCAACGATTGCTCCTCGACTATCAGGTGAACCCGCCTGGGAAGAATTATCTCCGGAACAAAAATTGAGAGAGGCGCGCATGATGGAAATCTATGCGGCAATGGTCGATGACCTCGATGTAAACGTTAAACGCGTATTGGATCACCTCAGAGAAATCGACGAACTCGACAACACTTTTATCTTCTTTATGTCGGACAACGGCGCAGAAAGTGCGCCTCTGCATAACTGGCCTGTGTTCGGCGACTGGATAAAGGAGTGTTGTGACAATTCGTATGAGAATATGGGCAAACCTAATTCCTATCTTTATTACGGACAAAACTGGGGTCGCGTCAGCACCGGTCCATTTCGCGCGTACAAAGGCTACACATCAGAAGGTGGCATTCGTGTACCGGCTTTTGCCAATTACCCCGGACTGAAAGAAAAAGGCATCACCAATACAAACTTCGCTTCTGTAAAGGACGTCATGCCCACCTTGCTTGCACTTGCGGGAATTCAACACCCGGGCAATGAATATAAGGGTAGAGAAATATTACCAATGCAAGGTGTATCACTTTTACCCATTCTCAATTCAGAAAAGGATAGTGTTCATTCTGAAGACGACTGGATGGGATGGGAGGCCTTTGGCAGACAAAGCATCACACAAGGTGACTGGAAACTTCTGTTGATGGAAGAACCGTGGGGTAACGGCGAATGGCAACTCTACAATTTGGAAAATGATCCTGCCGAACAATATGATTTATCCAGCAAAGAACCAGACAGAATGCTTACCATGATCGAATTCTGGAATCAATATGCATCAGAAAATGGCATCATACCTGCCGAAGACGGTACAGTTTTTTAATTTTTAGTATTTTAATCAACAGAACACTAATGAACATTCCTTTCAATCGGATAGAGTTTCAATCTCTTTCTCCCAATTAATATTTTTTTGCGGCAAGCACGTAATTTACAAGGACTGCTATGGAGCCGTCCCCGTGTGACACCGTCACTTACACAAAAAATGTTGCGGCGTAGAGAGAAGAAAGCAGCGGAGACCACTTAGATGGTCAATTCATTGTTGCGCTGCAGAATGACGGGTGCCGAATGATGATTAGTGGAATTCGCTAATTAAGGGACCTGAAATAAGGTGGTAACGACAAACTAACTAAAAACGTTAGTGGCCAAAATATTAACAAAAAAGCAAAATGGATACAGGCAGCCAAACAATTGCCGCCCGCCGGATGTTTAGGGTAAAGTGGCAGGAAAAGGGGCGATAGTTCTACTTATACTCTTGCCATTCTCTCGACTTAGACTACGTCGTACAACACTACGAATCGGCGTAGTGAAAAAAAAGGAAATATTACTATGCCATTTCCATATCGCGATTTACGAGAATTTCTGGACGACCTGGATGAACAAGGGGATTTAACGAGGATTACCGATCCCATTGACGTCGGCCACATGACCAACGAACTGGATGCGTTGGAGGCCTTCGTCGCGGGTCAGGCGGGTCCAGCCATGCTGCTGAACAACATGAGCAATTACAATACGCCGGACGTCCCGCTCCTGCTGAATGTCTACGGTACCCGCGAGCGCATGGCGGCGGCCCTGGGCGCCAAAACCGAATTCGAAGCCAAGCACCGGATTAGTGACATTATCAACGACCCGGCTTCCTGGCTGGACCCGGAGATCGTGGCATCAGCTGATGCGCCGTGCAAAGAAGTGATCATTAATGAGGCGGATATCAATCTAAAAGAACAACTGCCGCATGTCTGGTTTGGCGAGGAACGCCAATCTTACCCGAACTGCAATATCACAGCGTCCTTTGATCCTGAAACGGGCGATCTCAATGCCAGTACCTACCGCTACGGATTATTGGATCTCGATCCTGACGGTAAACCTTATTCGGAAGATCTACAAAAGACCTGCTTAACAACGTATGCCTGGTGGAATCCACCGTACAACGATATCGGTATCCACTACTCCAAGGCGGTTAAGAAAGGCAAGCCTCTGCAGATTGCGGTAGCATTCGGACCAGAACCTACAGTCATGGCGATCGGTGGTGGTCCTGCCATCCTGCAGGGAACACATAAGTGGGACAAATACGCGCTGGCCGGAGGTGTTCGTGGTAAACCACTGGCGTTGGTCAAGTGCGAGTTGTCGGATCTCTATGTGCCGGCCACATCGGAGTACGTGATCGAAGGCGAGTTAATGGTGCCGCCTCAAGAGGAGATCGACGGACCCCACGGTAACTTTTTGGGTTACTACGATCCGAATTTTTTGCTGCCCTTAACCAAAGTCAAATGTATTACCCGCCGAAAAAAACCGATCTGGTATAACACCTATGAGATGTGGCCACCCTTCGACCACGGTTTTATCGGTGTCACGTTTACCGCGATCGAGATCCTCTCCGATCTGAAACGAAAACTTCCCCAGGTACACGACGTGGTCATTCATGGAGGCACCTGGTTGCCATTCGCCGTGGTGCAACTTTCTGTCGACCGTGAAGACAAGCCCTGGCCGTATTTCGGCCAACACGTCATCCATGCCGTGTGGTCAGCTGCCGGACGTTTCCCGAGGATGATGAAATACGTCGTTGTGGTTGGGCCGGACATTGACCCTTACAATCTTACCGATGTTTTGATCGCCATGGTGACGCGTACGCAACCGAAGAAAGATTTCATTTTTAACGAAGTCGGCGGCGCGCTGGTACTCGATCCTTCAGCACCACGTGGCCCACAAGGCAATACCTTGCTTTCTGAACAGGTCGGCATAGATGCCACCATAAAAGTGCCGGAGCGCGATAGCGAATTTCCGAAAGTGGCACGACCCTCACGCGAGCAAGTGGATAATATTGCCGCGAAAGTTGGACACCTGTTCCGAAAATAGTCGGTACCAGGCTATTCGCCAATTGGAATCGGTTTCTTCACTTCGAATGCGCGCAACACATTTTTCTTGATGCGCAGTACTTTGTTTTCAAAGGCTGTGAGTTCTACTCGTACTGGATTCAACGCAGAAGCGAAAGTATGCTGACTCAGTTCAAATTATATTATACCTCGATTTTACCCAGAACGATCATAAGTAGCGTGAGGCTGATAATGCTGACTGAACTAACTGCTAACGCAATGCTGATTGTAAATATGACGTGATCCATGGTGACCTCCGAATTATGTGCGTGTTCCGAAGCACACTAACAATAGTATTGCCAAAAATAATTGATCCAGATCAAAGATCAGTCGGTCAATGTCGTGAACCAGAGAACCCGGTTCACAACATTGTGAGTGTCATTTCACCATCAGTCGGATAGAGTTCGTTACCATGATTCTGGAATTGATAAGCAAACGCCTTAAGTTGACCCCACTTGCCGTCACTGATGTTGATTTGGCAGTGGAGATGTTTACAGATCCTGATGTCATGAAGTTTATCGAAGATGAACTCATGAGCGAGAAAGAGATCCGGCAGGAAATGCCAACCTGGACCAGACGTGGGGGTGGCGGGTGTATCGGTATCTGGTGCATTTCGGACCGGAGAACTGGAGAAAAATATGGCGATTGCTATTTATTACCAATACCGTTCGATGAGGATGACACTAACTGGGAACAGATCCTACCTGACGTTATGCCAGGTAGCGATGTGGAAATCGGTTATTTCCTGAAGAAATCTTCCTGGGGCAAAGGCATCGCCACGGAAGCATGCCAGCGCTTGCTAAAATTCGCGTTTGAAGAAACGTCACTTCAGGCGATCGTCGCGATGATTGATGATGAGCACCATAGTTCTAAAAATATTCTTAAAAAAACAGGATTTGTCTATAAAGGGGAAATGCGAGCTTATGGAAAAGACGACCCCTACTTTCAAATTGACCGAGATAAATGGCTTGAATTGAACAGAGGCGAACATCCCTAGTGTGAGTGGCTCTTTTGAATGGATCGCGCCCCTCCATGTCTGAACTGACTTTTAAGTCAGCTAACCGTCTCCTTTGCGACAATAGCGAAAGTACAACATCCACCATTTACCTTATCCTACCCCTACCAATAACAAGCCGGAGAAATGCATGATGGAATCACTGACGCTGCCACGTATTTGTTCAATTCTAATTTCAGTTTTCGCCATCGCTATGAGCACACACGCTCAATCAATGGACGATGAAGCAGTCGCGTGGTTGCAAGCATTCATTCAGGTCGATACGACAAATCCGCCTGGCAATGAGTCACGCGCAGTTGATTTCTACGCCAAAATATTTAAAGTAGAGGGTATTAGTTTTCATAGCGCCGAGAGCGCGCCTGGCCGGGGGAACATTTGGGCCCGACTCGAAGGTGGCGACGAGCCTGCACTCATTCTTTTACAACACACTGATGTCGTTCCAGCAAACACAAAATTCTGGACCACAAACCCCTTATCCGGCGAAATCAAAGATGACTATCTATGGGGTCGGGGTGCCTTGGATATGAAGAGTACTGGTATTTCCCAACTGGCCACATTCCTGAGTCTGCATCGCTCAGGTACACGATTAAATCGTGATGTGGTTTTCCTTGCCACTGCAGACGAAGAAGCTGGCGGTCATTATGGTGTTGGTTGGCTGCTTGAACACCACCCTGAAATATTCGCAGGTGCCGGTCTATTGATTACTGAAGGTGGACGTGGCTCCGATCAGGACGGCGAGCGAATATTCAGCGTAGAGGTAACACAAAAAGTGCCGGTCTGGCTGCGCCTGGTGGCAGTAGACGAACCTGGACATGGCTCGACCCCAAATGCTACCAGTTCCGTAACAAGAATTGTTGACGCGATGAATCGATTGAGAGAAAACGCCTTCCCTCCACGCATAATTCCTGCGGTTGATGCGATGTTTGCAGCCGAAGGAAAAAATATGAAGGGCGAGTGGGCAGACGCTTATGCGGATATGGCTAGCGCTGTTAAGCAACCGGGCTTCATGCAAAAATTACAGGAACATTCGTCCTTCCATCATGCATTGACCCGAGATACATGTTCGCTTACTCGCATGGGCGGCTCAAGTAAGATCAATGTCATTCCACCCGAAGCCTGGGCTGAAATAGATTGTCGAATGCTGCCAGACAGGCCAGCGGAAAAGTTTATCGACGATGTTCGACAATTGATCGACAAAACTGGAGTCGAGATTGAAGTCATCATGGCCTTTACACCAGCCGTGTCTTCAACGACCAGTGTACTGTACCAGGCTATTGAAAAAGTGACTTCGGAACGGCATCCCGGTTCGCGCGTTATGCCGGCGGTGAGCACCGGTTTTACAGACAGCCATTTCACTCGTGATTTAGGGATAGCGAGTTACGGATTTGATCCAATCGTCATACCCGTCAGTGAATTTTCGCGCGTGCATGGTAATGACGAGCGAGTCAATGTTGCAGCCTTTAGACGAAGTGTTGGTGATTTACTGGCGATTATCAGCGAGGTGGTATA
>JBLIML010000187.1:0-7921 GCA_047638675.1 Planctomycetota bacterium | reverse complement strand
TAAAATCACGCCATAGGTGGGTCGTAGAATTTGTTCCAACGATGGATGTGGATAATCTACTTTTGCCCCGTGCTTGCGTTTGACAAAATCATCCACCATTCCCGATTGCAGGGGTCCAGGACGAAAAAGAGCCACCAGGGCGACCAGGTGATCAAAGTGATCAGGCTTAAGATCATTAATAAGTTTTTTCATTCCGTCGGATTCAAGCTGGAATATCGACGTGGTTTGCGTTGACTGAATTAATTTGTAGGTAGCCTCATCATCCAGAGGAATTTTTAGTATATTTAATGGAGCTTCATTCTTCTTTGATCGCAAATAATTGACATCTTTTACCGCCCAATCAATGATAGTTAATGTTCGCAAGCCAAGAAAATCAAATTTAACGAGTCCGGCTGCTTCCACATCACCCATATCAAACTGACTTGAAGTCACCAGCGAACCCTGTTCACAATAAAGAGGCATGTAATCTGTCAGTGGTCGAGGAGAGATAATTAGTCCTCCCGCATGTTTACCTGCGTTACGTGACAAGCCCTCTAGTTTTCGAGCCAGGTCGATAAGAGTTTTTACTTCTTCTTCATCGTTATAACGCTTACGCAATACTGGTTCATCCTTCATGGCCTGTTCCAGTGTCATGCCAATATCACAGGGAATTAATTTGGCTATCTGGTCAACAAATCCATAAGGCTGGCCTAATACCCTGCCGACATCACGTACTACGGCTTTGGCAGCCATACTGCCATAGGTGATAATTTGTGAAACCCGATCACGTCCGTATCGATTAGAGACATATTCAATTACTTCATCGCGTCTATCCATACAAAAGTCTATATCAAAATCGGGCAACGACACTCTTTCAGGATTTAGAAATCGCTCAAACAATAAGTCATATTTAATCGGATCCAGTTCGGTTATCCCAAGCACGTATGCCACAAGGGATCCGGCTCCTGAACCTCGTCCTGGCCCGACGGGTATACCTCGATCCTTGGCCCACTGAATAAAATCTGCGACGATAAGAAAATAACCAGAGAAGCCCATGCCATTAATAACACCCAACTCTGTTGTCAATCTTTCGTGGTAGTACTGATGATTAGGTGAGGAATCGTTTGTATTCGTAGCATCAATATCAGCAAGTAAATGCTTAAGTCCTGCTTCAGCATTTTCGCGCAGACAAGTATCCTCATCCTTGTCCTCTGGCACAGGAAAATGAGGTAAATAATATTCACCAAGCGTCAGTTCCAGATTGCAACGTTGTGCGATTAATAGCGTGTTTTCAATCGCCTCCGGTAAATCCTCAAATAAACTAATCATTTCCTGGGGACTACGAAGGTACTGTTGTGGACTATATAAAAGCGGACGTCTCGGGTCGGCAAGCGTATAACTTTGCTGTATACATACTCGGGCTTCATGAGCGTCAAAATCTTCTGACTTGAGAAAGCGCACATCATTTGTCGCGACAACAGGTACCTCAAATTCTCCCGCCAACGACACTGCACTTTCTATGTACATGTCTTCTTTGCTTCTGCCCGTCCTTTGTAACTCCATATAGAATCGATCAGGAAAATACTTCTGCCATTTGGCCAGACATGTTTTAGCCAGTTCCAGGTTTCCATTCAACAAAGCCTGTCCAATATCACCTTCACGAGCGCAAGACAGGGCAATAAGCCCGTCAGTGGCATCATCTAACCATTCACGCCTGATGTAAGGCACTCCTTGTATCTGCCCCTCGGTGTAACTGCGTGTGATAAGACGACAAAGACTCCTGTATCCCTCCAGATGCTGGCAAAGAAGCAAAATATTGCTTGATTGCTTTTTCCTCTTCTCATCTATCACTCTCAGTTCTACACCAGCGACGGGTTTAACACCGTATTTTTGCGCGTGACGATAAAATTTTATAAGTGAAAAAAAGTTGCCTTGCTCTGTAAGCGCAAGCGCTGGCATTTCCATTTCAGCTACATTTTTTGCTAAAGATTCAGTACGTAACATACCATCGACAAGCGAGTATTCTGAATGGACATGAAGATGGACGAAACTGAGAGACACGGTGATTTTACTGAAAAAGATGTTTTCGCACTGGCGCGTAACTTCTGCGATGAATTTCACAAACGCCGAGGAGCGCCAGAGCTTCCCTGTGTTGTTTCGTTGGATAACCCTTGTGTTTGGCAAAACCATATCCAGGAAAACGCATATCCATCTCGACCATCAAGGCATCTCTCGTAACCTTAGCTAAAATCGAAGCCGCGCCGATCGCTGCAATTGTCGCATCTCCCTTGACGATAGCCTCAACGCTACAATTCAAGTTGGGGCAACGATTACCATCCACCTGAACATGGTCAGGGTTGACGCGCAGAGCGTGAACGGCCTTTTGCATGGCGAGCAAACTTGCATTGAGAATATTCATTTCATCTATCTCGTCATGTTCAACTTGCCCTATTGCCCAGGCAATGGAATTTCGCTTTATTTCCTCTGCAAGTTTGTCACGTTTTTTCTCTGAAATGGTTTTAGAATCGCCCAATCCTTGAATATGTTTATCATCGTTCAGGATAACAGCAGCAGCGACTACGGGTCCGGCCAGGGGACCACGACCAGCTTCATCTACACCCGCTATCAGTATCCTGTTTAAAAAAGTTTCAGATTGCATGATATCCATCTTACTTTGTATTGAGCAAATTCAATACTGCACAAGCTGCAGTTTCACCATTGTTATTCTTCAATGATGTATGAATTTGCGTAAATTTATCTTCAAGCGCAGTCACTTCTTCCGGGTGCGTTAACCAATGTTGCACGAATTTAAACAATCCTTCGGGATGACACTCATTTTGCAGACACTCAGGCACCAATTCTCTGCCTGCCAATAAATTTGGTAATGATGCATGATCAACATAAGTTAGCATTTTAACGATCAAATGTGACACGGGATTGAGTTTATAAGCCACCACCATAGGTCTTTTATACAGCATAGCCTCCAGCGTGATTGTACCTGAGGCAAGCAAGATCACATCTGAGGCTTCCAACACATCATGAACCCTGTCCTCGTATAATTTAAGTGGTAGGTGTTCCAATGACAATTCCGCACGAATTTGCTCGCAATACCTTAGCGAATTGGAATCAAGTAAGCTGCTTATGAATAAAACCTTGTCAGATTTTTTGTGACATAGGCGTGCTGTTTCTAAAAAAGGCGGCAGCAAACGACCTATTTCACTCTTTCGACTACCGGGCAATAGAGCGATTACGGTTTGCTCCTGATCTATACCTAGCCGCTGCCGCGCCGCTGATTTATGCGGTTTCATGGCGATCTGCTCTGCCAATGGGTGACCCACACATTCTGCGGGTATATTGTGCTGTTTATAGATATCAAGTTCGAAAGGGAAAAGCGTCAACATCATGTCCACAGATCGGGCAATCTTACTAATTCTGTATTTTCGCCATGCCCACACGGATGGACTCACATAATGGACGGTTTTAACGCCTTTTTCGCGCAGCGTCTGCTCGAGACCAAGATTAAAATCGGGTGCATCAATTCCAATGAAAATATCTGGGGGATTGATGGTAAAGTGCCGTATCAAGGTTCGTCGTATTTGCACTAGCTCGAAATAACTGCCCAGCACCTCAACTATTCCCATTACTCCCAGTTTTTCAATCGGAAAAATGCTTCGACAACCTTCAGCCTGCATTTTTCTGCCACCGATCCCTTCTACAGTGATATCACCGTGTAATAACTTTAGTGATTTAATAAGGTGAGCACCAAGATAATCTCCTGATGCCTCACCTGCAACAATGCCGATCCGCAACATGGTCTAACTCAATAATTTTTGTAATCGGAAATAATTAATATTTTATCCTTAGCTGGATCTTCAAGTAATTTGGCGCCTGTCACGATGCGATCTATCCTGCTGGATATAAATAATCACACAGGCTAAGTATATTTTATAGTTAACGCGCGATGCCCCTTTCGGATGTCTGGATAAAGTGGATAAAGGCGGTCACCTCAGGAGAGTCCTTTTCCAACACTTGAAGTTCTTGCAGGGCATCTTTTAATAACAGCCCATCTCGATAAACAGTTTTGTAAGCCTTCTTCAATAGATCAATCGTGGCAATCGAAAAACCATGACGTTTCAAGCCTTCCTTGTTTAAACCAGTGGGTTTCGCAGTATTACCCGAGATCATCAAATAGGGAGGAACATCTTTTACGATAACACTTGAGATGGCGGAAAAGCTATGTTTCCCTATCCGGCAATACTGATGGACGCCGGTAAAGCCACCCAGGGTCACATGATCATCGACAGTGACATGGCCGGCCAAGGTAGTGTTGTTTGCCAGTACTGTATCATCCCCAATCATGCAATCATGAGCAACATGGACATAGGCCATTATCCAGTTGTTATTTCCGAGACGCGTGAGCCCTCCCCCAGGGCTGGTACCACGATTTATTGAGCAATATTCTCTGATGACATTATTGTCGCCCATGAGCAGAGCTGAATCACTTTCACCTTGATATTTCTTGTCCTGAGGGTCCTCACCAAGAGAACAAAACTGGAATATTTTATTATTTTTCCCAATAGTTGTCGGGCCTTTAATGACAACATGGGGGCCGATCCAGCAATTTTCAGCAATTTTTACATCCGCACCAATTATTGAATAGGCACCAATACTGACACCATCACTGATATGAGCATCAGCATGAATAATCGCACCCGGGTGTATCAAGATTGCGGATCCGCAATGGTTGTCAATAGTTCTGCTGAGGCAACCAATTTGTCGTCGACGAGGGCAGTGGCGTTAAACTTCCAGATATTGCGTCTGACTGTATTAAAGTTAACCTGTAATACCAGTTGATCACCCGGACCTACTGTTCGTCGAAATCTCGCTTTATCCACGCCAACCAGATAATAAAGGATATCGTCATCCATACCGCCCTCAACAGCAAGCTCACCATAAAGTGCGGTCGCCTGTGCCATAGCCTCGATTATCAGTACACCAGGCATAATGGGTTCCTGAGGGAAATGCCCCTGAAAAAAAGGTTCATTTACCGTTACATTCTTAATTGCCTTGAGATAATCTCCCGTTTTGAAGTCAATCACCCGGTCAATTAGCAAGAATGGATAACGATGCGGCAGCACCTTTTTTATTTCATTTATATTGAGTATGGTCATCAATCAATGCGCATAATGGGTTTATTCGGAGTCATTTTTATCTGCAAAATGCTTTTCTAGCTGAATCAGCCTTCTAGTGATTACATCCAGATTCCTGAATCTTGCAATATTTTTTTGCCATATCGCATTCTCAGTGACAGGAACGCCTGATGAATAAATGCCAGCTTCATTTATCGAATTGGACACGCCTGACATTCCGGTGATAATAACATCATCCGCCAATTCTATGTGGCCACTTATTGCAGATTGTCCCCCAATCATGCAACGCTTTCCTATAATAGTGCTGCCTGCAATACCTACGCATCCAGCGATTGCGGTATGGGCTCCCACTTTCACGCCATGGCCAATCTGCACCTGATTATCCAATTTTACACCTTCCTCAATTATAGTGTCATCCAGAGCGCCACGATCAATGGTTGTGTTTGCCCCTATTTCAACATCATCCTTAATAATTACCTTGCCAATTTGCGGTATTTTCAGCCAAACACCTTTTTCTTTTACAATGCCGAAACCATCAGCACCAATGACCACTCCCGGGTGCAATAAGCCGTTCGAACCCAATTGCACGCCATCACACAAAGTGACATTGGCAACCAGCCTCGTCTTTGGACCCACGACCACGTCTTTGCCCAGCACACAACCGGGTCCGATGTAGGCTTCCTCCGCGATTGCAGTACCCGCATCAATGACTACGTGCGCTGCTATATGGGCAGATGCTGCGATGGAGCAATGTTCGCCTATTATTGCACTTGAATGAATTCCAGGAGAGAAATGAATCTTCGGCTGCATGTGGCGCAAGGTAAGTGCAAAAGCGAGATAGGGATCATCACAAACCAGCGTCTGTACAGGACAACGATGCTTATCTGTAGCCATCAAGATGACGGCGCTGGCTTTGGTATTACTCAGATAGCGAAGATGTCGTTTATTCGCAAGAAAACTGACATCACCGTCTTTTGCAGTTTGCAGCGATGATACTCTACTGATGTTTCGGTGGGGGTCGCCGTCTAACTCGGCTCCAATAATTTTTGCAATTTCACCGAGCGTGTACGCCATAGCAGTTATTGGGCTTTATAATATGCCATTCAAATAATATTCAACAGTACAATGTGCCAATCAAAAAGTTATTCAACGGTAAGTTATACCAATCAAATTATTTACTTTGGTCAAATCTGATATTTTATTGGGCACTCTTCTTATTTAAATGGTCAATGACCTTCTGTGAAATATCTACCTTGGCACTGGCGAAAATCACACCTTCACTTAAAACGACATCATAGGTGTTGGCCTTCGCGACATCATTAATAGCGTCTACAATCTCTTTCTGGATTTTGGCAATTTCTTCATTTCGTCTAAACGTCAGATCTTCTCTGAATTCATCCTGAGTACGTTTTAAATCCCGACGCTGACTAACAATATCTCGTTCAAGCTTTTTCCTTTCAGTCTCACTCATTATTGCCGCATCTTTCGTCAACCTGTCTTCCAGCTCTTTCAATTTCTTTTGAGAGGCAACCAGTTCACGATCTCGCGGCGCAAATTCTTTTTCGATTTGCTTGCGCATTTTTTCCGCTTGCGGTGACTGTTCCAGGATTCTTATTGCGTTAACAACCCCTATTTTATAATTATCAGCATAAACGTTTGTAGACATCGAAATAGCAAACAAACAGCCAACCGCAATCAAATGTGCACTCATCTTATTCAATGGTCTTACTCCAATTTGTAATGTAAGTAATTCTGTAAATAGCCGTTTCTGCCTCCTAAGAAGCCAAAACATCCTTTGTATATTCAATATCCTGCGTATTCTCTAGAACGAATTGCCGAATGTAAACTGAAATTGTTGAACCTGATCTCCGGGTTTATCACCTATCGGCTTAGAGAGACTGACACTAACAAGACCAAATGGCGAGATCCAGATGCCACTCAAGCCCGCTGCATAGCGCAAATTATCGAAACCGAAACGTGCCTCATCTGGACATGTCTCAACAGGCCGCCCCGATCTACCCGCTGTTATCGTATTCCTGCCGCTGCACCAGACGTTACCTGCATCAAAAAAGGCGGCCAGACGTACTTGATCAAAATCCTTCAGAAAAGGCACCGGAATAATTATTTCAGCTCCTCCAATCACCTTAATGTTACCACCAAGTGGTCGATTGAATTCGTCCAGTGGCCCGAGTGTATTTTCTTCATAACCACGAACGGAACGGGGGCCGCCCGCATAATAGTTTTCAAAGAAAGGCAAAGCATCCAGTTTCCCGTAGCCACCGCCATAGCCGACATCACCTTTCAGGGAAAAGATGAAATCACCAAACAAGGGGCGGAAATACTGAGTTCGATACGATACTTTGTAAAACTGCAAGGAATTACCGAAAAATGGAACGGCCAGTTCGCCACTGATCTGGTGCAAGGTGCCACTATCCGGCAATATCGTCTTGTTACGAGAATCGAAACGGATGTTAGCCCCGAGTCGGACGATATCAAACTCTCTACCATTCTGCGCAATAAAGCCCCCAACTTGACCCGCAAACTGAGCACTAGCCTCCGAGAGCTGGGTATTCTCGTAGTTCGCCGATACACCAAGCCAATGTTGCTCTGATACAGGGATGCCAAAACTGACGCCTCCACCAAAAACTCGACTATCGAAAGCGGTGACGTTTGCATCAAAGGCCTGGGTTTCCTGATAATTCAGGTTAAAACCCCGGCTGATGCCGTCCACTGTATAATAAGGGTTCACGTAACCAAGACCCAGACGGCGATTGACTCTGCTGTTATTAAAA
>JBLIML010000186.1:0-7979 GCA_047638675.1 Planctomycetota bacterium | reverse complement strand
TTTTTCCGGCAGGTATCGAAAAGCAAAGGTCGACAATTCCGGATAGGGACCCATTTCGAAGCCATCCTGGTCGCGCATGCGTTCATAGGCATAGCGCGTTAACAATATTTTCTCCGACAAGGCTGCGCGAAATGGTGCAATACCAATGAGCTTTAGCGGTAGCCACAGACGAAGCGCTCGAAAATGTCGAGTAAGCTCGGGCCCCAGATTTGAAGGTGATACTTCATCCTGTTCAAGGGCGTTATCCTGTAAATAACTCGCGGTATAGTGATGTGCCTTATAGAGTAAGTCGCCTTTTTTAATAATGGCGGCCCCCAGACCAAAAGGTGTATACAAAGTTTTATGAGGGTTCATGACAATCGAATCCGATCGCTCGACGCCCTTAAATTTATCTTTAACCAGATCGCTCAAAATAAAGAACCCACCATAGGCACCGTCAATGTGAAACCAGAGCTTATGCTTACTTGCGACATCGGCGATGGCATTGAAGGGATCAACGCTACCGAGATCGGTGGTCCCGGCTGAAGCCACCACCATCCAGGGCTGTAGTCCCTGTTGTTTATCGTTCTCGATACATTCGGCAAGCGCATCGGGTCGCATTCGATAAGCATCATCTGTCGGGACATATCGAATCACACATTCTCCCATACCCGCTACATGCAATCCCTTTCTTACACAATGATGGGTCAATTTAGTTGCGTAGACGACAGACTTATCAAAATCTTTCGCCTTTATCCCGTGAGTTTCACGCGCTGTGACAATGCAGATAAGAGTGGCCATACTGCCGCCAGAGGCAAGATTTCCCAGCGCACCTGAGGGATAGCCAACCAGCCCAGCCATCCAGTCGAGCAGCATTTTTTCCATACGAACAGCACCGGGACTGGACATGTAATCGACACTAAAGGGATCGGTGATAGCAGCAATGTAATCACCCAATGCAGAATAAAACATACTGCATGGCGCGATATAACCCATAAATTTCCCAGAGACGGTGTTAATCCCCTGTTGCTCAACATTGTCCTTGTAGAGCTTCAGGATGGAATCCATATCGACACCCTCCTCCTCGATAAGCGCATCCCTTATACCTTTCCCATCAAGTCCTTCCTTAACGTAGGCATTTCTTGCGTGAATGGAATCGAGAAACCCTTCGGTATAGTGATTCACTTTTTCCAGGAGTTCCCGCCGCTGACCTGCCTCGGGTTCAATGGACTGGGATTGTTCTTCGTATTTTTTTATTTCATCAATGAACTTATTCATATTTTTCACACTTATAGATCTGTATTCACTTTATCAATGGCTTTCTCGAGTAACGTGATATCACCCAGTTGGTTCGCCAGTGTAAAACATAGCTTGCTCAAGAACAGCATCTCTTTTTCCTCGCCGGCTTGATTAATGGCGACAGCCAATATCTCCAGGGCCTTTTCTAAATCTTCATCTGACAGTTTCTTACTCACTCTCTCCCCCTCGTAAACAACGTGTAAATGCCTGCATAACTTCGTCCGTATTAATGTGTTTCCATCGTGCCAGTACATGCCGATCTGGTCTGATTAAATAAAATGATCCATTTACAGCATCGTAATTCGAAAATATTTCACCATGCTCATCATAAATAAGCATGAATGATCGACTTTCAAATTGAATTTGACTGATGACAATCAAAGTAAATTTTTCTTCACCCACACTTAAGGTGTCGGACAACTTCAAAACCTCAGCAGGAATATCAGCCGTGTTGGTAAAATATAGACCGCTAAAACCTTGACCAATATAATCCAATAGATAGTTTGTGTCGCCAACCCCTTGACTAAAAATTGGGGCTCCCGCACCAGGTCCTCCAGTGAATTCAGCGTCTCTATGTCGGTAGGATGAGAGCGCACTATCGATATAGGTATAGGGCTGCGATTGTCTTGGGTTGATTAAGGGTCGTGTGAAGTCATGACTAATTGCCAGCGACAAAGCGGCATCACGCATTAATTGATGACCTCTACTGGGCGGCGTCATGAATTTTGTGCTTTTACTCGCATTCTCGAAAACATCGAGCGTCGCACCGCGTCGCTCCGGGCTATAGCTGTCTAGTAGTTTTTCATCTGCCCAGCCATGAATGACATAGGCCAGTTTCCAGGCCGCATTCATTGCATCAGCAATGCCGGAATTGAGTCCTCGTACTCCAAATATAGGTACAAGATGTGCTGCATCACCAAGAAACAGGATCTTTTTATGACGATAGTCATCCAGAGCTAGTGTGTACGCTTTATATATACTCCACCACTCCAGCTTCCATTCCGCCGTTTCACCTATCATATCCAGTATGGAAATGATTCTTGCTCGAATGTTCTCCTCCCTGGTTTCTTCGTCAGCATCCATGTTCTCATCGATTTGATAATCTATTCGCCAAATGTTTTCCGGTTGTTTATGGATAAGAATCGTTAAACCCGGATTGGAAAGCGAATCAAAAAACGCTCGTCGTTCAGTGGGATAATCAGATTTCATTTGAATGTCGGCAATCACATAACGCCCTTCATAGGTATCACCATGCAATTTCAAACCGAGCTTGTGCCGTGCGACACTGCGAGCACCATCTGCGGCAAGTGCAAAATCACTACGAATGACATAATCGCCCTCAGGTGTTTGAACGTTAATGTCCACCGAGTTTTCATCCTGACGAAGGTCGGTCACTCGATTTTGCCAACGTAAATCAATCAAAGGGTTAGCCATAGCCTCATCAACAAGGTATTGCTCGATATAAGGTTGCTGCAGGTTATACATGGGGTAAAAACGTTCTGCATCCGAGTGCGGCATTTCAAGACGATAAACTTCTTTGTCGTGGTAATAGGAAGTGCCATGGGTCCAGGGCAAAGCTTTGTGTTCAAATTTTTCAGCCAGACCAATTTGTTGTAAACATTCCATACTGTGTCTGGCGATACAAATTGCCTTGCTGCCTTCGCTCACGGTGGATTTATCATCCAGTACGATTGAATTGATCCCATGACGCGCTAACTCCAGGGCTGCCGTGACGCCAACGGGGCCCGCACCAATGATGATTACCGGGTGTCGTTGCCTATGACCATCCAGCTCCGCTGGCCGAATAAATGCATATTCAGGATATTTAAAGTAAAGAGATTTTCTTTTTTGAACAGATTGTGACATCAGGCACCCTTACTTATTCATTAGTGTTTTCATCGAAGCCTGCCATGCAGTCCGCGATTGAAAGCCAGGTAAGGAACGACAAAGCGTCTCAGTTTCAACCTGTATTTGCAGAATACTGCGCTCCAGATCAATCGCTTCGCGCAAAGGTTGGCTAACGTACCAGGGAGTATGTGTATAAACTTCGATACGATTCCCTTCCGGATCTCGAAAATACACAGACCAGGCATTGCCGTGAGTGATGGGCTGTAAATCATTCACCTCTGCCGCTTTTACCACTAAATAGAAAGACTGTAATTCTTCAAGGTCTTTAACAAAAAACGAAATCTGATTTATCGGATTAAAACCAGATGCATCAGGACGACCATCCACAAGAATAATTTGATGGTGCTCATCGGGGTCCCGACTTAGAAATACAAGTGACTGGCCGTCAGGAAACAAGCCTTCATCGGTTATATAATATCCAAGCACATCGGTGTAAAAATTCTTCATCACGGCAAGATTTACAACAAAGATACCAAAATGACTGAATTTTAATGACACGGAATTGGACATAACTTTCTTACCTGATGCTTGTTTTCAATTCTTATTATTACCCAATCACATGTCGACTGATCAGGCGCATTAATAATCATTCAGAAAAAGTCGGATGCTGAAACTAGAGTTAAAACTGAGTCTCACTGAATTTTCCAATAATCTCAAGTTATTCAGGTTATTATTTCAGAACGAAGAAAATAATTAAATGTGTTTTATTTCAATACAATAAGAATTGCTAGTGATCTTTATTAATGCCGATGCGATATTTAATGGTGTTCCCCGTTTTGTTATGCATTATTTCCTGTGCAAAAAACGAGTCTAGTTTTTACCCCCTGGAAGCAGGACTTGTTTGGCTATACGAAATAAAAAAACATACTGTTATTGGAGTTTCCAGACAGAGGGAACTTATACATAACCTTGGCCAGCGAGATACGGGCGAGGAAAAAACATATATACGCACCTCTGCAACGGGAACCGAATCTATCTACCTGCACACAGAAAACGGTATTCGTCTTAAATACAGAATTTTATCTGATAAGACCATCATTAAGGACAACGACATTACTACTACAATTTTTGATTACCCATTAACTGTGGGTACGCAATGGCAGGATTTTTTTATAACAAGTTCATTGAAAAGTTTCGACCCTCAGGCTAAAGATGTGATTGAATCCATTCCTGTTACCGTAAAAATTCAATCCGTAAACGATACTGTTCGTGTTGCAGCTGGCAAATTCATAAATTGTATCCGCATCGAATCTGCAGGTGAAAAACTTATCCAGGAAGGAAAATACGCTTACCAGGAAACAATGACTATCACTTTGCTAAATACCCGTTGGTACGCCTCCGGCGTAGGTCTCGTCAAAGAAGTGCAAACAGAGAAAACAAATATACTTCAATATCCGGAAGGAAATTTCACAAAATCTCTGAAAAATTTTTACCGAACTAAATAATCAGATTCTAATGGTAATTGCCATTGCCGTATTCCTTCCCACACCAAACATGGGAACTAGTATTGCTGTGCTGGTGAGTCTTGTTTAATACAAATCTTGCAAGGTTTCCACAAGCCGCATCACCTCTTCCCTGGTGTTGTAATGGGCAAGACTAATACGTAACACACCGCCATGTGCCTCTATCAAACCTAGCTTGTCCAGTAAACGTTTCGCATAGAAATGACCATGACTTGCAGCAATATCCTTTTTTGCCAGCGCTTCGTTAAGTTGTTTCGGCGTATGTTTTTCAGACACAAGTGCTATATTTGCTTCACGCCACTTGATTGTTTTCTTGCCAATAATGCGGATCGGCAAATCTTCCAGTCCACTCAACAGTAATTCACACAGCTCCGTTTCATGCTTGTGCATAAGCCCTGACAACTGATTGACTTTTTTCTTTAAGGATACCCGTGATTTGCCAAAATGGTGATAGTGACTTTGTTCAAAGTACTCTCTGAGACCGGCGAGTGCGGCGATAGCGGCATGATCTGGACCTGCAGCGTCAAAACGTTTTCCTGCAAATTCAGTATTAAAATAATGACATTGTGGATCAAGTTCCTGTACAAAATCATCGGCAACATACATCACTCCAAGATGCGTTGCATAAGTTTTGTAGGTACTAAAGCAATAAGCGTCAGGCTGGAAAATGGAAAGGTTCGGCCATTGATGGGGCACATAAGACACACCATCGAGCAAAATACGCGAGCCATTTTCCCGGCATAACTCGATTACTTCTTCAATCGGATTTATTGAGCCCAGAATATTTGAACTATGGGTCATGCAGACGATCTTAACTGCGGGATTCAGCATAGCTTGAAAATCGGCTACATCCAGCTCACCGCTTTGTGGGTCAACTTCCCAGATGCGCAAAGTCGCACTGCTTCGTTCGCATAGCCTTTCCCATGCGCCAATATTAGACTCATGATCTTGCTCCGTCACGATCACTTCACTATTCTCATCCACAATGGCAGTACAAGCCAGCGCGAGGGTATTAATATTTTGTGTAGTAGAAGGGCCCAGGGTGATGGTGCCAGCTGGCATACCAAGCAAATCAACGATCGTCTTTCGACCCGCGTCCATTTGTTCGCCAGCATGATGAGCAATTTCACTGGCACCATAAGGTTGGACTTTATTGACGCGATAGAAATGAACTAATTTATCAAGCACACTGCCGAGCACGTAACTGCCACCGGCATTATCAAAAAAAGCGGTTTTTGCAGCTAAGGGTTCAGAAAATGTTGGGAAACACGTTCTAACATAGTCCACATCCAGCTTGTTTGAAGCCTTGCTAGTCATAGCTCAGAGAATATTTTCATTCTCGTGACTCAGGCTGCCGCACCTTTACCAAAAAGGGCATCACTATTGGGGTATCTGATTTTGGCCTTTGCGGTGATTTCTTTTTCTATATTGAAAGTAAGCGAATGATCCGGACCAATACCTTCTTCGCGCAAACAGGCGGCGATATCATCGTCATCATCCGTAAATCCGGCACGACGATTGAATTCCCACTCATCCTCCAGACATTGCCATCCCAGATCGACAATTTTTTCCCGCGTCACCTCTTCTCCATAAAATAAACCGTAGCTTCCACGGATCTCATCCAGTGTGGGCTGCAGGAACTGACAAAAACCGGAAGCATCACAAACAGCATTAATAATTTGAGATTCCTGAGAAGCCCGTACGGCATCCTCTCCGGATAGCTCGGGATCAATAACAAGTCCTGCGGTGTGATCCGCGCCCATGGCGCTGGTGGCATAAGTCACACCTGCTGCCTTTAATGGTCTTGGATCCCAGGCTGGCAGGGCCTGTCCTTTTGCTACCGGTATGCGATGGTGCTTTCTGTGCGTACCAATTGATAAAGCACCATTGCCCAGTAATCGTCCCAGTTCACTTCCATTGGCGATATCATTGCGCAGCAAATTCTTTGCACCTTCGGCATCCCCGTACTTCATGCCATCTGAATCCATATATACAGCGATAGCAGCACCGGTCTCTATGGTGTCCAATCCTAACTCATCACATAAGCGATCCAGATCGGCGACATCTTCCCAATTATTGATGGCACAACAGGACCCCAGTAAAGTCAGTGTTTCAAATTCCAGTGCGGAGGTAACATATTTTCCATCTTTGTCATGCACGATGTTTGAGCAACGTACGATGCAACCCGTCATGCAATTGTGCATACCCCCACCACGCTCCTCAAACGTTTCATGTATACGGGCACCATCGAGGGAATCCACTTCAGGATTACGTCCTTCAGTTCGATTTTTGTAGGGAAAGGTATGCAGCATATTCGCCATAGGCACACCGGTACTGGTACCACCTTTAAAAATTTCATGTCGCCCGTCTGACAAATATTCCTTACTAAAGGTTTTGTTAAAATTAGCAAAGGCCTTGATGTCGGCTGGCTGCCTTACTTTATTCTTACCCGGATCTACCATTACCCATTTCAAACATTTAGATCCCATCACGGCACCCACACCGCCTCTTGCAGCATGACGGGCGGGTCGTCGACTTTTACTTCTGTCAGTTGTCGCCACCGATGCGGCACTGAGCATCATTTCTCCGGCGGGTCCTATAGATATCGCTGACGCCGATTTCGGATAATTGGCAAGTAACTTTTCGCAAGCAGCATAATTCCACATGCCCTTATACTCATCTGCCTCGACAAGATTGACACCTTCGGCGCTGACTTCCAGTCCCCAACGTTTAGTCATGTCCTTTGGTTGACCGGTGACAAGAATAGCGCGATATCCCAACTTCATAAGATCCTGTCCTGCCTCGCCTCCAGTATTGGCTTCTTTTATGCCGCCTGTTAGTGGACTTTTGCAACCAACGGACAAACGCCCGGATGTCGGCGCCGATGTGCCAGATAAAATGCCCGGCGCAAGTACAAGAATATTATCCGGACCCAGTGGATCACATTCAGGATCACATTCATTCAACAATATTCTCGCCGACAGCGCCCTCCCACCTAAATATTTCCATTCAAGGGGATAGTCTTCAATTGTGATCGACAGATCACTCATATTGACTCGAATTATTTTGTCATTGTCCCAAACATTGCTCACGTTGAATCTCCTTACAAAGCATTGGTATGCACATCTGTGCAATTTAGTTTAAGCCTAAACCACATTCGTGAATTTGTCGAATTCCATCGACTACGGCACGCACAGGGCACCTGCTGGTTCCCACGGTCTCCGTGGGAATCCATACCTCACTCGAAATTCTGCGCTTCACTTAGCAACTTATGCATTCCCACGCAGAGCGTGGGAACGAGAAGCGGGCTACTCTGCTGGTGCTGGTTCC
>JBLIML010000185.1:0-7991 GCA_047638675.1 Planctomycetota bacterium | reverse complement strand
CCTGCGGCTTTAGCTCTACCGATATTTTTAGAACGAGAATTACGTTCGGCCTGCAATTCCTGAGTTTCGATCTGTAAGGTCTTCCTCTGTGCTTCCAGTTCTTCCAGTCTGGTGACATCAAGTTCAAAACCGCGCACGCGTAGCGCCGCTTGCACTTCGGACAAATTATTTCTGAGTAATTGTGGATCTAACATAATAAATTATTTTTGTTATTCATACCTGTCTACCAAGCAGCATTCCTGACCAACAGGCAAATAAACATAAGCCAATACTTAAGCCTATATTAATTGCAGCCTTGCCAAGATCACCGGCTTCAATCAGATTCATGGTTTCAATAGAAAAAGTCGAAAAAGTCGTAAATGCGCCGAGCAAGCCAATCGTAAGTGCCGCCCGCCACTCAGCATTTATTTCCATTTTCTCCAGCATATAAACATACAACAAACCCATTGCAAACGAACCGAGTACATTGACGGCCAAAGTCCCATAGGGAAAAGCGCGACCCAATAAGACATGAATACCATTCGACATCCAAAATCGTAATAGTGCACCTGTGGCACCGCCAGCGGCTATTACAATGATTTGAAGCACAATTCTTCTAGACAGTAACTATTACCGGTAACTTTTTTCATCAACACAAGCGTTTTATTTTTTTTGGTTTTTATCCAAATCTTTAAGTTGAGCGAGTTTTTCAGCAATCTTGATTTCCAGACCACGATTTACAGGTCTATAGTAATTTTTTGCTCGCATTCCATCCGGAAAATAATTCTCACCCGCGGCATAGGCATCCGGTTCGTCATGTGCATATCGATATTCTTTTCCGAACTCCAGATCCTTCATTAATTTAGTGGGAGAATTTCGCAGATGCAATGGTACTTCTCGAGAAGGCGAATTGCGAACTTCTTCCATGACTTCACTAAAGGCCTTGTAGACGGCGTTGCTTTTCGGCGCACAGGCAAGGAAAATGATAGCCTGAGCTGTCGCCAGTTCGCCTTCCGGAGAACCCAGTCTCTCTTGCACCTCCCAGGCATCCAGGGCTAAACGCAAAGCCCGAGGATCGGCATTACCAATATCCTCCGAGGCCATACGTACCACACGACGTGCGATATAGAGCGGATCGCAGCCACCATCGAGCATACGCGCAAACCAATACAAAGCCGCATCTGGTGCGCTGCCTCTTACGCTTTTGTGCAAGGCCGATATTTGATCATAGAAGGCCTCACCTCCTTTATCAAAACGTCTCAAACTGCCACCAGATAGTACATCGTTAATCAATGAAGCACTGATGCGATCCTCTTCACACAAGTCTGATGCAATCTCCAAAAAACTTAGCGCCCTCCGGGCGTCACCATCGACGGCCGTTGCTAGTTGCGTGAGCGCACCCTCCTCTACTTTGAATTTTCGCTTGCCCAGTCCGGTGCCAAAATCCTCTAAAGCGCGGATCAAAATACCTTCTATGTCTTCAACCTCCAGTGACTTCAATACATAAACACGCACTCGTGATAGCAGGGCATTGTTGAGTTCAAAAGATGGGTTCTCCGTCGTGGCACCAATAAAAGTCACTGTGCCATCTTCGACAAAAGGCAAAAACGCGTCCTGCTGAGATTTATTAAAACGATGTACCTCATCCACAAATAGAACGGTGTCCTTGTTATAAACCTGCCGAAACTGTTTAGCGCGTTCGATCGCCTCTCGAATATCTTTTACACCGCTAAGTACCGCAGAAAGTGTGATGAATTGTGCTTCGCAGGACTCGGCAATAATCCTTGCCAGGGTAGTTTTACCCGTACCGGGAGGTCCCCAAAAAACCATGGAATGCAGGTGTCCGGATTCAATTGCTGTCCGAAGGGGTTTACCTTCATCCAATAAATGCGATTGTCCGCTGAAGTCTGACAAGGTTTTCGGGCGCATACGCTCCGGCAGTGGGCGAAATTCCTCAGCTTCTGTCATGGGGCCAGCGATACGCTTTCAAGGCTCCCGAGAATCAATAACATCAACACCCTCAGGGGCGGTAAACTGAAATAGTCCAATGTCCATGGGGAGATTGCGTTTTATATCCAGTAGTTTTATTTGAGTTGTCTGTCCCAGATTGTCAAACAAGATCATGCTCAAAAGTTGGCCATCACGAAACCCCAGCCGAATTGCGCTGTACTGTGATTCAACATCGCGAGGCGTTAATTCCAACCAATCGATATCCTCAGAACCCTCGACATCAATAACTATGTAATGCGCATCAATATCGATATCTCCGCCAAGAATAGCCGCGGGTGAGTCCTCAATAATATTAGAAATATCCCTGATTGTTAGCTGTTCCAGATCCTCGTCATAAACCCATAAAATTGAACCATCACTGATGAGTGTTTGTGCGTAAGGCTCCAGGTATTGCCAGTGGAACATTCCCGGCCGACGCAGTTGCACCACGCCAAGGGATTTATCAAGCTCTTCTCCATATTCGTTTAACAAGGTTTGTTCAAACGAGGCCGTTAAGGTCTCCAAGCCCTCGAGGAATTTATCGAGTTGATTCTCACTTTCATTGGCGACTACGCCGGTTGAAAAAACAACAGTTAAAAGTAAAAAGTAAAAAGCGAAAAGGTTTCTCAACCTCAAATTTTTTCGTCGCCATGAAACATGTGATTTTTTCACTTTTTACTTTTCACTTTTAACTGAGTTTTAATCTATCGAAGGCGGAGGCCCTGCAAGAACTTCCCGATTTCCATTGGATTCCAAAGGCCCAACCAATCCTGAATTTTCCATTTCTTCTACCATTCTTGCGGCCCTGTTATAACCAATTTTCAAACGTCTTTGTATGTAGGATATTGAGGCCTTCCTGGTTTCTGTAACAATGCGAACCGCCTCGTCGTAAAGCATATCAGACTCTTCTGATCCAGTTTCCAATCCGGGGATCGCATCGGCACCGCCTTCGCTGGGGCCGCGAATAATTTCATCGAGATATTCCGGCTCGCCCCTGCTTTTAAGATTTTCCACAACGCTATGCACTTCGTGGTCATCTACAAAGGCGCCGTGCACTCGTTCTGGAATACTTGTTCCACCTGGTAGATATAACATATCACCATGGCCAAGTAAGGTTTCAGCACCCATCTGATCGAGTATGGTCCGCGAATCCACTTTCGACGATACCTGAAAGGCGATGCGGCAGGGAATATTTGCCTTTATTAAACCCGTTATCACATCCACTGATGGGCGTTGCGTTGCCAATATCAGATGAATTCCTGATGCTCTCGCTTTTTGCGCCAGTCGGGCTATTAATTCTTCGACCTTTTTGCCCACCGTCATCATCATGTCGGCAAGCTCATCGACGATGACAATAATAAAAGGCAATTCTTCCAGCTCCCGTGGACTATCTTCTGCGCTTATGGGCTTATACATTGGATCTAACAAAGGTTGACCACGTTCTGCAGCTTCCGTTACCTTGCGGTTATAGCCAGCGATATTTCGCACTCCCAGTATCGACATCAGTTTGTAACGCCGTTCCATCTCCGCGACGCACCAACGTAGAGCATTGGCCGCCTCTTTCATGTCCGTCACCACCGGCGCAAGTAAATGAGGAATACCCTCATAAACCGATAACTCGAGCATTTTCGGATCAATCATTATTAAACGGGTATCTTTGGCCGTCGCTTTATAAAGGATACTGAGAATCATCGCATTCAAGGCTACTGATTTTCCCGAGCCTGTCGTACCTGCCACTAACAAATGGGGCATCTTGCTTAAGTCGGTAACAACCGGGTTGCCGCTAATATCCTTGCCCAGGGCCAGCGCCATGTTTGACTTAACGTTTTCGTATTCTTTTGAATTTAGAATTTCCCCGAGGGTGACCAGTTCACGATGTTCATTGGGAATTTCTATACCGATGAAAGGCTTACCAGGAATAACATCGACAACTCGAACGCTAACTACTGACATGGAACGCGCAATATCCTTGGACAAATTCGCTATTTGAGCCCCCTTTACACCGGGTGCCGGCTGTAATTCAAAACGCGTGATCACCGGCCCCGGATGTACAGCCACCACTTCTACAGAGACACCAAAATCTTTTAATTTCAGTTCCAACAATCGCGACATCGCTTCCAGCGCTTCTTTGGAAAAACCGCCTATTGAGGGTTTCGGATCATCGAGTAGGCTAAGCGGTGGCAATGCAGAATCCGCTGGCATGGCAAACATTTGCGTTTGTTTTTCCTTTTCTACTCGCACACCCTTTGGAATTTCCTTGATGACCGGTTCGATCCTGGGTGGTGCCCGGTGTTCCACTTTTTCTTTTTCTTCTTTGACCACCGTTTCCCGCTCTCGCCTGGCCCGTCGTCCTTTGGCTTGATCACGCAAATCGGTGATGAGGATAGAAATCCTGGTAATTAACTCCAAAGTCAATTTACCCGTGCTGTCCATCAACCAGAGCCAGGATAAGCCGGCATATAGGGTGACGCCTATGAGGAACATGGCCAGCAACACCAATGTACTCCCCAGATGCCCGAAAACGACTTGCTGGGATGAACCCACGGCGTCGCCAAAAATACCTCCTGCTCCTCTTAGCTCGTGGGGTAACCAGATACCAGATTTGAAATGTAACCAGGCAAGGCCACAAGCACCGGCCATCAACAGAAAAAAACCAATTATCCGTAAACCCAGTTGGAAATGATTTAAGGGTAACTGCTGGTCACGGGATTTAAATACGCGCCAGCCGTCATAGACAAAAATTATGGGGAACAAATATCCGAGATAGCCGAACAAATAAAGTAGCACGTTGGCAATCCAGGCACCGACAACCCCACCATGATTTCGTATCTCATCGCTGGACACGGCTTGAGACCAGCCTGGATCAGCCGGATGATAACTCAGCAAAGCTATGGATAAGTAAGTCGCAATTGCGGCGAGAGCAATGAAGCTGATTTCCTTAACATTGCGCACCATACGACCTCCAGATATCGCTGTGTTTACTCGTTTTTTTGAAGCTTGTGACAAAGTTAATCCTGATTAGACGATAGTTATCATATGGTTATGTTTATTAAGAAAGAATTGTAACATTTAAGATTCACGAATACATCGTTGATATTATTAATTTATGTGTGTCGCGTAGCATTATGACCTGGAAATTAAAATTTCTGCCCTGTCCAGGTCTAAATCAGCGATTAGAATCATGGCTAAGCGGTAGTTAGCTCGGATATTAGCAATTTTCTGAGTGATTGTGCTGACTAAGCAAAAGAGTATGCGACAAATTTTGTCGAACAGGTGATAACAGAGTTCAGGTACAGTGACTTCGAGCCCAAGAGTGAGTAGACAGCTCGCCAGCATCGATTTGGACGCATAGCCGCTGAGGCTCAGCTAAACACCTGAACTACCGAGCCCTGACCTTAATGATAATTCGTTCAAATACGCAAAGTCATGTTTAAATTGAAAAGTATGCTGTCCTCTATCCTGATTATCCTCATTGCCATTTGGCTATCTCTTGTGATCCTTATTTACCTTTTTCAGCACCGATTAGTTTATTTCCCTAATCGGCAACTCTCACTTTCGCCGATCGATATAGGGATGGAATTTGAAGAGATATTTTTAACCACCCGGGACAATCTGTCTCTTCACGCCTGGTATATCCCGAAGTCTGGAGCCGAAAAAACACTATTATTTTTCCATGGCAATGCAGGTAACATTTCTCATCGTCTGGAATCCTTACAAATATTCCATGATTTGGGGCTTTCGATTCTAATTCTCGATTATCGTGGCTACGGTTTAAGCGAAGGCCATCCTCATGAAATGGGTACCTATCTTGATGCCGAAGCCGCGTGGAATTATCTCATCAATGAACAGCGTCTCCGGGCACAGGATATTATCATTTTCGGCCGTTCCCTCGGTGGTGGTATCGCAAGCTGGCTTGCAAATGAGAAGGCGCCTGCCGCACTGATTCTTGAGTCCACCTTTACTTCCATTGCCGATATGGGCTCGCTCAGGTACCCCTTTCTGCCTGTAAAATTCTTGAGTCGAATTCATTATCCCACCATCGATCGCGTAGGCCAGATCCAGTCTCCGATATTATTTATACACAGTCCAGAAGATGAATTAATCCCCTACCAGCATGGACAAGCTCTATACGCACGGGCCGCAGCACCCAAATCCTTTTTGACTATTAATGGAGGGCACAATGAAGGTTTTCTTAGCAGTGGACTGCACTATACTCAGGGTCTGGATGAATTTATCCGGAAACATTCAGATTCGGACAGCGCAGCGCCTGATATTAAGAAGCAAAATCCATAGAAACTATAAATTTATATTAGCTATGGTAGAATCGCGCACACTTTTGAGGAACCAGTATGTCTAAAAAAACCTTGTACAAGGTCATATTTCATAATCAGGGTAAGATCTATGAGATCTACGCCAAAAACGTCCATCAGGGGGAGATGTTTGGTTTCATCGAAATTGAAAAACTCGTCTTTGGCGAGAAGACTTCCCTGGTTCTAGATCCTTCAGAAGAGCATTTGAAATCAGAGTTCAGCGACGTCAACCGCACCTTCATCCCGATGCATTCGGTCATTCGCATCGATGAAGTTTGCAAGCAGGGTACGCCGAAGATAACGGAATCTTCCGGTAAGGGTGAAAATATAATGCCTTTTCCAGTCTATACCAAAGGTGAAGAGTCTAAATAGCGGCCCGACAAAACTGTTAGATAGCTCACAATTAGCCACAATATTGTTAGATAATCAGGCTGAACAGCTCTTTTCCTCTGAATAAATGTGTAAGCTGTGATAAGTTTTAATCACCTATACGGCAGAATATTAATTCCAGCACGCAACTCAACACTATGACAATTGCGTTAATCCGATGTCCATTAGCTTCTCGAGCCAATTCCCTGGTAATTCTGATTGCTATCATTCTGCTCTATTCGCAGCTCCACTTCTCCACAGCCCATGCTGTTGAATGGAATATCATTACCCATAGCGACATGGATACAAACACCACGACCAACATCGCTATTATCAAAAATGAAAGCGGCCATACGCTGGAAATCTACAAGGATTCCGTTGACGCAGTACGCGCTAGATTCACCTTAAGTCAGGGCTTAATACGCTTTCCTGACAACTTTTGTCCAACTTTTCAAATTGATAGTGGCTTACCAACAAATCGCTCGCTTAACGATGCGCCCTGCTTATCTGGTGACACATGGGCAGAGTTTGTCCTGGGCTACGTAGAAAATGGGCATATTAATTCAGTCGCCGTTGCCGGGTTGATGAATGGTGTTGGTCTTCGTTTTCGTTTCATAATTGAAAATGGTGATTACCGTGAAACACTATTTTCCCTGTTTGGCTCCAAGCGCGCAATGTCAGCAGCCCTTGGTAATGGTATTACCGTCAATACCGTCAACTCATTTTAAAAATATTAACCTTGTCGGAAAATCTAGCACTTCCACCTGGTAAAACTATGTAGTGTTATCATCTAATCTTATTGTCAAACATCACGAAAGTCTGGAAACCATTGCAGCGGATGAATGGAATCATCTCACTAATAACGACAACCCCTTCCTTCGTTATGAATTCTTAAGCGGCCTGGAAACTACAAACTGTCTGCAACCAGAGGGATGGATACCGAGACACCTAACGGTTGAGTCTGGTGGTAAAGTGCTTGCTGCGCTGCCACTGTATATTAGAACCAATTCCTATGGTGAATTTGTCTTTGACTGGGCATGGGCTGATGCTTATGAACGTGCCGGTGGCAACTATTACCCAAAACTGGTATCCGCAATCCCCTTCACACCTGTCAGGGGTCAGCGCTTATTAATAGACAAAAACTTCGATGATCCTGCTCGACTTCGGCAATTAATTGTCGAACAGTTACTCGAAACAACTGAATCCGCGAAAATCTCGTCCTTTCATTGTTTGTTTCCAACGGATGATGATGTTTCTACCTTCTCCGATTTTCAATTATTAAAACGCAAGAGCTTTCAATTTCATTGGCATAATCAGGGCTATCGTGACTTTCAGGATTTTCTC
>JBLIML010000184.1:0-8032 GCA_047638675.1 Planctomycetota bacterium | reverse complement strand
GATGACTTTGCACACTGGCGCTTTATGTATCCGAGAGTGGCTGGTTAACAAGAGCCGTATGAGTTGAGAAACTCACGTACGGTTCTGTGTGAGCCCAGCGGGGCAGTTCCGCTGGGCGACACGACCAGTCGCCCTACTCCAGTTTTCTCCATTTTGGCAGCTATTTGCCCACAACTGCTAGTCATCCCTATTCGGGCTTTTTCAAAAAACCTCTATGGCAGTCATTTGACTTCGAACTTCCCATTAATATACTTTACGTAAAGTTAGTTTGCGACACAGCTCTTTCACAGCGACAACCCCTATGGACGCTTTGAGCGAAGCTTTATGTTACCAGCCGGCGCAGAACATCAAGGCGAATATCGACAAGGGCATTTTAACAGTAGCAACTCCTTGCGAGCCCGAGACCCAAAGCGAAGCTAATATAGTTAATGTTTCTAAATCCTGATAATCCCAGAAACTGCGTAGCTTTGATCTGAACAATTTACTCCAGCTGCAAGTAAGTTACCAAGTCATCGAGGTCGGCGTCACTCATAGACCACTGCGGCATAGCCGCATCAAGCAGGACTCCCGCCGGATTGAGTCCATCCGTAATCGCCAAGCGTATAGATTCCGGAGTATAAATTTGATGGTTATGACCATGATCTTTGGAGTCTTCACTGGAATCTTCGAATAGAGCAGATGGTGTCAAAGCAGGTGCTTTTTTCCAAAACTGCGGCCGCATTCTGCGTCCCATTTTATCCTCCCCATGGCATGTCGCACATCCCCCGCTGTGCATTGATCTATGCATCGACATATGGAAGTCACCACCTACTGCGGTGATGGGGTTGCCTGATTCGCTTATACCCGTGAAATAAATTCGTTCACCATTGGAGGTAAATGCTTTAGGAATCGTAACATTCGACCATCCGCCAGAGCCACTCATATCGCATCCAGACAGCGCGAAAAGGGCAACGAGAACTAAGAGTATCTTTGGCATTCAAATCACCCAGATTAAGAGAATTAATCTTGGGCTTGTTGATCAAGCAACTTGCCCAACAATGTTTCAATCTTCTCTAGACGTCGCTCAATGTTTTGCATTTTTTCCATGGCCATCATTTTGTGTTTTTGTTTCTCGTCTATTTTATTATCGCCGCTCATGCTGCCACCTTTGCCCTTGTGATGACCCATTTTCGATTCCATAATTGGCATAACGCCCGGATTAATTACGATGGTCACGGGCGATACCCCAGCATTCATCATTGATGCCATCATATGATGCTGCATTTGATGGTCGCCACCACCTTTCTTCATCATTTGCATGCCGGTACTTTCAGTCGGCATGGCAGAGGTGGTTCTAGTGCTTTATCTTCACTGTCAGTTACTGCGTATCCAGTAGAAGTTACGCACAGTGAGATCGCAGTCGCAGCGGGTAAAATGAGGTTTTTCATATCAGTTGTGTTTCCTATTTGACTTAAGATATACGAGATACTAACGCGTAGATAAACAGATAAATTTGATGTCAATCAAATAATCTTTCATTCGTATATCAATATCAGAGAAGAAGAATGCCGTTACTGTAGATGATGGCGACAACTACACCAGACGAGTAGAGGACAGCCGCAAATCAAAGTTGCCAACGATTGAGAATTTTCGTCGTGTACAGGGATTGGCTACTCAACAGTTTTCGATGGCCCAACTAACACCAACCACCACCATTCTAGAGCGCATGACCCGAGTAGACCAACGATCCAGAAATTTCTCAGCCCAGGCCGGTGAGACGTATTCCCAAAATCCATTGAGGTCTTCTTTCAGCAGATAGGCACGGACCGATGTTAAATTATATTGAAGCAGATCATTTAATTTTACTTCCTGCTTTTCAGTCAGATTCTCCCAGCGCTTGAGCAAACACCACCTGGAACTTTTGAGCACAGGCTCGTAACCCTCTTTCTGCATTTGCCGATGCTCCCCAGCCCTGACTTCATCAATCGCCTTGTTTAGTACATAAGGGACATACGATTTCGGCTTCTGTAGCGGATATCTTTCCTTGATTTGCTGGAAAGCCTCCCACGTCACTTTGCCCTTTCTACTTCGTCGACTTAATCTCTTTTGCCATTTGATCCATTTCCCACTGCTGATCGTGGACATGCTGGATTACCCAATATCGATACAATAACCACTGTGGTAGTTTAGAACTCGCGGGCCAATAGCACATCAACTGTTCTATATGCCCTAGGTTGCAATGCATGTACTGCAACTGCTGTTTGATTCCTCGCCGCCGCACGTTACCTGTTGGGCACCTAAGTTTGGCTATCGGCAGATACGCTTTATGGGCCTTTCTTCGATAGGCCTTGGGGTTACGATTGCGGTCAGTCCTTGGATAGACTTCGTCAATGACCCGTTCTCTGAACTCCCAGGCTTCATTTAATAGACTCAGGTCCGTCGAGTAGCAAATCGTCTGTGGCGTGACAGTTGCATCTAGGATCAGTTTACCTTGATGTTCTTCTAACGTAGCATCCAACAAACGATCATCTGAAGCTCTGGGCAGTTCATCATCATCCGGGTTAGACCCTTCTGATAAGGATACCTTCTTCCACTTTGCCTCTTCCACCGAATCGATAATCGCAGACTGAAATACATCAACCATCGAAGCACCAATCCTTTTGTTGGTCTCAACTAGCAACGAGAGAGCGAACAGGGTTGCTATCTTATAAGCCAGCAAGCCAAGAAGTTTTGCAGGTATAAATCATCCTGAATTTGCACGACAGTCTTTTGATCAAACAAGCACAGCTTGTGTTTGATAATAATGGCACCGATCATAAAGCAGGCACCTTGGTAAGCCTACCCTGGATATCGGACGGGAAGTGATAATAGGCTTCCGTCTGTTCATGCCAAGGGATACATGCACTCAATTTGACCCAGCGGTTGTTCTTATCCAGCGCTGTTTGGAACCGCCGGTTAAACTGGGCCGATGTGAGTATTTTTTGACTACGGTATCGAATCATAGGTGTACGCTTTTCTTCGAAATTGCCTCGGTTTTCGTGCAATCAGTATACCTTCTATCAAGCCTTCTATTGTAATATTACAATAAGCTATGGTTTTTGAGCTAACTCTAAGTGTCTAAAGCGAATAATAAATAATTAAATTATTAGTATCGGTATTTCTTTGAGAAGCGCTTTCAAGGGGATTAAACAAATCAGTAACACCAAACTCTTCATTACAGCTGGTATTTTTTTAACCTGGGGTTTTATGCGCATTCTACACGTTACATTCCTATGGAAACCAATTATATCAATTATGGAGCAATTGGCCGTGGAACAGGCTGCAAGCAAACAGCTTGTTTCACATGTAGTTTGGGATTCTCAGCTATTCCTCTACAAGGACAATTACCCGGAAGATGTTCCATCTTCTCTAAGAGTCAAATTCATAGAGCCTTTCCGCTTCCCGGTCTTTGGCTCTCTAGCTGGTAAATTCAGGTTGCGATGCGTCGTTTATAAATGGCTAAAAGAAAACTCGAATGATTACGATTTCGTCTTATTGCGTTACACGACTGCGGACCCGATGCTTTGCCTCGTGGCAAAGCGTATACCGAATGTTCTTACCGTTCATCACACAAAGGAAGAGGAAGAGCTAAACCTATTGCCTTTTCCGAAAGGAGTTATTAAGAGTATGGTGGAATGGTTATTTTCGCGATATGTACTTAAACGTGTAAAAGGGGTTGTGGCGGTAACGAGCGAATTAGCTCGTTATGAACAAAAACGAATCGGAAGGAATATCCCCACTTTTTTGTACCCTAACGGCGTTATTCTAAATTTCGAGGCCAATCCAGACGATTATCGAGGAGGCTGCTTAAAACTGGTTTTTGTAGCCGATTCCGCGAAACCCTGGCACGGGCTGGATCTACTGCTCGAACGTGTTAATGTGGAAACTGACTTCGAGTTGCATATTGTGGGCGAATTGGGACTATCAATTAGGTCTTATAATAATAATCCGAATATCATCATTCACGGCAAATTATCAAATCAAGATTTGAACATTGTGCTGGCACATATGGATGTAGGAATTTCCTCAATGGGGCTTTTCAGGAAAAAAATGACCGAGGCCTGTCCGTTAAAATCCAGGAGGTATTTGCTACAGGGTCTCGCGGTTTATGGTCATTATGTCGACCCGTGTTTCAATGAGAATTTTCCTTTCTACAGGAATGGAGGCGCTAATTTTCAAGAAATCCGCAAGTTTGGGCTAGAAATGAGAAACTATTCGAGAGCGGATATCACCGGGCGTGCCTTGCCGTACATAGAGAAAGGGCAACTGATGGCTAACCTCGCAAACGAATTGGCATGTTTAAACCAGGTGTAATAATATCGGAGCCGCAGAACTTGAGTTTACAAAATAGAATTTGTTTTATCAGAATAGAGATGATTAGTAAGTAATGACAGATTTTGCATTGATCGGAGTGGGAGGCTACGTGGCACCGCTTCACATGAAAGCGATAAACGAAACCGGCGGTTGTTTAGTTGCGGCGATTGATAAACACGACTCAGTAGGGATTATGGACAGTTACTTCCCTAATACTGAGTTCTTCACCGAATTTTACCGCTTCGATCGGTATATAGACCTTTTGCAAAACGATTCGACTCGCAAAAGTGTTGAATATGTTTCGATTTGCTCTCCCAATAATTTACACGACTCACATATTAAATTTGCGCTGCGATCCGAAGCTGATGCTATATGTGAAAAGCCTACCGTGCTTAACCCGTGGCATGTGGCTTCTTTATCGGAGATGGAAAAAGAAACTGGTAAACGGATATTCACGATATTACAACTTCGCTTGCATCCGACCATCAAGTTGTTGAGTGAAAAAGTTGTGAAATCCAGTACAGACAACCTGCACGAAGTGGAGATTAACTATATCACCGCCAGGGGACGTTGGTATCTTCATAGTTGGAAGGGCAGCGAAGAAAAATCCGGTGGCATAGCGACAAATTTAGGCATCCATCTGTTTGATATGCTGATACAGGTTTTCGGCAAGGTAAACAACTGTATTATTCATACTCGGGAATCCAACCGAGTAGCTGGGACCCTGGAACTGGAAAAGGCCAAGGTACGATGGTTTTTATCCATAGACGAGCTAGACCTGCCAGCCGCAACTAGATTACGCAGTTTACGGATATTTCGATCCATCCTGATAGATGGGGAAGAATTGGATTTTTCAACGGGATTCAACGATCTACACACGGAATCCTACAAAGAGATACTGGCAGGGCGAGGCTTCGGGCTTGAAGATGTATATAACTCAATTAATCTCACATCATTAATTCGAACATGCAAAATAGATGGCTGGGATACTGATTCCCTCAATTGGCGAAAAAATATTAGTAATTTGGACTGAACAACATGCCATCAAACTTCTTCCTACACGAAACATCCATAGTAGATAAACACGCGACTATCGGAGCGCATAGCCGTATTTGGCACTATTCCCATGTAAGTGATCACGCGGTAGTTGGGAAGAATTGTGTTCTAGGTCAGAACGTCTTCATAGGTCAGAACGTGATTGTTGGCGATTTCGTAAAAATACAAAACAACGTTTCGGTGTACGAAGGAGTGCAGCTCGACGAAGGGGTATTCTGCGGCCCTAGTGTTGTCTTCACCAATATAAACAATCCACGGGCGATGATTGAACGAAAGGATCAGTTTCGTAAAACGCTGGTAAACAAAGGAGCATCGATCGGCGCAAACAGCACTATCATCTGCGGCGTCACAATTGGACAGTATGCTTTTATCGGCGCCGGTTGTGTGGTTACAAAAGATGTTCGCGCACACGCCTTATTAGTAGGTAATCCGGGCAACCAAATCGGTTGGGTATGTGAGTGTGGGGGCAGTCTGACGGATAACCATGTGTGTTCTCTGTGCGAACGTGAATATGTATTGAAAGATGGCGAGATTAAATCATGCTAGTGTACTTCGCCGTAGTTAACATAACATAAGTACTGTATAATAAACCAGTTATAAACAGATCAGTAGAGACTGGCATTGAGAATAGTAGTATCAGTAAATTTGGGTGAAGTAGAGAAAGAATGTTTGGAACGTCTATCAAGATCGAAAACGACAAGTGTTAGATTGGCCGAGCGATCAAAGATTGTATTACTTGCATCTAAAAATAAGACCAATGAGGAGATTGCAGAGATACTTAGCATAAGCCGACAAAGGACGGGTCGGTGGAGACAAAGGTATTTCGCATATGGCTTGCCGGGGATCGAAAAAGATTTACCCAGACCCGGCAGAATAAACAGGATTCCACAAGCTGTGGTGAAAAGGTTATACGAATGACGACTCAGGAAAAGCCGGATGATGCCACACATTGGAGTCGAAGTTTGATGTCAAAGGCTGTCGGTATCAGTGAATCAACAGTAGGGCGCATATGGAAAGCCAATGGTTTGAGCCACATCTGATCAAGACCTTCAAGTTGTCGAACGACAAACAGTTTGTTGAAAAGCTGGAAGACGTCATTGGTTTGTGTCTGTCACCACTGGAGAATGCGATTGTCTTTTGTTGTGATGAGAAAAGTCAGGTGCAGGCATTAGATAGAACCCAACCAGGGCTGCCGCTTAAGAAGGGCCGATGCGGCACAATGACAAGCGATTATAAGTGTAACGGTACGTTAACGCTGTTTGCTGCATTGAATATGCTGACTGGGAAAGTGCTAGCTACGTGTGCAAAAAGACATCGCCATCAAGAGTGGTTAAAGTTTTTGAAATTAGTGAACAAACAGGTGCATATTATTTGTGATAACTACGCCACACATAAACATCCGAAAGTGCGGAGTTGGCTGACATACCACAAGCGAGTCCATGTTCATTTTACGCCCACGAGTGCTTCATGGCTCAACATGGTAGAGAGGTTCTTTCGGGATTTGTCGGAGAAGCAGTTGCGACGTGGTGTATTTTCCAGTGTCAAAGAATTGGAGCAAGCCGTAATGACTTTCATTGATCACCATAACAACGCACCTGCACCTTTCATCTGGACTAAATCTGCCACTGATATTCTAGAAAAAGTTAAAAGCGAGCGGCAGAAACTTAATAAGTAACAATCTGTTTGACGGGGTACACTAGCTGCTGATTGGCGAAAACTTACAATCCCGTTCCCTTTTATTCGTAAATGCTTTGCTTTTTAAGCCTTACACAACATGCCAGGGCCATGCCATAAACATTCGCATGGTTGAGGGGCTCTACAGTCTTGTCGGTCAAGTGATTGAAATATCTAGCTTTGATATCAGGCAGCAAACGGAATTCAGGCAGAAATACTGAGAATATTTTCAGGGTCACTTTTCGAAAATCATACAGGATGATTCCGTGACGTATTGTCACGTTAGCCAACTGACTTGATAATTACGTTATGAACAAATCCAAGAATCCCTACCACGGTCACCGCTTTTCGTCCGAGATCATCTCCTACGCTGTTTGGCTCTATCATCGGTTCACTCTCAACTTCCGTGACATCGAGGAATTGTTGGCGATCCGCGGGGTACAAGCGTCTTACGAGTCTATTCGCCGTTGGTGTTTGAAGTTCTCAAAGGCCTACGGAAAGACACTTAGAAAACGCCAGGCGAAACTCGGTGATATTTGGTATCTGGATGAGGTATTCCTGTCCATTGGTGGAAAGCGCCAGTATCTTTGGCGAGCCGTCGATCAGGATGGCGAAGTGATTAACGTTTATTTATAGGTCAAGCGAGATGGAACTGCAGCAAAATGGTAGACTTTCATTATTGATTTCAGCAGCTTCTCTTGCTGCCCCACTTACTGCTTCAGCTGCTTGTGGCGCTACAGCATGTGAAGGAACCATTGAAACAATCTACTATCCAGAAAGTGGAACGATTTATGTTGGAACAGATGGTGACGAAACTGCATTAAATTGTAATGCAGTTGCAGGCGTCTACGTTACAATTCCACAAACTAATCCAAATCAAAAAGCACTTTATGCTACTGCATTAACGGCTAAAGTTGCTGGCGAGAAAATTGTTGTTCGTATTAAAGAAGGTTCTAGCAACTGTGAGCTT
>JBLIML010000183.1:0-8039 GCA_047638675.1 Planctomycetota bacterium | reverse complement strand
ATTGCGGTACCCGACCATACTATGACTGCTAATATCCTGGTCGGGGCTCGGCCGCGATCTGCGGTGTTCAATAAAAATGGCAATCTCGTCTACGCAACCTCAGAAATCAGCGGTGAAGTAAAAAAGATTGACATGGAAAACTACAAAATTTTATCCAAAGCTAAAATCGCTGATGAAAAAGCAAAACCAAAAGATATTCTTCTTAGTAAAGATGAACGTACCGTCTACGTCGCAGGTGGGCGTGCTAATGAAGTCTTGGTCATGGATGCCGAAAAAATGGAATTAATCAAAGGCATTCCGGTTGGGAAAAGAGTTTGGGGTCTGGCAATGAGCAGCGATGGCCAGCGAATTTTTACTACTGATGGTGTTAGCGGAACAGTCAGTGTCATAGATACAAATTTAAACAAGCGAATTAAGACAATAACTGTTGGCGAATTTCCATGGGGTATCGTTATAGACGACTAATATTTTTGATTATCCTTTCCACAGTCACACTTGCACAATGTCATGGCTAATAGCCATACGAGCGAGCTCTGCTATTGTAGTTACCTCTAATTTACTTTTTATCTGGGTGGTGTAGTTAGCCACAGTTTTGTAACTCAATGACAAACGCTTGGCGATATGACTGGTATTCAAGCCTTCTGCAAGCAAGCAGAAAATTTCAAATTCACGCGTAGATAAATTTGAAAAAGGTGTGCCCTGATCCCGAGCCTTCTGAAAAGCAAGGTGCTGGGCAATTTCTGCATCTAAATAAATTCCTCCATTGGCTATTGCCTTAATCGCATTTATTAGCACATCGGGCGCGCTGCTTTTCGTGATGTAACCTTTCGCCCCGGCATTTAATGTTTGATCCACAAAGACGGTGTTCTCGTGCATGCTGAAAACAAGGACTTTAGCTTTAGCATCACGGGCGCATATCCTTCGTAAAGCTTCTAGCCCACCCATACCCGGCATCGACAAATCCATGACAACTACATCGGGATTGTAATCAACAAAAGCTTTGCATGCCTGCTCACCAGTTTCTACTTCTGCAACAATATTTATTTCTTCAGAATTCTGCAATAACATTCTGTAACCAGCACGAACGACAGCATGATCATCCACTAACAATATATTTATCATAATATAATCAGTTCTCCATTGACTCATTCGTTCTTGCTAAAGGTATCACAATTCTAATGCTCACACCTTGTTCGAACTCGCTGCTTAATTCAAACACTCCACTTAATGCCTCAACCCGTTCCTGCATTCCCAATAAACCAAGCCCCCGTTGCATAAGAGATGATTCATAGCCAATCCCATCATCACTAATATTCACCGTTAATTGATTAGATGCCCGACGAATACTGACATGCACTTCGTCAGCGTGAGCATGTTTAATCACGTTAGTCAGACTCTCCTGAATAATCCGATAGAGATTTATGTTGATATCTTCTCCTAATTCGCGCAAATCATCAGGGCAATTAAAATGGCAGAATATTTCACCGTGACGTTCGTTCCAGTCGTCAATCATATCCTGTAAAGCCACCAGCAAACCCAACTCATCCAGTACCGACGGGCGCAGTCGTTGCATCATATTTCGCGCAACTTCATACATGCGTTCGGAAAACGAAACAATGGCTTTGGCATTCTTGCTTATAGAGGAATCCATGCCCACAGATTTCTGTTCAATACTCACTGCTACCGCTTTAATTGCGCTTAAAGATTGGCCCAGTTCGTCATGTAATTCCTGTGCCAGATGACGTCTTTCGTGCTCCTGTATTGCTAGAGCTTTTTGTGTCAACTCCCGGTTTTCCTCTCTGCTCTTCAAAAGCACATCAGCCATGTGATTAAATTTGCCTGATATACGTGTCAATTCAGGCAGCTCATATTGCGGTAATCGTAAGTGATAATCGCCCTGCTCAATACGTTCTAGCCCTGCCATAATTGATTCTATCGGTGCAAGATAACGTCCAAGCGCAAAATACAGCAGTACATTTGCTAAAGCGATAAACAGCAATAGAAAAAATAGTACGCTTCTAGTTTCGTACCAGGCTTCAGTGATTTCATCGGAAGGATCTGCATGTATAATAATTTCAATATCTGGTTTGCCCGGTTCAGCAATAATTCGGCGAAACTCCATTGGCTTTGAATGCACCAGGCGAATAAACCATTGTGGTGCCGCAGTAACCAGAATTGCCCGTTGCCGAACTTGAGTTTGCCCCCCCCTGTTCTCCTCGCGCAATACAGAAATTTGCAAATGTCTGCTTGACTCAAGTTTTGACAAGCTCTCCAAGACCAACTCTTGTAATGCAATCTGGCCTGACAAATCAACACTTTCCAGCAAAACTTCAATTAGTTGTAATGTGTGCCTGGCCGATGATTCGATTTCCTCACTTACCGCTCGGCGTGCATTGCTAATAACGTAAGTTCCAGCACCAATTAGCACTACGGCAAATAACAAGGTGATTAGAATATTAAGACGAACACGAAGGCTCATGACACAGATTTTGATTTTGGTATAATAGGGAAAGGATAACGAGATTGCCCTGACGTCTCTGACAGTAGCTTGCCTGATTTATTGAAAGTCGCGCTCTGCTTCCTCAAGAACATAAATAAATTCCATGGCTGTTTGAAATCGATCTGCTGGATTTTTTGCCAGGGCTTTGTCAATTATAAATTGATACTTGCTCAACTCCGTGGGTAAGGCCGGTATCGTCCCGTGGACATGTTGATATATTAAGGCCGCGGGTGTTTGCGCGGAAAAAGGCTTCTCACCGACGAGTAATTCATATAAAAGTATGCCAGCACTGTAAATATCTGAACGACCGTCAATGGGTAATGCCTCTCCCTGCTCCGGGCTCATGTAATGTGGCGTCCCTAATACCTGTCCTATACTGGTCAATCCACTACTATTTTCCATTCGTTTTGATATACCGAAATCAGCCAGGGCCAAACTATCATCACCTCGAAACATAATGTTTGCAGGCTTAAGATCCCTGTGAATGACACCAATACGATGAATGGCCGACAGGCCATAACAAATATGGGTCATGTAATTAAATGCGACTTCTGCAGAAAATTGTAATTCCATACGTTGTTTTAAATCACCACGGGAGAAAAATTCCATGGCAATATATCCATAATTGTCTGTCAAGCCGTGTTCATAAATTTGCACGACGAAAGGACTGGACAACTCAGCAATTAACTCGGCTTCCAGCAAAAAACGATCTATTAGGGTTGGGTCGTCAACTTTAGTCAAGTCAAGAACCTTCAATACGAGTGATTGCTTATCAGATACCCTTTCCGCCAAATACACATGAGACATTGCACCCTGGCCAATCAGACGAACAAATTTATATCCAATATCCAGGTTTTGTTCTGGGAGGGACTCCTTTTCTTTTCGGATCTTCCTGACGATTTGTGTTGCATCGTTGATCAATTCTATCTGTAGAGTTGCTTTATCTTCGCCAAATTCAATCGCGTCTTCCACCATCTCTTTTAATCGCTTTGGCGATATATCCTTTTTGTTAATATAATCTGCAGCGCCAAGTTTAACAGCACGTACGGCAATATATTCATCACCTTCGGCAGTGAGAACGACAGTGGGTGGGAAGCCCCTGATTTTTCGAAATTCTTTCAGCCAGGCTAGCCCATCTTCCTCCTGATCCAACTGATAATCGAGAAACAAAATATCATAACGAGACCAATCAAAATTATCCGCTGGCTTTCCCATATTTTCGAGATCGTATTCTTCAATATTTGGACTAGCGAGCTCTTTGAATAAATACAGACGTAGAAGCGCCCGAAAATCTGGCGAATCATCAATGATTAATATATTCATAAAACCTTGATTACTACAAATTACAATATGGGCTGGCTAAGCATGAATAGGCGAGAAAGAGATGTTAATCCGTTAATATATAGAAATCAAATGATTGGCTCAGTTAATTAATGCTCTCGATAAATATATACGCTTCGAGAAACTAGCAACAAGATTGTTTTCAGCGCTCTCTCAGGAACGAATCTTTACAGCATTGTAGACACCACAATTAACATTTCGTTCTCTCAGCCGAAATATCTCTAAATGGGCTTGTATTTGACTGGTCAATCTTATATTTTGTGCACCCTGCAGGGCTAGCTCGAATACCTGGCAAGGATTTTCATGTGCGCCGGATTAGCTCAGTTGGTAGAGCGGTGGTTTTGTAAACCATAGGTCGGCGGTTCGAATCCGTCATCCGGCACCAATACTTTTGATCACACCATCAATTGAAAAAAATCGGGCCATCTGCCGAACAATGCTCGGCAATTATGCCTTAGCTGGCTTGCAGATATTTTTCTTCCATTTACCCACGTGTATAACTGTGGGGTTTAACAGTTATAATCTAGTATTGAAAACCTGAATTTAGCTCTTGTCGTGACTTGCTGCATACTTTTCCTTCTGTTGCGGGCTTGCTTCCGTCTGGTATTTCTCCTTCCACTCGGCATAAGGCATGCCGTAAATAATTTCTCTGGCCTGCTCGTAATCTATTTCTATACGCTGTTCTTCCGCAGCAGAGCGGTACCATTTTGACAGGCAGTTACGACAAAAATTAGCGAGATTCATCAGGTCGATGTTTTGAACATCGGTGTTATCTTGTAAATGTTGAACCAGTCGCCTGAATGCTGCCGCTTCAATTTCGGTTTGAGTCTTTTGATCCATTGGAAACTCCGTTAGCTTATTCATCATATAATAGGATATTAGCTGTTATTATAACTCAGTCTGATACTACTCATTAACTTTAATGTTCCCAACTTGAATAATACGCCAACAACTACAACGCCTCCTGAATCATTACACCGTATTTTTATTGTAGGTGGCGGTGCAGGTGGGCTGGAACTCGCTACTCGACTTGGTGATTCGCTAGGCAAAAAGAGGCTTGCGGAAATTACACTGATTGACGCAAGTTTGACACATTTGTGGAAGCCTTTGTTGCACGAAGTCGCCGCTGGCACCCTGAATTCCCATGAAGATGAATTGAGTTATCTCGCCCAGGCAAACTGGCATCATTTTCGTTTTCGCCTGGGGCGAGTCGATAACGTAAACAAAAGTAACAAGCAAATCACAACTACGCCAACGCTGGATATGGACGGCAAGGAATATATTCCGGCTCGCCGTTTTCAATACGATACTCTTATCCTCGCAGTGGGCAGTGTTTCGAATGACTTTGGAATTAAAGGTATCAAAGAACACTGCCATTTTATTGACCAACAAAGTCAGGCTAACCATTTTCATCAACACCTTCTGCGTAGTTGTTACACCGCACATACGCAGAACAGCTCTCTGAGTGAGGGGCAGTTGCATATCGCTATCGCTGGTGCGGGTGCTACCGGAGTCGAACTCGCGGCAGAACTCCATGATTCTACGCGTCAACTGATCAAATTTGGTCTGGATCGTATTGACGCAGATAAACATCTGAAGATAACCATTATTGAAGCTGCAGAACGCATTCTCCCCGGACTGCCAGAGCGCTTAAGTGACAAAGTTCATAGACAGTTGCAGGATATAGGAATTGAAATACTGACTAACGAACGTATTACTCAGGCTACAGAAACAGGTTTTCATACAGAAAGTGGCAAGTTTGTTCTCGCAAATATCAAGGTTTGGGCTGCTGGTATAAAAGCACCAGACTTTCTGGCGAGTATAGACGGTCTGGATTGCAATCAGTTAAATCAACTTGAAGTTAAACGAACATTACAAACTACGAAAGACGATAGTATTTTTGCTTTCGGTGATTGTGCTGCGTGTCCCGGGAGCGATGAAAAAATCAACGTCCCACCACGTGCTCAAGCAGCCCATCAGCAAGCCTCGATGTTACTCAAGTCCATGAAAAAGCGCCTTAATAATGACACTAATTTACCTGTTTACAACTATACTGATTATGGTTCCTTGATTAACATGAGCCAATACTCGACAGTAGGTAGTTTAATGGGAAATATTGCAAGGGTCTGGTCTAAAAGCGTATTTATTGAAGGAATATTTGCCCGCTTTGTTTACATTTCACTTTATAAAATGCATCAAGTGGCACTACACGGGTATCTTCGGACAGGATTAACAACAATCGCTAATACACTGACTCGACACGCCCGGCCAAGGATGAAACTCCATTGAATATCATCTCTACTTCCACTTTTTCCTCGCAAAAAGAAGAGTCGTAATAATCTATAGATTGCCTTCCGGACATCACAGATTATATTTTTTTAAGCGATAACGCAGCGCCATCCGGGTAACACCAAGCGCTCTTGCCGCCTTCGAGACATTGCCATTAGTTCGTTGCATCGCTTGTTTAATCAATGTCAGTTCAGCAGATCCCAATGTTGCATTTTCATCTAGCAAGGTATCCTCCGAATCTAATGAGACGCCCATACCCGGCAATTGCAGCCTATCCGGGGAGATGCGGCTACCGCCGCTGAGTAAGACTGCTCGCTCAACCATGTGCTTTAATTCACGCACATTACCCGGCCATGAGTAGACGGTCATTTCACGTTCACTCGATTTGGTGAATATTGGCGTGTTAAGACCGTAGCGCTTTGCTGTTTGTCCGGCAAAGTGATTGGCCAACAAAATGATATCATCCCCTCGATCGGCCAGAGCTGGCAATCCTATGGTAAGTACATTCAATCGATAATACAGATCTGAGCGAAATTCCCCTGCACTCACCAGTTCTGCGATCTCTCGATTGGTTGCCGCCATAATCCAGGCAGCAATGGGGAGCTCCTGTGAGGTGCCAACTTTACGAATAGTGCGTCTCTCGAGCACTGCCAATAACTTTGATTGCAGATCCAGAGGCAACTCACCAATTTCGTCCAGAAATAACACACCATCTTCTGCGGCTTCTATCAAACCGGTTCTACTAATATGTGCATTTGTAAATGCGCCTCTTTCATGGCCGAACAATTCAGCTTCAATCAAGTCCTTAGGCAAGCTCGCGCAATCCACATGAACAAAGGGTTTATCATGTCGATTGCTATTCGCATGCAATAACCTGGCTGCGACATCTTTTCCACTGCCAGTTTCGCCCAGAATCAAAACTGTGGGTGGAACAGTGTTGCTTGCATGACTTAACTCAGAAATAAGATGTATCTGTTTTCTGACCTCTTCAATTGGCTGGCAAGTACCCAGAAAATCCACGCCCTCTGTGGCATGTTGCTCGCGTTTGCTTGAGTAAGCCAATTTACGCGTCAATTCCTCTCGATCCAGCACCTTTTTAACATTAACCAGCAACTCATCCAGATCGATAGGTTTTTTCAGATAGTCCGATGCCCCAAGTTTCATTGCTGACACGGCATCTTCAATTTCGCCATAGGCAGACAGGACTAATACAGCCATCGGGGTTTTATTCTTTTCGCGGATACTTTCCAGGAGCTCAAGACCAGATCCATCGGGAAGGCGCATGTCGAGCAAAATCAAATCGGGCAAAGATTCTTCATAAGCGACCCGTGCCGCTGCCAATGACCCACTTACATCGCAGACATATCCAGCCCGTGTCAGTTTCTTTTGTACCGCTCGTGCAAAAACCTCTTCATCTTCGACAAGAAGTATGCGCTTCTTTAGAATCGGAACGACAGAGGCTTCAAATGATGAGTTACTTTTAAATGTCATATTAGTTGAATTCGTTTGCTTTGTTTATGCAGGTAATCACAGCTTCGGTCCCGCTTTCATCACTGTTAAACGATAATTCCCAGCCATGACTTTGACATATCTTGAATGCCACTGGTATACCAAGACCTGTACCAAATTTTTTAGTTGAAGGCCCCGGTTCAAGATTCCCCTGTTGTGGCTCAAAGGGTAATCCCGGTCCATTGTCTCTTATGCTAAATTGAAAATGCGCCTCTCCTCTACGTAAAGTCAGAAAAATACTGCCACCCTCTTCCGAGGCTTCAACAGCATTTGCTAATAAACAATATAAGGCCTGTTCCATCAAATCGGGGTCTACTTCCAATTCCTGGTCGTGATCCCAACCCTGTCTTTGCAGGCAGATATTTTTCTCTTCAATTTTTGCTTCCAGCATACTTATTGT
>JBLIML010000182.1:0-8066 GCA_047638675.1 Planctomycetota bacterium | reverse complement strand
AAGAGAGTAGAAAGATTGATGATTTATAGAGATGTAGCAAGTGATACACGAAAGGAGAGAGGGCTTGGTGTAAAGTCTTTTCTTTTCACTTTTTACTTTTTACTTTCAACTTAGGAAAGGAAATGGCAGACCAGCAAATAATCAGGATTCGACTAAAGGCATTTGATCACCGTTTAATCGATCAGTCTACACGAGAGATTGTGGAGACTGCACGTCGCACGGGTGCTCAGATCAAAGGACCTATTCCTCTGCCAACCAAAAAAGAGCGTTTCACAGTCTTGACTTCACCGCATGTTAATAAAGATGCTCGGGATCAATATGAGATACGAACACATAAACGTTTGCTGGATATTATTGATCCAACCGAGAAAACGGTAGATGCATTAATGAAGCTCGACCTGGCAGCCGGTGTCGATGTACAAATCAAATTGAATTGATGCAATTGATTTCAGGAATTATAGACAGGAATTATCGGAAAATTTAACAATGACTATCGGGATAATTGGCAAAAAGCGCGGTATGACGAGGATCTTCACAGAAGATGGTCAGTCTGTGCCCGTGACAGTGATTGAAGCTACCCCAAACAGGGTGGCATGCATGACTGATTCTGCTGGACAAGGTTATCGCGCGGTTCAACTTGCCTGGGGTGAGAAACGCAAGAGTCTTATTAATAAGCCCAGGTCAGGAACACTGTCGAAAGTAGAAATTGAAACTGCGGAAGGATTGACGGAGTTTCGCCTGGAAGATGGCGAGGGAGAGGATTTGACACCCGGTGCCGAGATTAAAGTAGATATATTTGAAAATGGGCAAATAGTAGACGTTACCGGCACAAGCATAGGTAAAGGCTACGCCGGCGTTATCAAACGTCATAATTTTTCTCATCAGCGTAATTCACATGGGAACTCAGTTTCTCACCGTGCTCCGGGTTCCATCGGTCAATGCCAGACACCAGGCAGGGTATTTAAAGGTAAAAAAATGGCGGGACACATGGGCAATGTTCGTCGTACCTGTCAGAACCTGGTTGTAGTGCGCGTAGATCAAGAACGAAACTTGTTATTGATCAAGGGTGCTGTACCTGGTGCTAAAGGCGGCAAAGTGATTGTGAAACCGGCTGTGAAGTCCCGAAGATGAGATGAGCACTATGGAACTTACATTACATAATTCTGATGGCAAAGCTGGCAAAGTGAAAGTCTCCGAGGCTATCTTTGGGGTTGCCTACAATGAGCCATTGGTGCATCAGATTTTGACATCCTATACGGCGGCGTCACGCGCTGGCACCAAAGCGCAAAAAAATCGCTCTGCTGTCAGGGGTGGTGGTAGAAAGCCTTTTAAGCAAAAGGGCCTGGGTCGAGCTCGAGCAGGTACTATCCGTAGCCCGCTGTGGCGCGGTGGTGGCGTTACCTTTGCGGCAAAACCACGTGATCACTCAAAGAAAGTTAACAAAAAAATGTATCGCGGTGCCATGCGATCTATTTTGTCCGAGTTGATCAGACAAGATCGCGTTGTCTTTGTCGAGGAGTTTGCCGTTGATGGGCCGAAGACAAAAGATGCGATTAAGAAGCTGGCAGAAATGCAGCTCACTGGAGTCCTGATCATTACAGATGAAGTGACCAAAGATTTGTATTTGGCTACTCGAAATATTCCGCGAGTGGATATTATAGATACCACTGAGATCGATCCCTATTCACTCATTGGTTTTGACAAGGTGTTGATTACCAGAAGTGCACTGGAAAAAGTAGAGGCATGGTTGTCATGAGTAATAGCGAAAGATTGATGAAAGTGCTGCTGTCGCCACGTATCACAGAAAAAAGCACTTTGCTTGGCGATAAGCATAACCAGTATGTGTTCAAAGTGGTAAAGAACGCCAGTAAGCCTGAAATTAAGCAAGCGGTGGAACTTATGTTTACAGTTGAAGTGGAATCCGTTCAGGTCTGTGTAGTAAAAGGTAAACAAAAAAGATTTAAAAATGTGAGCGGTAGTCGTTCCGATTGGAAAAAGGCTTATGTTAAGTTGAAGCCTGGTTTCGATATTGATTATATCGGTGCTTGATAAAGTGAGTGTAATAAGATGCCTTTAGTAAAACCAAGACCTACCTCACCCGGCCGCCGTGGCGTAGTCAGGGTTGTTAATCCGGATCTGTATAAAGGTGCGCCTTATGAACCCTTGCTGGAAAAGCAAGGTAAAACTGCCGGTCGCAATAATGCCGGACGAATTACCGTTCGCCATCGCGGTGGCGGCGCTAAACAGCGTTACCGGATTATTGATTTCAAACGTGACAAGGATGGTATTACGGCAAAAGTAGAACGGCTTGAATACGATCCAAACCGCAGTGCAAATATTGCATTGTTATTGTACGTAGATGGTGAGCGTCGATATATCATCGCTCCCAATGGCGTAGCTCAGGGAACAGAATTGATGTCTGGGGATCAGGCACCGATCAAGGCTGGTAATTGCTTGCCATTACGAAATATTCCCGTCGGCTCCACCGTTCATTGTATTGAATTAAAACCTGGTAAAGGTGCCCAGATAGCACGCAGCGCAGGAACCAGTGCGCAACTCGTTGCGCGAGAAGGTGCACATGCAACATTGAGGTTACGATCGGGCGAGATGCGTAAGGTGTTGGGAGATTGCCGAGCTACGATGGGTGAAGTAGGCAATGGTGAACATTCTTTGCGTCAGTTGGGCAAAGCTGGAGCTAAGCGTTGGAGAGGTATTCGACCGACGGTACGTGGTGTGGCCATGAATCCGGTAGACCATCCTCATGGTGGAGGTGAAGGTCGTACTTCCGGTGGCCGACATCCTGTTAGCCCCTGGGGTGTGCCAGCAAAGGGTTACAAGACACGTAAGAATAAGCGTACAGATAGTATGATCGTACGTAAGCGTAGCAATAAAAAGTAAGCAAGAGAAGTGAAGGATAATAGGAGAAACCAGTGCCACGCTCAGTAAAAAAAGGCCCTTTTGTTGATCATCACCTGATGAAAAAGGTGGAGACAGCAAAACAAAATAACGACAAGCGACCGCTGAAAACCTGGTCGCGACGCTCTATGGTATTACCTGACATGGTGGGACTGACGATAGCTGTACATAACGGGAGAGATCATATGCCGATCTTTATCTCAGAGAACATGGTAGGTCATAAATTGGGTGAATTTGCAGTTACTCGAACCTATCGTGGTCATACCGCTGATAAGAAAAGTTAATTAGCTTATGACTACAAAAGCAACATTAAAATATGCAAGGATATCGCCGCAGAAAATGCGTCTGGTTGCCGACCAAATTCGTGGCCTACCAGTGGATCGAGCCTTGAACATACTCGCGTTTAGCAATAAGAAGGGCGCTGTTATTGTCAAGAAAGTTCTGGAGTCTGCGATAGCGAATGCTGAGCACAATGATGGTGCAGATATAGACGAATTAAAGGTCTCTTCTATCTGTGTGGATCAAGGTCCAACGTTAAAACGTCTGCGACCCCGTGCCAGAGGACGAGCTGACAGGATTATAAAACGTATGAGTCATCTGACAATAACAGTGGCAGAATCTGAAGAGCGAGCAAGCTGATGGGACAAAAGGTACATCCAATTGGAATACGACTCGGCATCATTAAAGACTGGACGTCTAAATGGTATGCGGACTCAAAAGATTATGCGAATTATTTGGGTACCGATTTGCGCGTGCGTGAATATGTGCGTAAAAAACTTGCAAACGCTTCAGTCAGTCGAATACAGATCGAACGACCCGCAAATAATGCACGGATAATCATTCACACGGCCAGACCAGGTATCGTGATTGGCAAGAAAGGTGAAGATATTGATCGCCTGAGAAACGATATATCGAAAATGATGGGTGTTCCGGCGACAGTGAGCGTTGAAGAAATTCGTAAGCCTGAACTCGATGCATTTCTTGTGGCTGAAAGTGTCGCACAACAAATTGAACGACGTATTATGTTTCGCCGCGCGATGAAGCGGGCAGTAACTAACACCATGCGCCTTGGGGCACAAGGCATCAGAATTAACGTGGCAGGGCGCTTGAACGGTGCTGAAATTGCGCGTTCAGAATGGTATCGCGAAGGGCGCGTACCCTTGCACACGCTAAGGGCTGATATTGATTATGGTGTTGCAAATTCAAACACAACTTATGGCGTGATAGGCGTCAAAGTCTGGATTTTCAAAGGCGAAATATTGGCACATGAAGAGGTGGCTGAAGAAGAAGTCGCTGCGCCACAACCTACGCCTGCAACAAGTTAATGGAAGCGGATCGTGTTACAACCTAAAAAAACAAAATTTAGAAAGCAGATGAAAGGCCGCAATCGCGGTCTGGCAAATGTTGGCGCCAAAGTCAGTTTTGGTGAATATGGAATGAAGGCTACTGCCAGAGGACGCCTTACGGCGCGCCAGATTGAGGCGGCCAGACGCACCATCACTCGTAAAGTAAAACGTGGCGGAAAGCTTTGGATCCGGGTGTTTCCTGATAAACCAATTACAAAGAAGCCACTTGAAGTACGTCAGGGCAAAGGTAAAGGTAACGTTGAATACTGGGTTGCCCTGGTGCAGCCGGGCAGCGTCCTCTACGAGATTGAAGGTGTTTCAGAGGAACTGGCGCGCGAAGCTTTTGCGCTTGCCGCGGCAAAGTTACCGATTAAGACGACATTCGTAACCAGGACAGTTTTGTGATGAAAGTGGCAGAACTCAGGCAAAAAAAGCCGGAAGAACTAAAAAGTATGATCGCTGACTTATTACGTGAACAGTTTAACTTGCGGATGCAAAACGGATCCGGGCAATTGAGCAAACCGAGTCAGATTAAAGTGGTGCGTAGAAATATAGCTCGAATTAAAACAATTTTGAAGGAAATGGCAGCGACTACAAACTCATGAGCGAAACTCAAAAAACAGCAAAGACTCTGACTGGGCAGGTCAGTAGTAGCAAGATGGATAAGACCATTGCGGTAGTAATTCAACGCACCGTTAAACATCCCTTGTATGGAAAATACATGAAGCGTTCTACAAAACTGCTGGCTCATGATGAGAATAATGAGTGCAATGAGGGAGATATTGTGATTATTGAAGCATCACGCCCCATTTCAAAATTAAAATCCTGGCGTGTGCAGAAAGTAGTGTCTAAAGCTCAGGAAATATAACAGACATAATGAAGATCCGAACAGTGATTGGAGAGTACGCATGATACAGATGCAGAGCATGTTGGATTCCGCTGATAATAGTGGAGCGCGTCGTATGATGTGTGTGAAGGTCCTTGGCGGATCCAAGCGTCGTTATGCGAAAATTGGTGACGTGATCAAGGTGTCTATAAAAGAAGCTATCCCTCGCGGTAAGGTTAAAAAAGGGGAAGTCTATAATGCAGTAGTGGTCAGAACCAGGAAAGGTGTACGGCGGTCAGACGGTTCAGCCATTCGCTTTGATGGAAATGCTGCGGTATTACTAAACAATCAGTTGCAGCCTATAGGTACAAGAATATTTGGACCGGTTACTCGGGAATTACGCGGCGAGAAGTTTATGAAGATTATCTCGTTGGCACCGGAGGTGTTGTAAAGTGAATAGGATTAAAAAAGGCGATGATGTTGTTGTCATTGCAGGGAAAGACAAAGGTAAGCGTGGCGTTGTGCTTAGAGTGATTGAGGAACGTGATCGCGTAATTGTCGAAAATGTTGGCATGGTGAAACGTCATACAAAAGGCAATCCAATGCAAGGTACGGCTGGCGGTATAATCGAGAAAGAAATGCCTATACATATATCGAATATAGCTATCTGGAACCCGGTTGCGAACAAGGGAGATCGCATTGGTTTCAAGCATCTGGAAGATGGGCGCAAGGTACGTGTTTTCAAATCGAATAGTGAAGTAGTTGATATTTGATTTGTTGTTGATACTCAATAAACAGAATATTAGAAGAAATTAGATTCATGGTCAGGTTACAAGAATTTTATAAAGATACAGTTGTTAGCCAGCTAACTGAACAGTTTGGCTATAAAACGCCAATGCGTGTTCCTCGTATCACCAAGATAACCTTGAATATGGGATTAGGTGAGGCGGTAGCTGATAAAAAGATTATCGAGCATGCTGTTGACGATATGACAAGAATCTCCGGACAGAAACCCGTGGTGACCAAGGCGCGAAAATCAGTAGCGAACTTTAAGGTACGGGAAGAATGGCCCATTGGTTGCAAGGTGACCTTGCGTCGGGAACGGATGTACGAATTTCTGGATAGATTGATCTCCATAGCTATCCCCCGTATTCGTGATTTCCGGGGCTTGAGTGCGAAATCTTTTGATGGTCGTGGAAATTACAGTCTTGGCGTGAAAGAGCAGATTATATTCCCGGAAATTGATTACGATAAAATTGATGTCTTGCGTGGAATGGATATAACTATTACTACAAACGCACGTACAGACGAAGAAGCACGTGCTTTACTGAAAGCGTTCAATTTTCCAATGCGGAGTTAGGAATGGCTAAATTATCAATGATAAATCGCGAATTAAAGCGCCAGCGTATAGTGAAGAAATATGCAAGCAAACGTGCTGATTTGAAGACGAGAATTATCAATATGGAATTGAGTGAGGAAGAGCGGATTGAAGCCAAAGTTGCTTTGAATAAAATGCCACGCGATGCGAGTCCTTCAAGATTGAGAAATCGTTGTAGTTTGACTGGCAGGCCACATGGTTATTACAGGAAGTTTGGACTGGGTCGAAATAAATTACGAGAGGCGGCTATGCGCGGCGATGTGCCTGGCCTGGTTAAGGCTAGTTGGTAGAAAAAAGTGGAAAGTAAAAAGTATAAAGTGAAAAGTATAATTAATTTAGTAGAGAGTTTTTTCTTTGAACTTTCTACTTTTAACTTTGGGCTAATTTAATGAGTTTACAGGATCCTATTTCAGACATGTTGACCCATATACGCAATGGGCAAGCTCGCAATAAGCGAGATGTCACTATGCCGTCATCAAAGTTAAAAGTCGCCGTCGCCGGCATTCTAAAAGACGAAGGCTATGTTACCGGCTTTAGTGTTTCTGAAGACGGGGTGAAAAAATTATTGACCGTTGAGTTAAAATATTTTGAAGGTAAACCTGTAATTGACATGCTCAAACGTATAAGTCGTCCCAGTTTGAGAAATTATAGCTCTACTGATGATTTGCCAACCATACTTAATGGTCTGGGTATCGCGATTATCTCAACACCGAAAGGTTTGATGACAGACAAATCAGCGAGAGCGCAGGGTATCGGTGGCGAAGTGCTCTGTATTGTTGCTTGATGGAATAAATAATCTATGTCGAGAATAGCTAATTATCCAGTTGACCTGCCAGGCGGTGTTGAAGTTAACATCAATGGGCAGCAAATAACTGTCAAAGGTGGCAAAGGCGAATTGAGTCATCTGGTTCATTCACTGGTAAGTGTGGAACGGGAAGATAACGCATTGAAATTCAAGTCTGTCGATGAATCAAAATCTGCGAATGCATTGGCGGGCACAACTCGTGCGGTTCTACAGAACATCGTCACTGGTGTAACTGACGGTTTTGAACGAAAGCTGACTATTGTTGGAGTAGGGTATCGTGCACAGGTACAGGGCAAAGTATTGAACCTGACGCTGGGTTTTTCCCATCCGGTCAATTTTGAAATTCCAGAAGACATCACTATTGAAACACCAAGTCAAACCGAAGTTGTTATTCGAGGAATTGACAAACAGCAGGTTGGACAGGTCGCAGCAAACATTCGAGCCTATCGACCACCCGAACCTTATAAAGGTAAAGGTGTGCGTTATGCGGATGAACATATTATCCGCAAAGAAGCCAAGAAGACGTAGACCATAATGAAAATGACCAAGAAAGAATCAAGATTACGGCGCGCAAAAAGAGCGCGATCACAAATCGAGTTACTCGCTGTGCACCGTTTATGTATTTTCAGGACACCCAGGCACATATATGCACAAATTATTGCGCCAGGCAGCACGGCGGTACTCGCCAGTGCCTCAACGGTTGATAAGGAAATAAAAGGTCAGGTCAAAAATGGCGGTAATATTGACGCTGCGGTACACGTAGGGAAAGCAATAGCAGAACGTGCCAAAAAAGCT
>JBLIML010000181.1:0-8077 GCA_047638675.1 Planctomycetota bacterium | reverse complement strand
TGTCAGGAGGATAAAGAATGACTAATAATCTATAGACGACAGGTCAACACAAAGACATTTCGTCAATCCCAGCATGAGTCAATCTATAGTTATCAGTCACCTTGATGATACTCCCAGTATCCCAACAAGAACCAACATCACCCGTAGAAACACAGAATCCGTTGCACTTTAGTCAATTTCTTTACTGCCAACTCGTATATTAAGAACCTCTATTACTGTGAAAAAACAAACCTCTTTTTGGTTGACGCAAGTTAAAACTTTAATCAGGACCTAAACAATTAAATCAACTGATATTATTTTAACGATATGCAAACCAACACTATGGTGTGAATATTAATTCATCACAACGGCCAACTGGTCACTGTGTTTATGTTGAGTCGTGGCCTTGTAAGCAATACGCTTCTTCACTTTTATTTTCAATTTCTGCATCACCTTACGCATAGGGTAACGACCTATAACAATACATTCTTTGCATGATTTTCAGTAGGCTCGCGACTGCCGAGACTGTGGAATGGTCGGGTATTTCTGAAGGGCCTTTAAGTCACTTTCAGTAACATTGCTTTTTTCTGTATTGACGTCATATTAGCAACAATAGAATGAATTCATTAATTTGTGTAATAGCGAATTTAATACTCTATTGCTGACACTATCGATAAATGATTAATGGCTAGTAATCCATTAAGATATTAACTTTTCGAACTTCTAAAACTGCTACATGTGGCCTAAAAAAGGGTCGTTGCCAATGTATCGCTCTCGCAAGTGCAGCCTAACCAGTCACTATTAGAGATAGCGTCTCATCCTGAGCAAAGTCAGCTTTATTCGCCTTTAGGTTTCGATAAAAATAGAGTGTGATATTACTGCTAATATGATCCATCCAATACTTTTGATCGGTTCGTTGACCTAATTAATCTGAAATAATTGGATTATTGCTCGGGTAAAAGGCGTCTAGATATTTTAGTATGCGATTCGAATCGAGGACTGTGGATTGCTCAACACTCTCATCGTATTGAACAATAACGGGAACCATCTCAGAACTTAGCTACACTTCCAAACACCATTCAGATTTATCGTATGGACTAACTATAACATTAACAAAGTCAATTCCTTTATGCTCGGTAGCCATCCATGCCGTTGCGAAAACGAGCAGTAGCACTGCGCTATATAGTTTCACTTTACTATCTCCAGCTTCATAGTGACTAGATTTTTCAAAAGAATAAGGAAGTGTATTCTGTCCATAATTACCTAAACTTTATTTTATGATGACAACCTCGACTTTTGCTTTAGGCAGGTCGAGATTGTCAATCTCTACCCTCAATCAGCAGCTAGAACCCTCCAAGATCGAGCTCTGAATGCTGCGTCGACGGGTGTATTAAATACGTGGTTAGCGTAGTTGCTGATAGTTTTTACCGAGATCGCTAGAATAATGTCGAGAATGTGAGTCTCTGAATATCCCGCCTGTACAAATGCAAAGACATCGTCCTGACTTGGATGACCACGCGATACCAACATCGTACGGGTGAACTCGCTCAGTTCGGCCATTTTTTTGTCTGCTATCGGAGCGTCATTGCGAATTGAATCGGTCACTTCGATGGGTACTTTTGAAAAGTTGTCAGCAACAAAACTATGCGCCGCCATGCAGTATTGACACTCATTCTCGCGACTGATGGTAAGGAATATAATCTCCTGTTCTACTGGTGTGAAACCAGAGTTTTCCCGAAACAGCGCATAGCCTTGTGCGTAGGTTTTCAACATAGCCGGAGAGTTTGCCATGACCCCGTACATATTTGGAATCATTCCCATTTTTGCTTTTGTTTGCTCAAGCACTTCTCGTGCTTGCGGGTCGGCGTCGTCAATGGTTTTTGACGGAAGAGTTAATGTGTAATCGGGTGATTTAACTTGTTGTTCAATACTTTTGTTCATGATCATAAAACCTCTGTTGCTATAGTGTGAAAAATCGAGTCGTTGAGAAATAAGCTACCGTAAAAAGATGCCTGTTTTCACTGGGTCAGTTGTTTTCCGTCTCACTCTTGCCTAAGACATCCAAAGCTGCACCCTTCAGACTCAGAAAGTCGTTTTGCGGGTCGGTAATCAGCAATGCCGTACGACCCTTGGTACTATTTATACCGGGGTCAGGCAAAGCAGCAATAGTTAAGGCGGGAGCGGCCAGGGAATTGTTAATATTGAAAATTTTAATGTTTTAAAAATCATTTATCTGACTCCTGTCATTGATACATGGATTTATGTTTAGGCGAAATAGCTCGCCTGATTTACAAGTTTAAGATTCGACCTTCATTTCGAGGCGGAATCCTCCATTTGATCCAATTCATTTGCCGTATATCGCGGCGTTATATGTTGTGGACAATTCCAGTCGAAGGCTTGCACCTTCAACAACACCGCCCGCTCAACTCGTGCTTTGTAGCCCGGCATCTCGAGCGTCTTTATCAGTGCGGGATCTTCATCGGCCTCAGTTATAGTTACTTCGGTCCAGATTTTGAGTCGCCGTTGATTGGCGTAATCCATCAAAATCAATGCAGCCCGACTTTCCACCTGCAGATTCCCAGTACTAATGTATTGCCGGTTACCTCGAAAGTCGGCATAGCCGAGAGTGGTATCGTCGATGATTCTGAGAAAGCCCACAGGGCCACCTCTAAATTGAACATAAGGCCATCCATTCTCGCCCACTGTGGCCATGTAAAAACTATCCCGAGACTGAATGAATTCTGTCTCCCGCTCGGTAAGATGATACTGGTCTTCTGAGGTTTCCATGCGTGCGTAGGCATTGCGCGATCCATAAACTTCCTGGACTTTCTTTACGCTGTCGGTAAAGGCAAACTGAGTAAAATTCTGATTCATAAGAGTTATTCCGGATTTTTAAGAGTTTTGTTTAAGTAAAGGGCTATAAACCCATTTCAGATAGCCCTGGATGCTCATCAGGTCGACGTCCTATAGGCCAGTGAAACTTTCTCTGGGATTCATCAATTTTTAGATCATTGATACTCGCAATACGCGTCTGCATATGTCCGCTCGCTGAGAACTCCCAATTCTCATTTCCGTATGAGCGGTACCAGCTTCCTTTCTCATCATTCCACTCGTAGACAAAACGGACCGAGATCCGATTATCTTGATAAACCCACAGCTCTTTGATCAGTCGATAGTTTTGTTCTTTTTCCCACTTGTGCTGCAAGAATTTGACGATATTTGACCGTCCCTGGAGGAACTCCGAACGGTTACGCCAGTGACTATCCAACGTATAAGCCAACGACACCTTTGCGGGATCACGACTATTCCAGGCATCTTCAGCTAGACGAGTCTTGAGTTTGGCAGTATCTCGGGTGAATGGTGGTAAGGGTGGTCTATCTGAAGTCATGGCTTTCTCCGATTTGATTCATGTTGGTTAAAGGGGCGGATCCCAGGCGAATGTTAGTCGCTGTGACTGGGATCCGACCCCTGCAAGTGCCTATCCTATGAGTTATCTGTGGATAAAAAGTTGAGAATATAGTCAGCAATCAACTGACCATCTTCTTCAAGGGCAAAATGTCCAGTATCAAGGAGGTGAAATTCCAGATTCTTCAGATCGCGCTGGTAGGGATAAGCACCTGACGCTGGGAAGATGTAGTCGTTTTTACCCCAAACGATTAAGGTCGGAGGTTGGTGCTTACGAAAATATGCTTGCCAAGCGGGATAATGAGGAACATTGTTTTGATAGTCGTAAAACAATTGAAGTTGTATCGCTGGATTTCCTTCCTGAGACAGGTGCCTAATATCAACATTCCAATTGTCAGGACTGATTTTCGCTTCGTTACGGACACCGTGGGTGTATTGCCATTTAACGCCTTCGAGCGTAATGAAATTCGCCAGTGGTGCCGCATTTTCCGAGCTGCGATCATTCCAATATTTTTTGATGGGATCCCAAAATTCGGCCAGACCCTCATCATAAGCATTGCCGTTTTGAATGATCAGTGAATCGATCTGTCCCGGATTGGCAGCCGCGAGTCGGAAACCGATGGGTGCACCGTAATCCATTAGGTAGAGACTGTATTTTTTGATTTCGAGTTTTTCGACCAGCTTGCCCATTAAAACGGCCAGGTGATCAAAGCTGTAGTCGAAATCTTTGACATCAGGTTTAGAGCTGTTACCGAATCCGGGATAGTCGGGGGCGATAACATGAAACCGATCGGAAAGCGCTGGTATCAGATTGCGGAACATGTGCGATGACGTTGGAAAGCCATGCAGCAACAATATGGTGGGCTTGCTTGGGTCGCCCGCTTCACGATAGAAGATATCGACGTTTTCCACGGTAATCGTTTGATAATTGACGTTAAGCTCGTTTTCAGCGCTTGCTGGCGATTGAAAACCGACTAAAACTAGCATCCCAAGGGAAAGCCATAACGTTGTCTTACTCATAGTTTGTACTCTCATTTCTATTCTCCAAAATAAATAATTAAAAAGCTAACCGTTCACCGAAATCGTTGATGCCAATAGCTTGTGGGGTATCGAGTTACACATTGATTTTCATAGTTTTGTCACCTTCGTTAAGTGTTTGTAGATCCCAAACGACGTTGGCCGCTTGAGATAGACGTATCGTTAGTGCTCATGTCACGCTGAGTCATGTACCCATCCGAATCAAATTCCCAATGTTCGTTTCCGTGGCTCCGATACCATTTGCCGCTGGAGGTATGTTTTCTTTCACATTCAAAACGCACTGACAGCCGATTGCCGTTAAACACCCACAGTTCCGTCATTAACTGATACTGAGTGGCGAGCATCAATTTTTTATTGAGGAAATATCTAATCGCTGCACGACCTTGAAATGAGTCATTACCGCTGCGCCAAAGACAGATCGGGGAACAGAGTAAAACTATCTTCTCAAGATCACGCGTGGTCCAGGCGTCTACAGCCACTTGAACTTTTTCGAGCGCGGTTTCGTAAGTAAATGGCGGAACTGGTAAATGCTGCATGGCTATGAGTCCTACAGCCACTGTCGCTGATGGTGGTCGAGGTAGGCATCCAGTACCCCAGGAACTGCACCCAAATCCACTTCGTCAAACGGGCTGTACATATCTACTGTGTCGTATGGGTCCAGCGTTGGAACAGCACCGTAGGTTGATTCGGGATAAGTTTCATTAAGAGTAAGACTTACTTCCTTCACCGTGTATGCTTTAGATTCAGTCGTGTTTTTCATGGATCATCTCTCCATCGATGAGTTAAAAGATTTAAGCCGAACCTGTTTAGTCCCTCAGCCAGGTGTACGTTTTAAGCCTATTTTCAGTCCTCGACAAACGACGAATTCTCGCGCAGACTTAGAAATACTTAGGCAAACATATGTCCCGACGAATTTATCCACTCAATGCGCTTCGTGTATTCGAGGCCTCAGCGCGCCACTTGAGCTTTGTGCAAGCTGCCGATGAGCTGTCAGTAACGCCAGCTGCCGTGAGCCATCAAGTGAAGAAGCTTGAGGAGTTCCTGGGCTTTCCACTTTTCCGGCGCAGAACGCGAGGATTAGTGTTGGTAGAATCAGGGCAGTCTCTCTTATCTGAACTCAGTGACGTTTTCCTTCAACTTGACAAGGCGATGGAGCGTGTAATCGACCATGACTCCCGCGGAACTCTGACGTTGAGCGTCGCGCCAACCTTTGCAGTTATGTGGTTGATCCCTCGATTACAACGATTTTATGCGCTACATCCGAAAATCGATGTGCGAATAGCAACTGGGCTGGGGCTGATCGACTTTCAACGTGATGACTATGACGCAGTCATTAGATTAGGGCACGGAAACTGGCCAGGATTGAAGGTGATTAAGCTTTTCGATGAGTCGGTAACGCCCATGTGCAGTCCGCGGTTACTCGAAGGATCCAACCCACTCGATACTCCAGATGATCTTCGCAACCATGTGCTCCTGCACAACCATTCTATGGACTATGACTCTGAGGCACCAACCTGGGAGACGTGGTTGAAATCGGCAGGCGCCACAGGTGTAGATGCATCGCGTGGCACTCATTTCAGCTTACCAGATCACGGATTGCAGGCTGCTATTGATGGTGCAGGCGTAGTTTTGGGCTGGCGGACTCTCTCGGCACCGGATATTGCCGCGGGACGAGTTATTGCCCCATTTGATCTCAACCTGTCGTTGGGCAACAGTTTCTATTTGTGTTACCCGGAAGCGCAAGGGCAGCGAAAAGACATCGTTATCCTTCGTAATTGGTTAGAGCAGGAAATTCTCGAACATGAGAATTGTGGCTCCGACGATCTATAACGCAGAATAGACTGCTTTGTAGATAAATCTACTCTGTCTTTACATTCGAATCCTACGGATATGCAAAAAAATCGGATTTTCAACCCAATCAAACGAAAAACCATTATTCTAGTAAAAGTGCTTGGTGTGGTCCGACACTAGACCGACAAATAATAAGGGTTTGGACTACACCACTACCGTTCAGGACAGCTAAATTCTAGTTATATTAAATTCAACCCTGAATGACTTCTTCGGGTAAATAAACCCTGCATTTTTCTAAGCCCTGCTCTAAACCCCCTTTTTAAAAATTGGCAATGGTTAAGAGCTACTACAAAAATCGATTTAAATGTTCTTTGAAGAGTTCCATCATTATTACATTGGAAATTTTTCTAATGTCTTTAAAATTGGGCAATCAGGGCGTTCATCACCCGCGCATTCTTGGACCAGATGGGAGAGAGTATCCCGAATGGCTTGCAGATCCGCTATTTTGCTTTCGATCTGCACCAAGTGCTGTTTCGCAATCCGCCGTACATCAGCACTGGCACGATCTTGGTCATCCCAAAGCGCCAATAGGTTTCGGCAATCTTCTATTGTGAATCCCAAGGCACGAGAGCGACCCATAAACGCAAGCTTGTGCATATCGCTATCTCGAAAATTGCGATAGCCGTTCGTGTCTCGCGAGGGAGTCACCAATCCAATATCCTCGTAGTAGCGGATTGTCTTTGGCGGTAAACCAGCGCGTTTAGATACATCTCCAATATTCATCTGAAAACTCCTATTCAGCAGCTGCTGGCACAAAGTCAGGGTCTGTGCTGACACTTGATTGAGACTCAGCGAGCTTTGGGGTGATCCAGCGCAAGCGAAGTGCATTGAATAACACGAACACGCTGGAAAGTGCCATTGCCCCAGCAGCAAGGACGGGCGACAGCATCAACCCAAACAAGGGATAGAACACACCAGCGGCGACCGGAATCAGCAAGGCATTGTAGCCAAATGCCCAAAACAGATTCTGACGGATGTTGAGCATTGTCAGCTGGCTGACGTGCAGGGCATTGACTACCCCTTTCAAATCGCCGGACATTAGTACGACGTCTGCCGCCTCGATTGCCACATCAGTGCCAGTGCCAATCGCGATACCGACATCTGCGTGGGCGAGTGCAGGCGCATCGTTGATGCCATCCCCAACGAACGCAACCTTACGTGCGCCAACTTGTAGTTGTTCGATTGCTGCTACTTTACCTTCGGGAAGCACTTCAGCCACAACCTCATCAATACCTAGCTTTGCCGCAATCGCATTAGCTGTTCCTTTGTTGTCACCCGTGATCATCGCGACCTTAAAGCCCAAATCATGCAAGGCTGTAATCGCCTGTGCTGTACCCGATTTTATAGGATCAGACACAGCGATAATCGCCGCAAGTTGTCCGTCGATAGCAGCATAAAGAGGTGTTTTACCTTGCTGCCCCAGATTTTCGCCAACGCCACGCACATCATCAAGCGTGATACCTTCGCGGACCATAAGTCGGTCAGCACCTACTAAGATTTTTCTACCATCAATGACGGCACTAGCACCGTAACCGGTGATAGAACTGAACATTTCAACCGGTACTAAGGACAAACCATCCTTCTTTGCACGCCGAACAATGGCCGCCGCAATGGGGTGTTCGGACATGACCTCAACAGAGGCGACAAGGCGCAAAACATCGGATTCCTCAAACCCCTTCATTAATGTTAGATCCGTTAGTTCTGGGCGGCCTTCAGTCAGCGTTCCCGTCTTGTCCAAAGCAATCGTCTTTACCTCATTCAACGTCTGTAGCGCATCGCCACGCCGAAACAACACGCCAAGTTC
>JBLIML010000180.1:0-8160 GCA_047638675.1 Planctomycetota bacterium | reverse complement strand
CTAAGTCGGGATGAGGCGGAAAATCAATTGAAAAGTGCAAGTCCTCAACATCGCTTTATTGAACCTGAAGAAGTGGCGGCAAGCGTTGCCTGGTTATGTCTGCCCGGAAGTGAGTCTATAACCGGTCAGTCTATCCCCATTACCGGTGGCGCGACCCAGGCATGAACGCGAATCTTTCTCCCGTCGGATCTGATAACAAGCATGCTAAAGAAGCATTGAGGTTATGGTTGAGGCTACTCGCCTGTAAATCTATGCTGGCACAGCATGTTCGTTCAAAATTAAGAGAAGAGTTTGGCATTACCTTGCCCCAATTTGACGTGCTTGCCGAGCTCGATTATGTGGGAAAGCCGCTGACCATGACTGAATTATCTAATCAACTGATGGTGTCCAATGGCAATATCACCGGCGTTGTAGGCCGCCTGGTGCGGGACGACTATGTTGAACGTCTGCTCTCTCCCACGGATCGCCGAATACAATTAATAACGCTAAGTGAAAAAGGCAAGAAGGCATTTAAACAAATGGCGCTTCAACATGAACAATGGATAGCGCAAGCCTTTGACGAACTAACTGTCGATGAAATTCAGCAAATTACTGAACAACTGACTCAGGCTGGCGATAAACTTAAAGCTAAATTTGGAAAATCAACAAGATGAATATGCAAAATTACAAGGCTAGCCACTTCGATTGGCAATGTGACTCCGGTGTTGCTCGTATTACCTTGAATCGACCCGAGAGAAAAAACCCGCTGACTTTTGAATCCTACGCCGAATTGCGCGATCTCTTCCGACAACTTAACTATGCAGATGACGTAAAGACTGTCGTATTTTCTGGCGCTGACGGTAATTTTTGTTCGGGTGGTGATGTGCATGACATCATCGGCCCATTAACTAAAAAAGATATGAAAGGTCTGTTGGAATTCACGCGCATGACAGGCGATCTGGTCAAAGCCATGATTAATTGTCCGCAGGTCATTATTGCGGCGGTAGACGGCATATGTGTCGGTGCAGGCGCAATCATCGCCATGGCGAGTGATCTACGTTACGCAAGCCCCGAAGCAAAAACTGCTTTTTTATTCACTCGTGTCGGTCTCGCTGGATGCGATATGGGTGCATGCGCCATCCTGCCACGGATTATCGGTCAGGGTCGTGCAGCGGAACTGCTTTTTACCGGCAGAAGCATGAGTGCGGAAGAAGGTGAACGTTGGGGTTTTTACAATCGACTGTATTCAGCGGAGGTCATTCTTGAGGAAGTAAAGACGATAGCGAGTAAACTGGCTGAAGGCCCCACTTTCGCACATGGCATTACCAAAACCATGTTGCGCCAGGAGTGGAATATGTCAATAGAACAGGCAATCGAATCTGAAGCCCAGGCACAGGCGATATGCATGCAAACAGAAGATTTTACACGCGCCTATACGGCATTTGTGAATAAAGAAAAACCTGATTTCAAAGGTGACTAATGGCTGATCGTACTTTTCTTAGCTGGCCCTTTTTTGAAGAGGCGCACGGTCAATTAGCAAGCGAGCTTGCTGATTGGGCTAAATCGAACTTAACAGACATAAATCATCACGACCTTGATGACGCGTGTAGGGAACTTGTTGGCAAATTGGCCAGCGGGAATTGGCTCAAATATTGCGCACCTGCACCCGGTGCTGGCGGCCCCAAATATTTTGATGTTCGATCGCTTTGTCTAATTCGGGAAACGCTGGCCTATTATTCCGGCCTGGCGGATTTTTCTTTTGCTATGCAAGGCCTCGGCAGTGGTCCGATCACTTTGTATGGGTCACAGCAAATAAAAAACGACTATTTACCTGCCGTTCGTGAGGGTAAGAAGATCGCAGCGTTTGCTCTGTCTGAATCAGATGCGGGTTCCGATGTGGCAGCCTTATCAACTTCGGCCACACTTACTAGCAACGATTATATATTGAACGGTGAAAAAACCTGGATATCTAATGGCGGTATTGCAGATTATTATGTTGTTTTTGCACGTACAGGTGATGCCCCGGGCGCTAGAGGTTTAAGTGCTTTTGTGGTCGATGCTGATACAGCGGGTCTTGAAGTGACAGAACGCATTGAGGTGATAGCTCCTCACCCACTCGCAAGCTTAAAATTCACAAATTGTCTCGTCTCCAAAGAGAACATGCTGGGGCAATCAGGTGAAGGATTTAAAATTGCGATGGCAACACTCGATATTTTTCGCTCCACGGTGGGTGCGGCGGCCCTCGGCTTTGCTCGTAGAGCGATGGATGAAGCCATAAAGCATAGCTCAGAAAGGCAGATATTCGGCGCGCCCCTTGCTGATTTACAATTAACCCAGGCTAAACTGGGAGATATGGCCCTGGCTATCGATGCCAGTGCCTTATTGGTGTATCGAGCAGCCTGGACAAAAGATTGTGTCGCAGAGCGCGTCACGCGTGAAGCTGCGATGGCAAAATTATATGCGACAGAATCTGCCCAGGAAGTGATCGATCAGGCTGTGCAATTATTTGGTGGCCGTGGTGTTAAACGCGGTGAAAAAGTTGAAGAATTGTACCGCGAGATCCGCGCATTACGGATATATGAAGGCGCATCAGAAGTACAAAAATTGATCATAGCCAAACAGGTTCTGAACGAATTTAAGTCCTGATTGTTATTATTATGTTTTCGGGCACCTGTTTATCTATGCTTAACTTGAGCAGATGAACATATGTCCGCCTACTACTATTTTTCCATTTCAAGATAACGTGTGTAAGCATTGTTAAGCCAATATGCACTATTATTTATTTCTTATCTCTCTCTTCCTTATACCCTGTCCGGCTCGTGGCGATGACCTTGATCCACCCTCCTGGCGTGGAATGGAAGGATCAACTTTTCAATCGTGGGGATTCAAATTTGCAGCAGACACCATAATCAAAGAAACTCAAACTGCTTGTCGGTCATTAGATGATAATAAAACACCATGGGGTCATCGTGGTTCACCAGATAAAGTGGATAACCCTTATCAGCAACAAACTGGTATTTGTGTTGAATATAAAACCATGTGGCCAATGACCGATAAAATCGATTGGTTGGAGGAGTACAACGGCAGACAGGGCGTGTGGCGATTGAAAGATGACTCAAGCGATTTTTCATCTATTGCGTTTATTATCCCCGGCATATTCTCAGAGAAGGCAACATCAAAAGAAACCATAGTGCAGATCACATATACTACTTATAATAAACATCCTAAAGTAAAAATATTGATACTTCCTCGAGATAAAAGTACCGATTACACCTATATACAGGCGAACTATGAATATCAAAGTGCATTATTGCCGAATGGATGGTTAGAGCGAACCTTTGTGTTCGATTCTGAGAATTGCCCCCTGTTTGAAAACGTTAGGATTCTTCCTCACACTCGTGATGAAATCTATATCGACAACGTTGTCATCGACACTATTTGTCAAGATAACAAAGTCGAGTCAGAAAAATAGTCAACAACAGTCTTCCCGTCGCGACAAAGAGCATATCGCTTCCAAAATCACATCAAGTTCTATCATCTTTCCTCGTTTTCTTAGGGATTAACGACGATCTTAATGCCGGCAAAAACACCAATTCCCAGTCCTTGAAAACCAAATACTTCCTCGTAGTGATCATCGAGCATATTTTCAATTCTTCCATACAGGGTAATTAAATTATTCAGTTTGTATGAACCTGTAATATTCACTAAAGTAAAACTCTTCAGAGAAACCGTATCTCTCGCGAATAAAGGGGGAGAAAAAAAGAAATCATCCTGTCTACCATTATAATTAACGTTTAGATTAATATTGGCTCGATTATCAGAAAAATTGTAATTAGCGTTTATATTAGCTATATGCTCTGGTCTCCTCACTTCTCTTTCCAGTCCGCCGATCCCATCGGGTTGTTTGGCATTCAAATAAGTATAGTTGCCTGTAATACTCAAAGCCTCACTCAATATCGCTCGTCCCGTCAGTTCAATTCCCTTACGTCTACTGGCGCCGGCTTCATTTATGGCTGTTGTCGTGAAGGTTGTTAAATCAAAGAAGAAACCGTTAATTTCATCTTTAAGTCTTTCATCAAAATAGGTTAAACCAAGAGTAAACTTGTTTTCAAAAAAACCTTTATCCACACCAATTTCCCAAGCCCTCGATTCTTCCGGTTTAAGATTAGGATTGCCAACAAAAGCAGAAAACAAGGACGAGGCAAAAAATCCAAATCGCTCCGTAAACGTTGGATTTTTTACACCTGTTCCATAATTTGCATGGAAACGTGTATCATATTCATCAAGCTTATATGCTGCAGTTGCGCGATAAGTTGTCGCATTCAGGAAATCGCTATTGTTGTCCCTTCGCACACTGCCTGACAAGGATAATTTATCTGAAAAGGTTATGCGGTATTCCCCAACAATGCCTGAACTATCGGTTTCTAAATCCTGATTTGGATCACTGCCAAACGCGATTGCGCCTCGCTGAGTAAACTCTTCGATCTCATGCTCTAAAGCGAAGGTAAGAATATGCGCCGAATTGAAGAATCCAGGTGTATCAAGGAACAAACTGCTCTGATAATCAAACTTGTATTTCTCCCCTTGACTACTACTGGTCTCTGCGGCATTCGCAAAATTATCATTGTCAGTATTGGTCAGCGCAATTCCGGCTTTATGTTTCCAGGTGCCTTCATATAATGATAGTTCCGCCTGTAATCGACTGTAGTTTTGCGACGTCTGGGTCTTGCTATTTGAATCCTGTGGCAAACCTGTCACAAAAAAATCTGTTTCATCAAATTCATTATTCGCTTCAGTAAAACGAGCAGCAACATCGAAGGACAAGTTATCTAAAGGTGAATAACCTGCAGAAAATGTTAATGACCCATTCTCATAGCCATCATCTTCATCGTTGTCTCTAGATATATTATCGCCATTACTTTTAGTATAAGAACCGGCGACATTGAAATGATAATTATCAGCTCCTCCTGAAATACTCCCACCACTGTGCCGACTGCCAAATGAGCCTGCTTCAGCAAACCCTGAGAATTTGAGCCCGCCCTCGCCGCGCAAAGTAGTAATATTAATTACACCTCCAAGCGCATCACTTCCCCACAAGGCACTTTGTGGTCCACGAATAATCTCCGCTCGTTCGATTTCGGATGCTGATAAGTGCGCGAAATTAAATTCACTACCTTGTGCTAAATCATTAACTTCTATGCCGTCGATGAACACCAATACCTGATTACCTTCAGCACCGCGAACACGTATTTGTGTCGTTGAACCTTGCACACCTCCACGGTTAACGGCTATGCCGGGAACATCTCTCAGGATCTCGGATAATGTAGATAATTGGCGCTGTTCCAACATATTACGGTCGATGACAGTAAATGAACTTCCGCTAAGATCAGCCGATATCGGTGTTCGAGAAGCAGATACTACTATGGTATCTAATATTTCATCTGTGGATGATTGCGCATAGATAGAAGAGAATTGACTCAACAGAAGAGCCATAATTATTGATGCACGTGACATTACAATCTCCAAACACCTTACTCACACCCGAGCAGGGTTAAAAAATAAGTGTAAGGCACGCAGAGTACGTATGACGAAATCTGACAGGAGTCAAAATCCGCTATGCATTCGCCCTCCGCGAAACCTAGTATGCAGTATCAGGCCGGTCTCCGGGCTCATGAGAAGATGCTAAACATCTGAACAAATCGCCTTCCCGTGAATACACAGTGGCGTAGCATTTATCCAATCTCAATTACCGTTGCGGGGGCAGCGCCGGAATTAGCAAGAGTGTTCCTCTTGTTTCACCGACTTCCCGATTATCCCTTTGTTAGAAAAACTAAAGGGCACCTGAACTATCGTTCCAACCTTAATACAGAAGAGCCTGTAATGTCAAAGCAATAAACATTCCGTATTAATGAGATTATTTGCATCCATTTTTCTGACTCACTACTCAAGCCATTAAATGCCTTAGACTTCCTCAGTGCACCAGAACTTATGTGATAAGCTTAATTAAGATATTATTCTGCAATTAACGAGCCCAGCATATTCAATCTTATATCAGCATGCTTATTCATAAAATAAAGTTTGTGTTTACGACAATCAGCCTGCTTGTTGTACTTAATTCTTCAGCGGATACTATAGAACTGGTCGATGATATTGGCCGTACAGTAATACTTTCAGTGCCCGCGAATCGTATCATCAGTCTGGCTCCACACATTACAGAAAATTTATATGCGGCTGGAGCCGGGGACCTCATCGTAGGGGTAGTAAGTTATAGTGATTATCCAGAGCAAGCGAAGCAGATCCCTGAAATTGGCACTTACAATAATCTCAATATTGAATTAATTCTTGCAAGCCAACCTGACCTCATTATCGCCTGGAAAGAAGGTAATCAAAAACAGCAAATTGAACAGTTAATAAGTCTTGGCCTGACGGTCTACATCAATGCCCCTGACGAAATTGAAGACATTGCCAGGAGTATTGAACATTTTGGTATTCTTACTGGAAAAGAAGACAGGGCAAATGACACCAGCAATAAGTTTAAACAGCGCTTGCGTCAACTTCGTGTTAGATATTCTGATAAAGAAAAGATTTCTGTATTTTATCAGACCTGGCATAGCCCACTTCTCACCGTAAATGATCAACAATTTATAGGGCGGATAATGAAACTATGCAGTGGGAAGAATATATTTGCCGAACTGAGTACCTTAACAGCTCAGGTGAGTGTGGAATCTGTTCTGGCGCGTAATCCTCGCGTTATTATCACCAGTGGTATGGGTGAGGCAAGACCCGATTGGTTGGATGATTGGAAAAAATGGTCATTTTTAGATGCGGTAAAAATGGATGGATTGTTTTTTATTCCTCCGGACATTATTCAACGACACAGTCCTCGTCTACTCGACGGTGCACAACGAATTTGTGAATTTCTACAACAAATCCGGGATAACAAGACTTAACATCCGAGACGTCTTTCCCACGCCTGTTGATTTCTACGGGCATCCTGAATAAAAGGTGATAATCGGATAGCCTGCAGTACTAATTTATTCACTAACGAACCAGGGAATTTCAACGGCCGCAGCACATCCAGAAATAAAACTACTCGAGTTCCATCCGTATTGTTTTCAACCTGATGTCTATAGGTGTCATCGAAAACCAGGCACTTACCTTCTTCCCAATGTGCTGTTTCATTTCCTACCTGTATCCAGCAATCCTGATTCGGTTCAGGAATTATCAAAGCCAGATGACCACGCAACAAACCCTTATATGGTCCTCTATGTCCTGGAATATGTTTTCCTGGCGCAAGCACAGAGAAAAACGCCGTGAACATGTCTGGAATAGTTTCTATCACTCGAGTAGTTTCGGGACATAAATTACAATTGGGATCGAATTTGTAACCATACCCATAGAGAAAAAAAGATTTCCAGCGATCGTCTTTGGTCAGATTGCTCTGGTCTTTGGAGATATCCTGGAAATTAGGGATATCTTCTGGCTGTTTCAAGACCTGTTCCAGCTCAACGCGAATTTTTTCCCAGTTTTCTTCCAGGGTTTTAACCCATGCAAAATCAGCTGCATTTAGAAACGGTTGATCATCAATTTCGGAATAACGCATCAGTAATCGTTCAACACGCTTAATAATCCAAAGACCAATGAACACACTCAAGCGATGCTTCCGTTTACCTTTTTTGGGAAGGCCCTCTATTTTTAGTTCAGTGCTTTCTTTCATAATAATCAATATTAATTCAGTGCATCACACCTTGCCTAATTAATTGCCACAATACTTTCCAGCCAAATAATATAGGGTGACGTCGTAATCTAGGCGTTACCTCGACCTTAATGCCTGTATGTCGCTCAATTTTCCACGCGGCATAATCGACGCAATCTCTAAAAGTGAACACCGCTTTTGTCAGTCGCATTATGGATAGCAGTCGACCCTGCCATGCACGTAGACGCCAACGTTTTAGGGCACGTCGACAATCCCGCTCACTGATATCGCAGTTATATCGATCGTGTGGAAGTGCCTCAAGACAACTAATTGATGAAGCTGCGTATGCGGTTAACCTTATGTAGTCACCCATATTCAAATGGGTCAATTGGCTCGCCCTCGATTTTTGTTCTGGTCTCAGTTCAGCGTCATACGAGAGCGCTAAACCACGTGTCCAGATGGTCTCCGTATCGACAATACTTCTA
>JBLIML010000179.1:0-8186 GCA_047638675.1 Planctomycetota bacterium | reverse complement strand
GACAAAAACCTCCACAAGGTCATCGAGATGATTAGTGCAGTTAAAGATATGGGGCTAGAAACCTGTGTCACATTGGGTATGTTGACTCAACCACAGAGCAAAAAGTTGAAGGAGGCAGGGTTGGATTATTACAACCATAACCTCGACACGTCCCCTGAATACTACAAAGATATTATTACCACCCGAAAATATCAGGACAGACTCGACACCCTGGAAAATGTGCGCTCAGAAAATATCAATGTCTGTTGTGGCGGCATTGTTGGCATGGGCGAAACTGATAAGGATCGCGCCGCATTATTGCAGCAACTGGCCAATTTACCCGAACACCCACAAAGTGTGCCGATAAACTTGCTAGTCCAGGTCGAAAACACACCTTTATATGGCACAGAAAAACTAGACCCAATCGAATTTGTGCGAACCATTGCCGTTGCTCGAGTCATGATGCCAAAATCAGCTGTTCGACTGTCGGCAGGGCGTAACGACATGAGTGACGAAATGCAGGCTTTATGTTTTGTTGCGGGTGCCAACTCCATCTTTTATGGCGACACGTTGTTAACCACGCCTAATCCTGACGAAAATAAAGATCTAGAGCTATTCGAAAGACTCGGTATTAATGCGAGTGGTCGATTAGTCGAAGATCCCTTGGATATTGCTGTAGCCTAGAGAACTGACTGTCTGATCGTTCATTTGATCGGTCAGATAACTTATCTCATATGTTTGATCTCAAACCAGAACTAGACCGCAGGCGTGAAGCGGGCCTTTATCGCCAGCGGTCTGTTGTTAGCTCTGCACAGGCTGTTCGTCTAACAGTCAATGGTCAGTCGTTACTGTCTTTTTCGAGTAATGACTATCTGGGACTAGCCAATCACCCTGACATAAAGCAAGCCTTTATAAACGCTACAGAACACTATGGAGTCGGTAGCGGCTCGGCCCATTTAATCACTGGCCATAGCCAACTGCACCACGAATGCGAATTGCGGCTGGCTGAATTTACTGGGCGGGAGCGAGCATTATTGTTCAGTAATGGCTATATGGCGAACTTGGCAATCGCCTCGGCTTTAGTCGGGCGGCACGACATCATCCATCAAGACAAACTCAATCATGCCTCTTTAATCGATGCTGCAAAAATTAGCGGTGCTAAATTAAAACGCTATCGACATAATGACATGGCTCAACTCGAATCTCAGTTAGTGTTGTCACAGATAGACGACGTTACATCTGTGCGCCAACTAATCATGACAGACGGCGTGTTTAGTATGGATGGAGACTGCGCCAATCTTAATCAAATATGCTATATAGCCAGTCAATCAAACGGCTGTTGCATGGTCGACGATGCGCATGGTTTTGGCGTGTTGGGCGCCACAGGGGCGGGGTTATTAGAGCAATCTGGGCTTGGGCAGCAACAGGTGCCCATTTTGATGGCCACTTTGGGAAAAGCGATCGGCACATCAGGTGCTTTTGTGGCAGGCAGTGAAGCCTTGATCGAAACCTTGATCCAACAAGCCAGACCTTATATTTATACTACCGCATCACCACCAGCAATAGCTGCAGCTACTATTTGCAGCCTCGACATTGTAAAACGTGAAAACTGGCGACGAGATAAACTTCAGGAATTAATTGCCTATTTCCAGCAGTCTATGAAAAACACCGAATATGAATTGATGCCGTCATCAACTGCGATACAGCCCATCGTCATAGGCGACAATAATCGCGCCCTGTTGCTCAGCGAAAAGCTATTGGCATCGGGTTTACAGGTCAGTGCGATTCGACCACCGACTGTGCCAGTAGGCAGTGCAAGATTGCGTATTACCTTATCGGCTTCACATGAAAAGGCCGATATCGATCAATTGATAAAGGCGCTGGGGTCGAGCTGATCCTAAATCTCTGATCCTGGTTTCAAGGGTTTGATGGTGCCCACTGATGGGGTAGTTGACCATCCAGCGACGCCTTTACCAGTCGCGCGATCTCGCGCCCCTCACGCCAGCATTGCCCTGCTGTTTTTAGTGGATAGCATAAATTGCCGCTGGCGAAGTAATTGATATTCGAGCAGCGTCCATAAGCATCAAGCAACGGGCTATTGCTGTCGCCATCGATGACAAAACCGGCCATTTTAGCCAGGCTCGATTCACCGATGAATTTCCCGGTGAAAATAACACCGTCACATTCAATCGTCATAATTTCACCACTGGAGTGTTTTATGGTAACCGACTCTACCTTGTTATCGCCTTGAATAGACTCTAGCGAGGTGTTGGTCAGCACCGATGTTCCTAGTAAGCGCGGAAATAACCCTGCTATTTGCCACCAGCTTATAGCGGGTTCTGCCTCAATCATTGCCACCGGTTTAATACCCGCATGTCGACAGCTGAGCAATGCCGAGAATGCAACCATTTCACTGCCGATGATGACGGGTTGTTTAAATGGTTTTTGCTGCTTCAGATAAATCATCGATTGCAGCGCGCCTGTGGTTGTTACTCCCTGAGGTCGGGTTCCAGACACCAGTCTAGCCGAGCGCGGTTTTTCACGAGCGCCAGTGCAAATGACAACCCTGTTTGCCTCGAGTCGCTGCAAGCCTTCGCGAGTCGATAAACTAAGTTCTCCAGACTGCCCCAATTCAGTTACCGTGGTGCCCAGGCGTATCTCGACGCCAGCTTCTTCAGCTTGTCTGGTCAACCGTCGGGTGTATTCAGCGCCATCTAAAATACGATGAAATTCGCGCATGCCAAAAGGTGAATGCCCGCAGTGACGAGGAATGCCACCAGCCGAGTTTTCACGTTCCAGCAGGGTGACATGATCCACTCCCTGATTTTTCAACTCGGTAGCGATCGACAGTCCACCCGGGCCAGCGCCGATGACCGCAACCCGGCATTGTGACGACTTCATTCGATCGACTCGCTGAGTGGTATCTGCAGGCGATTAGCACATAATTCACTGAGTTCGGCAGTGCAATAAAAACCCTGACAACGCCCCATGGTGGCACGCGTGCGTCGTTTTAATCCAGCCAGGCTGTGTGCGGCTAAGGGGCCGCCGAGTGCCTGCTCGATTTCATGGCGGGTAACCAGTTCGCAGTGGCAAACAATTCCGCCATTACCGGGTTTGGTCCAGTTTCTGTTCATGCTTTCAGCAAGTGGTAGAACTTCTGGAAAAATAACACTTTTGACCGGAGTATGGCTTTCGCCCATGGTTTGATACAAAGCAAAGACATGACTGGCGATACCGAGTGCCGCGCTTAAGCCGGTTGAACGAATGCCACCGACACTGATGTAATTTTGCTGCGCGAATGGCTGGATGCAATAATCCTTGAACTCGCTCGCCGGGCGAATGCCGGCATAGGTTGCGGTAACCTTGTGATTTGCGAGTTCTGGAATGATCTCGACACCTTTGGCGTAGAGTTTTTGCAGCGTACCCGTGTCCACCGAGGCATCGTCGCGACTTTCCTGCTCCTCTGCGGTGGGCCCGACCAGCAGATTGCCAAAGATCGTCTGGCAAACCACAATACCCTTAGTTTTTTCATTCGGTACCGGCAGGATGATTGAATCAATCAGTTGGCTCGCGGATTTATCGAAAACCAGAAACTGACCTTTGCGCGGGTGTATTTCAAAAGCGGATTGACCCAGTAATTTCTGGTCCAGTAAATCGCCGTACAATCCAGCACAATTGATGATGTATCTAGAGCTTATCTTTCCCCGGCTAGTTTCAATCTGCCATTGGCCATCAGCAAAACTACCACCGAGTACCTCCGTATTACGTTCCAGCGTTGCGCCATTGTCTATCGCCTGCAGTAAATAGGTATAGGGAGTCGTCCAGGGATCGATAACAAATTCTCGTGGTACTTCGACCGCGGCTAATGCGTTTCGGGATAATCCTGGTTCTCTGGCCCTTAATTGCGCGCTACTGAGTTGCTGTATGTCAGGCACGTTATTGGCTCTGGCCTTGTCTACAATTGCGCCGAGCATTTCAACCTCTGCCGCATTCCAGGCGACAACTAATGCACCGCATTCGAGCACTGGCAGGTTCAATTCATCTTTGATTAGCAGGTATTCTTCATAGCCGGCTCGAATGCAGTCCTGTTCCAGTGAGTCCGGCTCGGCATCAAAGCCCGAATGTAATATGGCACTATTGCCTTTGCTCGCACCGTCGAGAATATCGGCCGCTTTCTCCAGCACTAATACCTCGGCGCCTTCCAGTGTAAAGCGTCGAGCCATGGCGCAACCCACCACTCCACTGCCAACAATGACGATGTCGAATTGCCGTTCGGGAATTTTATTGTTAGTGGAATTATCTGGCATTTGATTTATCAGCTGCTGTCCTCATAACTGCTAGCGCAAATTCTTGATCCCCGAACAACCGGTAGTGATACTGAGATCAATCCAGCTACGGCAATATAGGGCCGCGGCAGGTTACCCGGCGTAGACAATGCGGACCTTCATCTTTTCGAGTAGTTGTTCCATTTTGGCATGTCGTTTTTCGGTAATAATAATATCGACTTCTTCTAGCGCAATACCGCATATTCGGGCTTTTGAATCAATCTTTGCATGATTGATTAGGGTCATGGTGCGAGTGGACTTAAGTGACATTTTTTTCGCCAGTGCAGCATCTACCGCATGGCTGTAACACAGGCCATCACTCAGACTCAGCGCATCACAGGAAGTGATGGCCAGATCGGCATTGATTTGATCGACCATGGTTTCCGCAAAATACCCACCGGTGGCATGGGATGTCTGACGTACCAGCCCTCCCAGCAGGCAGACTGTGATTTTCGGATTACCGACCAGAATTTCCGAAATATTGACGGCAGGCGTCGCAACGAAAAGTTCGAAATCGACCAGTGCAATATCCCTCGCCAATGCCAGCACGGTAGACCCGTCGCCGAGGAAAAGCGTGTTACCCGGTGCGATGAAATCAAGCGCCGCGTGGGCAATAGACTGTTTCTCTTTGACAAATTTATGTGCTCTTACCGCAAGTGCCTCTTCGGCCGGACGCATCGATGGAATTGACGCGCCACCATATCCACGGTTGACCTTGCCTTCCTGGGCCAGCATAACCAGATCGCGGCGGATAGTAGCCGGTGACGCGTCTAGAAGTTCGCAAAGCTCATTGACCGATACTTCGCCGTGTTCGGCAATTTCGCGCCTCAGTGCTCGGCGCCTGGCGATGGGGTTTCGTTTAGTCGAGCTCATCCTAATTCTCAGTTATGTGTTGATCGTCTTCTGCGTCTTGATGTTTCAGAGTGCTCAAAATACAAATTTCAAGATAAATGCCAGTGATGACCTGGAGATAATAGAATCCTGGTAGACCCGGCTTGCTGGTATTTGGACAGGCGTCAAAATGTAATCCTCCTGTCATTATGGCGTCTCACAATGCACTGCTTGAATGTGTAATGCAAGTAAGCATAATCTTTATATTTCTCGAATTCGATCTTTCAGCAATCAATATAAGATCAAAGTAACTCAAAAATCAATTTAAATAAGAATGGAATGATCATTGTATGATTTTTAATATTAATGCTAGACTCGAATTCAGTTGAGCTCCACCGTTTTGCCGTTACTCATTTCAACTATCTGGAACTACCTAAATAACAATAACCAAACCGGAGAATCAAATGCCACATCAATACGATCTGCCGATAGGCAGAATCAGGCGCACCGCATTACTGGGCGCGTTAATGTTTACCTCGGTCCTGCTACCTGAGCTCGCTTTGGCTAGTAACTGCCCAAGCGTCAGCGACCCGCAGGGCATTAAAACCTCGATGCCACAGCAGCTGGATTTAGCCGACTATGAAAAGCAAACCGGCAAGAAGCTTGCCCTTTCCGGCAATCCATTGTTCGCCGATCAAGTCAAATCGGGTAAATTACCGAAGGTTAATAAGCGTGTTCCACAAGACGCCTTGGTCTCCTTGCCCTATACGGAATGTGGTAAATACGGCGGCATGTTGCGCGGCATATCGAAAGCACTCGAGTCGGGTACCTCTGAAATTCTGAGTTGGCGCCAGGTTAACCTGGTGCGCATCAGTGATGATTTGCAAACACTGGTACCAAACGTGGCCAAGTCCTGGGAGTGGAGTGATGATTTCAGTTCGATCACGATTTCCCTGCGCAAGGGGCACAAATGGTCAGACGGACATCCTTTCACTGCCGATGACGTTGTTTTCTATATCAATGACATCATTAAAAACAAAGATCTGCACGAATCTGTTCCCTCGGTCTGGAAGGTTGGTGGTAAACCGGTTGAAGTCACCAAGATCGACACCGAAACTTTCAGATTTGATTTTGCGGCGCCTTATCCGGGTCTGCTGCACTTTCTTGCAACTGGTGGCTCATATTTTGCCGCTTATGCACCCAAGCACCATTACATGCCTTATCTGCCCAAATACAATCCTGATGCCGATGCAGACGCCAAAGCTGCTGGGTCTGAAGGTTGGGTACAACGCTTCGGTCTGATCTGGCACAAGTGGAAAGACGCGGAAAATATCACCGCGCATGCGCTGACTCGTCCGACGCTGGAAAGTCACCTGATCGAATTTGAAACCAATACCCAGCGACGTCAATACGTAGCGAACCCGTATTACTTTAAAGTCGATACTGCGGGTCACCAGCTGCCTTACATAGATCGCCAGCATGAGCGTTTCCTTGATCAGGAGCTGTTCATACTCTCGATTCTAAACGGTGAAGTGGATGTTAAAACTCAAACCATGTCACTGAGCAATTTCCCAGTACTCAAGGAAGGTGAAGCCAAGGGTGGTTATAAAGTGCATCGCCCATCAGGTTCTTACGGTCCTTATATCGTTTTCAACCAGACTATTAAGGACCCGAGTTTGCGAGCTGTATACAGTGATGTGCGTTTCCGCGAAGCCATGTCATTAGCGATTAACCGTGATGAACTGAATGAAGTTCTGTGGTTTGGTCTGGGTAAACCTGAACAGGCCGTTCCGATTGGCGTACCGTTTGTTACCGATTCCGATCGCAATTATATGATTGCTCACGACCCAGCTGCTGCCAACCGCCTGCTCGATGAAATGGGAATGAAGAAGGGTTCTGACGGTGTTCGTACCGGACCCGACGGCAAGCCATTTACCCTGCTCTGGGAGTATACGGCACAGCACAACTCTTCCGAGTTTGCGACGTTAGTTTCTGACTACTGGAAAAAAGTAGGCATTAACGTCACCGTCAAGGAAGTGACCACCCAGTTGATGCGCGAAAAAGCCACGGCAAGCACCAGTGATATCAATATGGAATGGGACGTACCTTACGAGCCAACATTGATTAGTCAGATTGACGTTTATATTCCACCCTATAGTGACATTGGCCCGTTAGTTGGCGTGCCCTGGCGCGATTGGGTTAACTCAAAAGGCGCTTCTGGTGAAGAACCACCAAAATGGGCCAAACGTTTGTTTGAACTTTCCGAAACATGGAAAACAGTTCTTCCCGGTAGTAAGCGCTACCTCGAGATCGGTGCTGAAATGGTCAAGATCAACCTCGAAAACATGGTGATTATCGGGACCATGGGTAGCCTGCCGAAACCACTGGTAGTGATCGATAAACTCACCAATGTTCCAGCGGGATGGAATGTCAGTCATTTCAATTACGGCTATGATTATCCTTACCGGGCAGATCAGTGGTCTTTTAAATAAACCGTTCCACATCGGGGAAGGCGGACTAGTCCCGCCTCTCCGATACTCTATTAACCCGGTGCATCAGATACCTGATGCACCAGTTTGCCCCTTCAAAGTGAAGACATTCCCGGCATCTATATCAGGGCTGGAATATCAGCACATGAGAAAATAAATGATCAGATTTGTGTTAGGTCGCTTTGTGTATATGATTTTAACCATGGCTGCGGTTTCGGTCGTGGCTTTCGTTTTGATACAACTGCCGCCTGGCGATTTTGCCGATTCTTATGCCAATAAGCGTCAGCAGGCTGGCGCACCCATTACGGTCGAAGAGCTGGATGATATGCGTCGTCAGCTCGGCATCGACCGTCCCTGGTATGTTCAGTATGGCAAGTGGGCTTCCGATATTATCTTAAAAGGAGACATGGGGTATTCCTGGGAGTGGCGACGCCCAGTTGCCGACGTAATTGGCGACCGACTTCCACTCACTCTGGCGCTTGCATTTTCCACTCTGTTTTTAATGTATCTGATCGCAATCCCTATAGGCATCTACTCGGCGGTGCGGCAATACTCCGTCACC
>JBLIML010000178.1:0-8210 GCA_047638675.1 Planctomycetota bacterium | reverse complement strand
ACAGCAACGCTTAATTCTGGACTGTATTCCTGCTCTAATTGTTCATAAGCGTCGAGAATTTGATGACGTAAGTCGTCGGGGAATGTAGCAGAGTAAATTAGCTCGCGCGCCTGCTGGGCCTTTTTGCCCAATTGCTCAAGCTTCGTCTTATCGATATCGGACAATAATTTCGTTAGCGGTTCCCATAAATCGGCTTCCGTTAAGATATCCCGATATGCCTCAGCGGTAATGGCAAAACCATTAGGCACACGCACGCCGACTGCACCAAGCTCACGATACATCTCACCCAGTGAAGCGTTCTTACCGCCTACCAGGGGGACATCATCTATACTGAGCTCATTAAACCACCGAATATACCTGGGTTTTTTATTCACAAATATCTACCTCCGTCCATGGAACCATTATCTCTCCTAAGGCCTAACATTTTCTTGATCCATATCAGAATCTTGAATTACTCATTACAATTACACTCACATGACAATATTGGGATAAATGAGGCATTATGAGCAAACGAATTGATAACATACCCAAACCTGCACACCCCGATAAAAGGGAGTCACCATTACCCTGGCACCAGCCAAAACCTGGTGAAGAAGATCCCAGCGTTGCACAGAGAATTACCGCGATTTTACAGAGCCCCAGTTATGAGGAAGGCGATCAAGACAAGGAGTTTCTCAACCAGGCCGATACGCGAGGTGTACGACTACAGGTTGATTACCTGAAAGCCGAATTGATACTTAAGAAACACAATATTGAAAAAACCATTGTTGTGTTTGGCAGTACTCGAATACCAGAACCTGCCAGCGCACAGCATAAGGTTGACAAACTACGAAGTGAATTGAAAGGGAAGGGTGAGCTTAAATCGCTAAAACGACAACTTGATGTAGCAGAACGCATTCTCAACAAGAGTCAATATTATGAAATATCTCGTGAACTAGGTCGTCTGATCAGTCAATTAGGCGATCTCGTAGTGGTTACTGGCGGCGGTCCAGGCATGATGGAAGCGGCCAACCGAGGCGCGGATGATGTCAATGCACAAACAATTGGATTGAATGTCGGATTACCACATCAGCAGTATCCAAATCCATACATCACGCCAGATCTTTGTTTTCAATTTCACTATTTTGCCATTCGAAAATTGCATTTCCTGCTGCGAGCAAAGGCACTGGTTGTTTTCCCGGGCGGGTATGGCACATTCGATGAGCTGTTTGAAACGCTTACGCTGATACAAACTCGAAAAATCAAACCTGTGCCCGTAGTACTGGTGGGAGAGAGCTATTGGCGACAGGCCTTCAATGTAGACTTTCTGGTTGATGAAGGCGTTATCGATGAAGAAGACAGGGAATTATTCTGGTATGCAGAATCTGCTGAGGAAATCTGGGAGGGGATTCGGCATTGGTATGAGGTTTGTGGTGAACCATTACTTTCAAAACATTAACCACATAGATTATTGCTTCTTGCGTCAGTGACTTTACAATTTCACCGGGCAAATCGCTTTGATGATTATATAACGCTGGCGAAAACTTTTTATATTGCTGCAAGATGGCGTGTATAAAGCCAGAGTACGCGATTAGTTTTTAACTGAACATTAAATTCATTCATATTCTCTTTCTACAGCTAGTTTGACATGAGTTATCAAGTTAGATTATTCACTTCATGCAGTATTGGAATTGCCAATTAGACCAATTGTGCGAATCTTGATATGGATCAAATCGAGTAGAGACATTGCGTTTTATAAAGACTCTCAGGAGTAACTAATTCAAGCGATATATTGACAATTTAATTGATGAGGGAAGATAATGATTAATATAGAAAGAATTCTTTGGCCCACAGATTTCAGCGACAACTCGAAGGTAGCTCAGCTGTATGCCTGTGAGCTGGCAAAACAATTCGGCGCAGAATTACATATCATTCATGTAATCATTGATCCGGCATATTTTATGACAAGCATGGGCGTAGGCTATATACCCGATCACTATGAAGCGGACATTCGCGAACATTCCGATGAGGAACTTGGCAAGCTTCCCACGGGCGTTGCAGTTGATGGTTTAATCATTATTCGCAAGACGATTTATGGTGCCGCAGCTGAGGACATTACCTCGTACGCAAATGACCATGGTATTAGCATGATCGTAATGGGCACTCATGGTTACTCAGGGATGAATAGATTGTTGCTAGGAAGCGTGGCTGAAAAAGTGGTACGCATATCAAGCTGTCCTGTTCTTACGATTCATGCAGATGATAATCAATTCATTGGGACTGAATAGTAGAAAATTGAAACTGTCCGCAATCTGTTTGATATTTTTATCGGTAACTTGCCTCTATCCTTTCAAAGGCACGGCCGATGAAAACGAACAAAATGTTATCACAAGACATCGCCAGGTACGGACGCATGCCACACCTTACGATATACATAATGATCAACTTCGCGAAACGATGTTTCGTCTAAATGCTCTGGTTTCTTATTCGCCGGAGCCTGTGATTCCGCTGGACAATGACAGCACTGAATTCCTTCAACAACTCATTGATACTGTAAGGGTCATTGTCAAATCTGCAGAATCACTCAAAAAAAAGACGCAGATTAATCATCTTGGCGCGGAGCAGATCGAAAAATATTCTGCATTGGCAGATAAATTGTATGAAGAAGCGCTTGCAATAGACGATAGCGCGAAAAAGAACGATGCTGAAGAAATGAACCGCGCTTTTCTCAATTTAAACCAGACTTGTATTGCCTGTCACACTTTATTTCGAGGCTTATAACTAACTCTTCAGAGTTCCCGTAGCACTATCTTCCAACGAATACGTCTCGGTGAAAACATCAGTGATAATATTGAGGCAGCAATTTCACCTGCAAAACTTAACAAGGCAACATTTTCTTTCAACTGTGCAACGTTTGCCTTACCAATACCCTCGAATACACCGACCTGTTCAGACTTTGATCCCTCGCCAGTATTCAAACCACGCTGACTGATATAGCTGTACAAAGTTTGCGCATCCTCCATCAGAACCTACAAGTTAACCTGGTAGTTTGCCTGTTTGAGTTGTTCCACCGAGCGATGTAACAACAAGGCTCCATCGGTATCCAGAGCTGTCACGTTTGCCATATCGATGAGAATAGATTTGCTTGCTGGCCAATGCAGAGTGCTTAACGAACTTTCTACATCACTTAAGTAAAATACCGTCCAGATGCCACTACAGCGAAGCACACCATTGTCAAAAGTGGCGCTGGCATACAGTGAGTGTTCTGATGTTCTTTCCATCTTCTACTTACTATTTTGCAAATTTGGGTATGCTCCCTATAACCTTGTTATCGGGAAGATCTGTCAAACACTGTTCTATTTCGACACGGGACAGGGTTTCTTTTTCTTCCAACATAGCGACTAATTTTTCCAACTCGCCACGATGTTTCGTGATTTGTTTAACCGCACGTGCTTGTGAATCCAATAGTAGTTTTTTTACCGCAAGGTCAACCTGTTCCATTGAATATTCGCTGTAATGATGGGGTAGTGCCATTTCACGACCAAGAAAGGGATGCTCATCACTATCGCGTAAATCTACCGGGCCGATCTCATCGGACATACCCCAGCGGGTCACCATTGAACGTGCCAGTTTAGTGGCCTGTTGTATGTCATCGTCGGCACCGGAACTGACATTACCAAGCAGCTCGTGCTCCGCAGCGCGACCGCCAAGTAATACTACAAGCCGATCCCTTAAATAATCTTCATCAAGCGTGTAACGCTCATGAACAGGTAGTTGCTGAGTTGCGCCCAAAGCACGGCCGCGCGGAATAATACTGACCTTGTATATTGGATCAGCATGCGGCATGGAGAAGGCCATTAATGTGTGTCCCGCTTCGTGAACAGCCAGGCGATGTCGCTCATCCGGTTGTATGGTCAATTTTCTTTCACTGCCCATCAATACTTTTTCACGTGCCGCATCAAAATGTCGCATCAAGACGAGCTTGTCTTTTTCGCGTGCGGCAAGTATGGCCGCCTCGTTTACCAGGTTTTTCAAATCAGCACCGGAAAAGCCAGGCGTACCAGCAGCAATTATTCCCAAATCAATATTGTCCTGAATAGAAACACTGTTGGTATGCAATTTAAGTATCGCGATTCTGTCCTTAATATCAGGAAGATCCAGGGTGACATGTCGGTCAAAACGACCCGGTCGTAGCAAAGCCGGGTCAAGAACGTCGGGACGATTTGTTGCGGCCAGAACGATGACGTCATCATGAGCTTTAAATCCATCCATTTCTGCCAGGATCTGATTTAGTGTTTGTTCTCTTTCATCGTTGCCACCACCCAGGCCCGTACCACGCGCTCTGCCGATACTATCAAGCTCATCAATAAAAATAATACTGGGCGCTTTTTCCCTTGCAGCCTTGAATAAACTGCGCACTCTTGCCGCGCCTACACCGACAAATACTTCGATAAAGCCGGAGCCCGATATCGAGTAAAACGGTACACCTGCCTCACCCGCCAATGCCCTGGCTAACAAAGTTTTACCTGTACCTGGCGGCCCCATCAGTAAAATACCATGGGGCACATCCGCGCCAAGCTTTTTAAAATCTTCAGGATTCTTTAGATATTCAACAAGATCGGCGACTTCAGACTTGGCATTCTCTTGCCCCGCAACCGCAGTAAAATCAACTTCAGGAATGGTAGATTGAGTCGATGACTGGTCCATAAACTTGTCTAGTTGACCAAAGCCACCCATACGCTCACCCATGGATTTTGCCGCACGCTGAGACCACCAATAGAAAATCAGAATAAACAGTAACCAAGGTATCATGCCCATAAACAGGGTACGCCAACTGCCTGATTCATCGTTGTTGAGCACCGTAATTTCGACTGAATTCTCCTCCAGCAGGGGCAATAAAGACTCGTCACCCATCGTTGGTATAACTGCGATAAAACGATCTCCTTCAAGATCATTTGGGCCAATCACTTCTGAGCTTAAGAGCTTGCCCTTTATTGTATTCCCGCGTAACTCGACGGATGATATGCGACCATCGTGGGCAAACTGTTTTAGTTGGCTATATGGGATTTGATATGCGGGTTCAGAAAGCGTGAACAGACTCACCACATTGAAGATGATGAATGGAATTAGAAAGAACACCCATAAGGGTATGCCTGGCCTGCTCGGTGATGTATCTGGTTCTTTATCCATGTATTCGCCCCTGTCTACGAGGCAGTAAATCAGATAGCTCTATAAAGGAAATGATTTAGATCAAGAAGCCGACAATCATGAGTGGGAATTCAGCATAAAAGTCCTTTGGAAATCAGGACGAATGGCTCACCCCAAGTTACTACAAACCAGTTTTATAGTGTTTTACTTATTGATACCCTACTGCCTCTAAGGTTGTTTTATTGTACCGGGAGACTCACTGTTGGTTATCTGGACTCTTCGGAGCTAAGAAGGATAGCCAACCAGCGTGTTTTTACGTTGCTGTCCAGGGCAATCTTAATGGTCATCGTTAGCGGTACCGATAAAAACATGCCGATAGGTCCTAGCACCCATGCCCATATTACCAGGGATAAAAATACCACCAGGGTTGACAAACCAAGTCCTTTGCCCAGAACACGTGGCTCGATAAGATCGCCAATCGTGATGTTTATCAGCAGATAGCCCAGCCAGGTATAAATGGCTGGAGCAAAGCCTAGTTGCACAAGTGCAAGTAAAATGGCAGGAACAGAAGCCATTATTGAACCGATATTTGGGACGAAATTAAACATGAGAGCGATAAGACCCCAAAGAACAGGATAATCGATACCGATGATTGCTGTCCAAATAGCAATCGTAATACCGGTGATAATACTAATGATCGTTTTCAATCCCATATAGCGCTGAATATTATCGGTAAAGCTATCGAAGAAGGTTGAACTGTAGTTATCACCAAATGCAAGTCGCAGCTTCGCAGGAAAACTGAAGGCCTCAGCCAACATAAAAATCACCGTTAGCAAAATAAGGAATCCATTAGTCATCACACTGCCTAATCCGCCAAGAAGGTTTCCTAATAATCCGAATATCACCCCGGGGTCGAAATACCTGAATATTTCCTCCTGGGATAGATTGAAACCAAATCCATTCAGCCAGCTTATCAATAAAACAAGCTGTTCCTGAAGGCGTAATTGATAGCTGGGCATATTCCGCAAAAACTGATCGAGTGAGGAACCTGCCAGGACCATCACAGTAAATATAATGGCAATTAGAACCATTAACACGACTACCAGGGCGACTAATTTTGGTAGGCCTTTACGTTGCAACCAGAACATCAAAGGTGCAAGGAGAATAGAGATAAAAACGGCCATTAACAAAGGCACGAGGATGGGCTCGGCAGCATGCATGCCTGCGATAATAACCACCAGTGCTGCAATCAAAAGCAAAGACTGCAATAGATTTTTTTCCGATTCAGCTATTTTCATCACTTGTCTGACTAATATTTAATAAGAATATCGATTTCTTTATAACCAATGACGGCAAGCATAATCTGTTTACATCACAATGATACCTTTCTTAAGCGCAAGGCATTCATCACTACGGATAAAGAACTAAAACTCATCGCCGCCGCGGCAATCATTGGCGAGAGAAGCAAGCCAAAAAAAGGATATAACAAACCTGCGGCGACAGGCACGCCCAATGCATTATAGACAAAAGCAAAGAAAAGATTTTGACGAATATTACGCATCGTTGCCCGGCTAAGTCGGCGCGCCTTTACAATGCCACGTAAATCGCCCTTCACTAATGTCACACCGGCACTCTCCATCGCAATGTCGGTACCTGTACCCATTGCAATACCTACTTCTGCCTGTGCCAATGCAGGCGCATCATTGATGCCGTCACCCGCCATGGCAACTCGATATCCCTGCGATTGAAGTTGCTTAATAAGTTCCACTTTTTGTTCAGGTAATACATCTGCGTGAATCTCATCAATATTTAGTTTTTTGCCGACTACCTCTGCCGTAGTACGATTGTCGCCAGTTAGCATAACTATTCGAATGCCTTCTGCATGGAGCAATTCAATCGCTTCTGGCGTCGAAGTTTTTATAGGGTCAGCCACACCGATAACGCCAGCTGTTTGCTCATCGATGACGACGAACATGGCTGTCTGCCCATCTCGTTGTAGTGTTTTAGCGATCTCAATTAAGGATGAAATATCCATAGATAAATCTTCCAGTAAGCGCGCGTTTCCAATCGCTACTTTTCTGCCATTGATTTCGCCTGTTATTCCTTTACCGGTGAGGGACTGAAAATTAATTACCGGTGAAAATTGGAGCCCTTTCTTGATGGCGCCATCGATAATTGCGGCTGCAAGAGGATGTTCACTGCCTTTTTCCAGGCTAGCGGCAAAATTTAATACCTCGTCCTCATCAAAGCCACTCAGCGCATTAACGGCAACTAATACTGGTTTCCCCTCTGTTAATGTTCCCGTCTTATCTACCACCAGGGTGTCAATTTTTTCCAGGACTTCCAGCGCTTCCGCATTTTTTATGAGGACGCCTGTTGTCGCACCTCTACCCGTTCCCACCATGATGGACATCGGTGTCGCTAATCCCAGTGCACAGGGACAGGCGATAATTAATACAGCAACTGCATTAACAATGGCATATGCCAGTCTTGGCTCCGGTCCCCATATTCCCCACGTAATTAGGGTAAGCATCGAGACAGCAATCACGATCGGTACAAACCAGGTCGCAATTATGTCCACCAGCCGTTGAATCGGCGCGCGCGAGCGCTGTGCCTCTGCAACCATCCGCACAATCTGAGCAAGTAAGGTATCACTACCCACTTTACGGGCAACCATTAACAAGCCACCCGTGCCATTAACCGTAGCGCCGATCACTTTGTCATCTTTCTGCTTGCTGACCGGGATGGGTTCACCGGTGACCATGGATTCGTCAACCAGACTGTTACCTTCGAGGACATCACCATCCACCGGGATCTTTTCACCCGGTCGTATTCTTAGATTGTCTCCAGGCTTGACATCCTCCAGTGCGATGTCTGTTTCTGTTCCATCCTTTCTTACAACTCTCGCAGTTTTCGGCGCAAGGCCGAGTAACATCTTAATGGCGGCGTTAGTTTGACTTCGTGCTCGTAATTCCAGTACTTGTCCCAATAATACCAGCGTAGTGATTACAGCAGCCGCTTCAAAGTAGACCGGCACGCTGCCACCTTCATGCCGTAGCGTTAGTGGGAAGATCTGCGGTAAT
>JBLIML010000177.1:0-8304 GCA_047638675.1 Planctomycetota bacterium | reverse complement strand
AGCCACCTATGGTCGCACCAACAATGCTGCCCAGACCACCCAGAATAACGATAGCGAATGCTTTCAGCGCAGCCATATCTCCCATCGTGGGGGTGACCACAAAAACAGGCCCCAGCAATGCCCCTGCGGTTGCTGCGAGACCCGAACCTAATGCAAAAGTCGCTGTATACACACGATTGATATTGACACCCATCAACGCGGCGCAGTCCCGATCCTGGAAGGTTGCACGCATCGACTTGCCTAGTTTGGTGTGGTTAATTAGATAATAACTTCCGACAATCAAGACAACCGCGAAGCAAAAAACGAAGACTCTAATCCAGGAAACAGAAACCTCACCAATGACCAACGGATCTAAAGGGAAAGGATGATTAACGGATTTTGCAACACCACCCCAACTTAATTGTTCGAGGTTCTGCATCGCAATCCACGCACCTATCATCACCAGCATCGTGGTATCGATATTGGCACCTCGAAGTGGGCGCAGCAGCACAAACTCAATTATTCCGCCTAACAAAACACCCAAAACCATGGCCAGGAGGATTGCAAGAAAAAAGTTTAGGCCAAGCATGGCTGAGAACATGAAAACCATGTAAGCACCAAAGGAATATAGCTCGCCGTGAGTGAAATTGACGACCTTCATAATGCCAAAAATAAGCGTCAAGCCAATACCAAGTAGCGCATAGGTGCCACCCAGGACTATCGCGTTTAATATATGTTGAAAAAATTCTGCCACGATGACTTCCCCGATTTAGCAGCTGACTAGATTTTGACCATACCGTGTAAGTTCGTAAGTACGACCCCTTTTCCTGGAAAGGTACCTGGAAAAGAGGTCGTTATTAACGACGATATAAGTTACTTCTTTGAAAACATAGCGCAGGTGCTATGGGAGAGCTATCTTTCCGTCCCTGATTGTCACAACATAGACATTCGGTACATTTTGAGCACTTTCTTTGCCTGATGGCCCTTGCTTTATGAACTCAATATTGCCATTCACGCCTTTAACTTTGACACCCCAAAGCGCTTGTTGAATTGCTTTTGAATCGTTTTTCCCTGCCGCTTTAATGCCAGCTGCGATAGTCATAATCCCGTCGTGTCCACGAAAACCTTCGGTCAAACCGGCGAAGTTATGACCCCGTTTTTTCCATTCGTTAACGAATTTGGTAGCAACCGATGGATTCGGTGCTGACTCAGGAAACCAGGGCGCGAAGAACAACAAATGTTTCGAACCTTCAGCAGCAGCGCCGGCCTGATTTATAAGTTGATCTGGTGACGATGATCCACCTGTTGTAATCACCTGGTGGCTTAATCTTTGTTCTTTCATCTGCTTCAATACAAGTGTGATTTGTTCGACACCAGAAGTAACGAATAAAGTATCGCCGCCGGATGATTTAATCTTGGCTAGCTGAGCACTTAAATCAGTGGCCTTGGCATCCATTGTTTCCACAGTGCCAACCGAAATACCTTTTGATTTGAGCACTTTCTGAAATTCCTCCGAAGCACCCCGACCCCAATCATTATTTACAACAATGAAGTCAGCTTTTTTGATATTAAACTGGTCTAGTTTTGTACCGAAAGATTTTGCTTCCATCGCTGAGGTGGGGCTAATGCGGAAAATCCAGGGATTACCCGAAGTTGTGATTTTACCCGACGAAGACGTTTCGACAACCATCGGAACACCGTACTCCATTAACTTCGGCATCACAGCCAGCGTGTAGGTAGAGCTCCAGGCTCCCATCATGACCGAAACTTTGTCACGAATGATGAGTTTCTCAGCAGTCGCCACTGCTTCTTTCGGATTGCTCTTATTGTCTTCAATAATGAGCTCTACTTTCTTGCCAAGAACACCACCCGCTTCGTTGATGAACGATTCGGCAATTTGGGCACCTTGAGTAACATAGTTACCTGAAGCTGCAACGGCGCCGGTTAAGGGTTGCGAAACACCAATTTTGATCGTGTCGTTTGCAGTGGCAATAAACGATGCTGAAGCGACAACTGCTCCCGCTAGCACCACGCCTATACTTTTAAACTTATTCATTATCTCTCTCCTCAGTATTAATTATTTTGAGAATATGACCCGCTTCCAAAATCAAAGTAGGTCAATCCAGCCTATACATACTAACATTAGGATGTTCGTACTTTAAAAGAATAAATCACACATTGCAAACAAATATGATTAGGTCGACTAGTAAAGCAATAACTCGGGCGAAAGCTGGCTATTTCCAAACAATATGAGCTAAAAAGTGATTTGCACTAATGAAGGATATGGCTTTACCTGTCATGGTAACCAAGCGCGTAATTTGAGGATGATTGTTAACGCTACGAGATGGATTATTAAATTAGATAGATGGGGTTATCCGTCTAATAATTCAGACTAATATTGATCGAGCAGTACCAACTGGAGACCCCGGAAGAATATCCCGGGGCCGTGCCAGCTAGCGCTTTTAGGTTCTCAGTCGTGGCAGTATTTCTTTGGCGATGATTTCGACCTGTTCAGCTTCATACTTATAGGGCACAAAAATAATTTTCTGCACGCCAACATCTATATGCGCTTGAAGCTGCTCAACACAATCGTCAACTGTTCCCATGATCGCGCTGTCCGTGGTTGAATCACTCCAGGACGCGAAATCCCATTCAGAATTGAGCCACTCCATCATCGGCGCCTCGACTTTGGCGCGAGATTCTCCGACCATGATAGGCAATTGGTTGCAGTTCATCAGCGTCGATGGATCTTTGCCGGCCGCCTCGGCAAAACCAAGGACTTTGTTCCACGACTTGGTAAACCCTTCCGGTGTATAGAAATAAGTAAGCCAGCCATCACCGTCGACAGCTGCGCGTTTCAAGACACGATCCACATAACCACCAATCAGGATTGGCATACGCGGCGACTGTACGGGTTTCGGAAACATGACTGCACCATCAAGATTAAAATGCGCCCAGTCGCCGGTCACTATATCTTCCGTCCAGAGGCGGGACATGATTTCCAGGCACTCATCCATAATTTTGCCGCGCTCTTTATAAGGTACACCGACATTATCAAACTCTCGTTTATACCAACCTGACGCCATTCCCATAATCATGCGGCCATTAGACAATTGATCCATACTGGCAAGTTGTTTAGCCAGCAGCACTGGATTACGCAGTGGTAATACTAGAATACCCGTACCCAGTTTAATTTTACTGGTGCGCGCGGCTACAGCTGTTAGCACTGTCAACGAATCTATGATCGGGAAATGTGGCGAAACCCCAAGCAGAATATGATCCCAGACCCAAAGCGAGTCAAAACCTAATTCTTCCATTCGAACCCCAAAATCAACCAGGGCTCGTGCATCGGGCTGATCAGGGAAACGCTGGAAATTCCGCATTGTGATACCAAACTTGTTCGACAGGCTGGTCATTCATATTCTCCTAAGTTTTTGTTAATTTACGGTAGGCCTGAATCAGGCTGTATATAGTTGCTCGGGGTCAAGAAGGCGCAAAACTTCGAGCTCCTTAGCGGTCGGCAGCTCAGTCACCATCAGATCGTTATCGATTTGAATATCGAATCCGGTATTGTCCCTGACCTGCTCTACTGTTACGCCAGGATGCAGAGCTTCTACTTTCATACTCTTTGTTTTTTCATCGAAACCTATAATGGCGAGATCGGTAATTACTCGGTGCATGCCACCTGTCACTAATCCAGAATCCTTCCTGCTAGAGCCGCCATCCAGGAATCCGGGGCTGGTTATAAAGTCGACTTTCTCTACAAATCGGCGCTTTTCATGTTTCATCGTGACAATCATCTGAGTCAAACTTGAGATGTCGTTACCACCACCGGTTCCTGGTAGTCTAACTTTTGGTTTCTTCGGATCACCGAGTATCGAGCTATTCAAATTACCGTATCGGTCAATCTCGGCTCCCCCCATAAAGCCAATATCTACATAACCACGCTGTAATAATAACAACACATCTGTAATCGCAAGAATCATGTTGGCACGCCGGGTACAACGTTGCTCATTGGTTGTCGGAGGCAATTCCCCAGGAACCACAAAAGGGCCGAGAACTCCGCCTTCGAAGAGGATTGTCAAGCCGGGGCTTTGCAGACGCTGAGTGAGTGTGGCGGCAAGCAGTGGTATGCCGACCCCCGCAAAAACGGTTTGTCCGTCGACCAGTTGGCGAGCACTCATTACCGCAAGCAATTCAGAACTGGTATAGTCAGACTGATTAGTCATTTAGAATACTCCGGCCACGATAAGTGGCATCCAGCATCTCGCCGAGGCCGAGCAAATTGAGATACTCAGTCCAGTCTTTCGGGCCGTAATAATATTTTTCCAAATAGTCAGCGACGCCCTGTTCGGGATTAGCTTTAGTTAAATTGGCATAGTCATCCATGTGTGAGAAAAATGGTTCATACATCCCATAACATTCGTGTGGTGCGCTACCGAAAGGCACCTCGACGACCGCCTCGACAGCGATAAAGGGAATTCGTGTCTGGTCGGGAGCCCGACGGATCTGGTCATTACTGACTATGCGCTCTGTGGTCAGAATCACTCGATTGGCCGCCATCGCCATATCTATATCCATAAATTGCAAACCATCGATTTGCGCATTTCCGTAGGCATCACAACGTTGTACGTGGATTAGTGCAACATCGGGATTGAGTGCTGGCACAAGCAACATCTTTTCCCCGGTAAAAGGACAATCCATCTCCTTTAAATTATCCAGTTGACCCGCGACATCAGAACCCATCATTGAACGCATGGGCATAAATGGAACGCCCATAGCACCAGCCCGATAGCGGAGCCCAATAGACATGTGACTCCATTCTTCGAAATGTGCGCGATTCGACTCGGTATAGGCTCGCATGACCTTGGAGATACCCCATACTATGCCCTGGCTGAACCAGCTAGTGAGGATATGGCGGCTTATTCCGGAGGCAAACAGGAGGTCTCCTTCGGTAGAGGTAATGCTACGTGAAATTTTGAGGTCGGATTTTGCCGCACGAATTAACGCCCAGATCATCGCAAATGGCGTCCTGGAAGCTGTGCAACCCCCAACCGCGACACTGTCCCCATTATTAACCAACCCGGTGGCCTCCTCGAGTGACATAACCTTCTCACGCAGACTTCGGTCTCTCGCCGCAGTTGCTGCCCTCAGGTCCAGATACGATTGTGCCAATTTATTTCTCCTAGCTTTTTTGTTTTTCCCCCCTGACAATCATCTCAGGGCAGGCTCTGTTTATTTGGATCTATCGACGCCTGTACGAAGATTAAATTCGTCGATCATCTCATCCCATATTGGTAGGTATTTTTGCAGACCGTTCCAGAAACTTTGATCTCGCCGACTTTCAAAGTCTTCACTGGCCACTCCCTGCTGTTCGACCCAGGTGTAATAACCAAGATTAAACACCCGGTTACGGTCACGGTGATTAAGCTCCAACAGGTGGTCAGTTTCTGCACCCAACATGTGCTGGGAATAAACTTCAGCTGCCGAAACCTGGTCAAAGCCGTTAGCATAGGCTGAGCTTTCTGTGGCCTGGCGTTCGCTGGCATACAGGCCACCACTATCGGTGGCGATTGTCATTACCGCTTTGTCAGCGGGCAGATCGAGTAATTTTGCTGTTTTGATGGCTGCCAAAACGTTCGCAATTCCAGACAATCCCAGATTTTGCAGACTTTTGACGAGAGTGGCGTCAATACCGCGGCGACTCGACAGGTATTCCTGCCCGGCGGTGGAGTTAAACAACACACTGAGATGATCACAGCTGGTATCGGATACTGCAGCAACAATATCAGTGTTCATAACATTCTGGATCAGTGGTATGTGCTTGTCACCGATCCCCTGTATGTTGTGTTCGCCGAATCCGTTATAAAGCATGGTCGGGCATGCTGTAGGCTCAACGGCGACAACTCGTGCACCACAATGTTCTTTTAAATAATCTCCGGCAGCCAGCGTCCCACCTGACCCTGTCCCGGCAACAAATGCCGCCATAGATAATCTGGCATTATCTTTTTTCAGGTGATCAAATACGTTTTCAACCGCAGGGCCGGTACAATGTCGGTGCGCCAGATAGTTGGCGAATTCAGAGAATTGATTGAGAATAACATTAGCTGGATCGGTCGAAAGCTCGGCGCATTTGTCGTATATTTCCTTCACATTACTTTCCGAACCGGGCGTCCGTATAATATCCTCCTGATTCAAAACCCAGTTCTCAAGCCACTCGAAGCGCTCGCGACTCATGCCAGCCGGCAATACCGCAGTGCCCCGGCAATCGAGAATTCTCGAGATCGCAATTCCTCCCCGACAGTAATTACCGGTCGACGGCCAAATCGCCCGACTATGTTCAGGGTTGAACTGGCCCGAGATCAGGCGCGTGACCAGGCAGGCATAGGCCGCTAAAACCTTGTGCGCACCTATCATTGGGAAACGCGCGCCTAACATGACGACTATTGGCGCCGCGACACCCGTCAGAGATTGATCGAGCACCAGGTGGCCTGGCACGTCAGCAAGGCCTTTTTGCTGCGAGTCGTTGTACCAATGAAGGCGAAATAAATTCTTCGCGTGAGCCACACCAGGATCGACCCCATTGATCTGGCGAAGAATATCAGTGGAAATAGCCCTCGGATCTGCCAACTCGGAAAACCTGGGCAATATGACATTCGCTTTGCCGAGGTGTTTTGCGGCATTAGCGAGCGTTGTTTCGTCAGTGATATTGTCCGGTAGATCAAATGGATTCATCAATAATAACCTGTAGCAAATTTAAAAAATTTCCGATATTTTGACATTTACACTGGGCGCAAAATCACAGGCGAAATAGACCCGTTTCTTGCTATTTAATTTGGATATAATCTCAAGTTTTCTAAGTCAGTATTATTTAAACATACTATTGATAGGATGTTAGTATTTCTTAAATGCCATTGCAAGTCTTTCATGGTTCTTATCACTTTCAGGAGACTGGTCCAACAATGATGACCGGGATGTATTCACCTCCTCGCTACGAAAGGTGGTGAGAAATGCGGGTTAGGACCTCCAACGACACTCTGGCAATGTCTGCAATGGATGAAAAACTCCCGTTAGAAATGGAGTTGATTGTAAATATCCAATCGACTAATCCTCATTAATCTAATGGCCAACTTATACTTACATGATGCGCCCGATTTTTGCAGCCACAAACCTTTTCCGTCTAAAGTACAGCGCTTAGAAAACCAGGTTTCTGGTCATCATCGAAGGTTCAAAAAATGATCAAAAGGCATCTTCTTTAATCATATCCGCTGCTTTTTCGGCAATCATGATACACGGTGCATTGGTGTTTCCCGAAACGAGTTCGGGCATGATTGAAGCATCGACAATTCGTAAAGCCTGAATACCATGGACGCGTAACCGGTCATCGACGACTGACATCGGATCACTCCCCATTGCACAGGTACAGCTCGGATGATAAATAGTCTGACTAAAGTCTCTGGCTGCCTGCAGCAATTCTTCGTCAGTTTGAAATTGTCTTCCGGGAACATACTCATCAATGATGCATGATTTCAGTGAAGGTGCTTCCGATATTTTTCGGGCTACCTTAATACAATCTATCGCTACTTTCTGATCTCGTTCGTCTGACAAATAATTGGCATAAATTGCGGGGTATTCCAGAGGATTATTCGATTTGATCTCAATCTTTCCCTTGCTCCAGGGTCGTAATTGGCAAACCGAACAGGTAAAAGCTGAAAATGGATGCACGCCGTCACCCGGTTTATCTGCACTCAGTGGCTGCATATGAAACTGAATATCAGGTCGTTCTACCTCTGGGTTTGATCGTGTGAAAATTGCAACCTGACTGGCCGCCAGAGTCAGTGGTCCGGACCGATTAAATACAAATTGCAGGCCGACCCACATTCGCTTTAGAAAATTATTAAGCTCATCATTCAAGGTGCTTTCACTGGTTTTAAACACCAGACGAATCTGAAGGTGATCCTGTAGATTTGCGCCAACCCCCTGCAAATCTTTAACCAAGGGAACCTTCACCTTTTCGAGTAGTTCTTTCGGCCCGACACCCGAGTTTTGAAGTATTTGTGGCGACCCAATTGCACCGGCCGACAGAATGACTTCCTGGCTGGAATGCGCCTGATGCAATTGCCCATCTTTCTGATACTCGATACCAATTGCTTTCAAACCTTCGAATAAAATTTGAGTCACCTGTGCTCTCACTTTAACGGTAAGATTGGTTCGATTTCGAACTGGCTTCAAATAACCTTTGGCCGTACTCCAGCGTAAACCGTTATGGGTCGTCTGTTGAAAATAACCTACTCCGTTTTGATCTACACCGTTGTAATCTTCGTT
>JBLIML010000176.1:0-8351 GCA_047638675.1 Planctomycetota bacterium | reverse complement strand
GGCCGCTCCGTGACCGTAAAGCATCTCCTGCGTGCTGCCGGGTTTCGTTTCTCTGCAATCCGCAGATAAGACCAGACTAGATTGATTCGCTTGAACATTGTTAAGGGCTTGTATCAAAGCCGATGTCCCGGCACGGCGGCTGCCTGAAAGATCCTGCGTCATTACATGCTCATTGAGATTCAAGGCATCCACGGCGATACCGCTATTACTACGATCGGCAAAAGGTAACGTGGTACTCGCCAGCATTACCCCTGTTAGCTTTGATCGATCTATTCCCTGCAAACAATCTCTTGCCGCCTCCACCGACATAGTGATGCTGTCTTCATCCCAATTGGCAACAGAACGCTCTCCTTTTGCCAGGCCCTTAACGCCGGGCGCGGCCCAGGCTATGCCCGCAGCGATTGCGCTACGTTGCAATCTTAAACTTGGAACATAAGCACCATGAGATACGATCCCAATCTGCCTGCTTTGCTTATTTTTATTTGTCATTCATCCTTCTCGATATAGGGATCCAGCAGGGGCGTCACCCGTAAATGTTCGGGGATATTGTCTATGCCGATACGTCTATCCAGTTCTTCGTGCCAGTTATAAATGCGCCGTTCCTGATAATTCAGAATGATACCGTCAAAACTTGGCGACTCCACTGAGGCCTGTATCTGCGGTGCAAACTGCGTGTCTTCATAAAGAATACGTTCAAAATTCTCGATGCGGGTAAGCCACAAGGGACCAGGCTCAGCATCTCCCCAATCAGGTGCGAACCAGTGAACGTCAACTTGCATGGTTTTCGTGCTCGTTGGCCAAAAAGTCAGGAAGGGCATGCCAGTACTTGACAGGGGCGCAATCAAATTCGGATAAAAGTTCAAAGACATATTATGCGTGGCGATTATTTCAGACACGCTTTCTATTTTGACCATACCTTTGGTGCCCGGGTCGACCCACTCCGGTCTGCGGTTCGGAGTGATCATGGTGGAATGGCCATTTTGCCAAAGATTCGTCACGTTACCACGGTGATCCAGAAAACGGTCCACGGTGTCTTTGTGTATCGAAGAAACGTGATACACCTCAAAGAAGGCATCCAGCAAGACCTTTACATTACAATCGACATCATAGGATTTCGAATGTACCCATCGAATGTTGTCCGGCTGAAACTGCTGCAGATGGAGTGTTATGGGATGAATGTGCTCCAACAGCGGTTCGGCACCGAGGTCTTCATTGATAAATATCCAGTTACCGATGCGTTCACAGCGAACCGTGGCCATAGATATAGTAGAAATATCCAGATCAACAAAATCACGCTTGTCACGAATTGTCGTCAACTCGCCTTGCAGGTTATAGCACCAGCCGTGGTAACCACAGACGAAACGACCGTCAAGCTTCCCACTTTCCTCTTTCACCAACGGTCCGCCGCGATGACGACAGGTATTGTAAAAAGCCCTGACTTCTTTCCCCTCACCTCGAATTACAATGATAGGCGAGCCGGTCTTTTTCCATAGGCGATAGCTACCCTGTTCTGGGATCTCATCCAAATGGCAGGCATATAACCAGGATTTCTTCCACAGCCCATCCCATTCCAACTGCAAAAAGGCCGGATCGGTGTAGCGGCCACCCGGAATGAGCGGAAATTGCGGAAAACCCTCGGGTGGACGCTCACGCTCACGCTCATATTGCATACTGTCTAGTATTTTTTTGGTATAAGCGGCATCCATAGTAATCTTGACCTGGCTCCTCTCTGGTAATTTGTCGGATATGACGCAGTCTTGCCGTGCGAGGTGTTGAATTATATGCTGGCAATCTTCAACAAACAATCAAGCGTGATTGTTTTTATATGCTTATAAATCCATAATTTAGGCAAGTACAACGATAAACAGGTAAAACAACTATGTCCGATCTCATTTTACACCACTTCGACCCCTCTCCTTTTGCAGAGAAAATTCGCCTGATTTTCGGACTGAAACAGCTTGGCTGGAAGTCTGTGACGATTCCCATGATCATGCCGAAACCAGCGCTGACGGCCTTGACTGGCGGTTATCGTAAAACACCGGTATTACAGATTGGCGCCGAAATCTACTGCGATACGAGTTTGGTCGCCGAAGAACTGGAAAAACGAACGCCCGTTCCCAGCATTTTTCCTGATGGCAATGCCGGTTTATCTCTTGCCTTGAGCTATTGGAGTAATTCGAGCTTTTTTAATCCCGGTGCCGGACTGTCCATGGGCATCAACGAGGAATTACCAGAGGCCATTCTTAAAGATCGTAGCGAATTCTTTAACTTCATGGATTTCTCTCGTCTTAAAGAAGAGCTTCCCCACCTCTATACGCAAATATTTCCGCATATCGAACTGATAGAGGAGCAATTGGCGGACGGCCGCCACTATCTTTTGGGAAACAGCCCGGGCTGGGCAGATATCAATGCCTATTTTGTTGTCTGGATGGTGCGCGCTAATGTACCGCCAATTAATGAGATGCTGTCAGCTTATAAAAATATGACCGACTGGGAACAGCGCATCACCGCGCTTGGACATGGACAAAGACAAGATATTGATGCAGATGAAGCACTTTCAATAGCCCGCTCATCTACACCGGACAAGGGTACGGGTGTTGACGAAGATGACCCCTTGCAACTAGAGGCAGGCGATGGGGTAATTGTTGAACCTGATGATTATGGCAAAGTGCCCGTGCAGGGTAGTTTGCTCAATCTTGACAAGCGGCGTGTGACAATACGTCGAGATGATGTTTCAACAGGTGAGGTTAATGTACATTTCCCACGGGCTGGATTTCGTATCACACGAACTTGAGCTTACAATGCATTGCACATACAAACGTGAACATCTTTCCCAACAAAATTGTGAGAGCGGAATCCAACGATGACTGAAAATGATCTGATACTGCATCATTATGATGCTTCACCCTTCACTCAGAAAGCCTTGCGGATGCTGGGTATCAAGGGCGCCAACTGGTATTCAGTTGAAATGCCGATGATCTTACCCAAGCCAGACCTGGTTACACTGACAGGCGGTTATCGTGGCACACCGGTATTACAGATTGGTGCGGACGTTTATATCGACAACCAACGCATTGCCCTTGAACTTGAAACACGAATTCCTGAACCGTCATTGTTTCCGACAGGTGACCGGGGGATGCAAATGTCTTTTGCGCAATGGTCACACGCCTTCTTCCGGGCCGGCTTACATATGGTTATTGCCTTACAAAGCAAAGAGTGGCCGGAAGAATTTCAGGCTGACCGTCGCGCACTTTTTCCCGATATTAATTTTGATACGGTGGCTGAAGATTTGCCGCACGCCCGCTCTCAACTGCGTGCCCATGCGGAGTTGATGAATGGTTTACTGGATGATGGTCGATTATTTTTAAGTGGCGATTCACCGTCGCTGGCCGACATCCATGCTTTCGCAATACCCTGGTTCACACGCGCTAGCATGCCGGAAGTTAGTGACTTACTTGCTGATTTTCAACACCTGCTACCCTGGGAAGAACGTGTTGCCAATATCGGTGAAGGCAGCCGAAACTCAATAGACATGAGGGACGCACACGACATTGCCAGGAAAAGTAATTCAACAAGCCTCCCCAACATTGATCCAGGAGATGCTCAAGGACTAACTGAAGGTCAGTTGGTCACAATAGAACCGGATGATTCAAAGCGTGGTGGTGTCAGCGGGAAAGTTGTCATAGCAACGGCAAACGAAATCGCCATCAAACATGAAAACGAAATCGTTGGAGAAGTGGTCGTGCACTTTCCACGAATCGGCTACCGAGTAGTTTAGTTTAATTGGGGTCAGAGTAACAATTCAAAAATATTTTTGAGTTTTTTGCGGGTCAGAGTAACAATTCGATAAAATTTTGCTAGAATGAACTTAGGATAAATTACAATTTAACGCTCAAGGATGAACGTATGCCTCGATTACCCCGTCTGAATCCCATTGGGATTCCACAACATATAATTCAACGCGGCAATAACCGCCAGGTTTGTTTCACTACGAACGAGGATGTTGCTGTCTATGCAAACTGCTTATTTGACTATGCAATGGATTATGAAGTGCACATTCATGCATGGGTATTCATGACCAATCATGTGCATTTATTGGTCACTCCCTGGCAAGAGAAAAGTGTTTCAAAGATGATGCAATCATTGGGTCGATATTATGTTCGTTACTTTAACAACACCTACCGACGTAGCGGCACACTTTGGGAGGGACGTTTTAAATCTTGTTTGGTGGAATCGAACGAGTATTTATTAACGTGTTATCGATACATTGAGTTAAATCCGGTACGCGCTGCCATGGTGGATGACCCATCGGATTATTCGTGGTCAAGTTATCGCAGTAACGGATTAGGTATTCCATCAAAATTAATCACACCTCATGAATGCTACCTGCGTTTAGGCAAAACGACAAACGAACGTCTGGAAAACTACCGCGAACTGTTTCGTATTCAATTGGGTGAAGATACCTTAAAAGACATACGAACAAGTGTGAATAAAGGCTTGGTTTTTAGCAGCGAACATTTTAAAGATGAGATTGAATCGAACTTAAAGCGCCGAACCCGGCCGGGGAAACCTGGCCGAAAACCAACTGAATTGTTACTCTGACCCCAATATAAAAAAACTAGCGACCGCCAGGAAATGTTCCGGGTGGTGGTTGAATGCCTCGTGCGTGTTTTACCATCAGGCGTCGCCAACGAATAGTGAGCTCATCCATGGAAAATAACTGCTCTTCTTCCCAACCGCGTTTATTGTCGTAATAGTAGGGTTCCATTGCCTCACGCGGAAAAATATCATCGTCGTTAAAACCGGACTTCAAGGCCAGCTCTTCCCATGCGTATTTGTATTTAATTTCGAAATCTTCCTTCTCATCTTCCGTGTGACATATCTTCGTCAGTATTTGCCAATAATCGTGATGATGATCATCGGTAGGCACATAAAACTCATATTGCGCCATACCATATTGTGGCCAGTTCTCCACAAATAGTACGCCAGGCAAATACAGGGAAACATGCACGGCAACGGGATGGTTTTTCCCACGTGCCTTGATATTGAGTGCCTTATTTTCCATGACAAAATCCATGTTGTCATAGTCCTTGGTCACCCCTTTAGGCCAGGATTTTTCATCGACGATAATCGACTTTGGACCCGATGTAGCCTCACCCAATGCGAGACCTATGTCCTGAGATAATATTAACGGCGCATGTCGATGAACCAGCACGTGTCCTGGATCAGGACCACTCTCTGCTGCCAATCGCCAATTTCCTACACAGGTACGGTGGATACCCAGAACAACTGAGTGATCATCCAAAATATAACCTGTTTTATGTTCGTAATCGTCATCGGGACGCGGCGGTAAATCGTGAGATAGTGGTGGTACTTTATAATCTTCATCACCAAGGAAGAGAAAAACGATGCCATTCACCTCTTCAACTACATAAGTGCGAATGCCTACCTTACCGATGAGAGGATCATCCGGCGCGGCGACAATGGAAAATAATTTGCCGTCCGAAAGGTTGTAAGTAAAACCATGATACCAGCAGGTTACGGTGTCTTTGGTCAGGCAGGTTGGCTTTGCCGAAATACGCACACCTCGATGAGCGCATTCATCTTTTAAAGCATAGACTTTACCGTTTGAGCGGCGTAACAGGATATATTCGCCGCAGATTTGCACGCCTTTAACATCATCTTCAACAACTTCGTAACTGAATGCGGCAGGATACCAATGGTTGCGCAGACCCCAGGCAGCATCAACGTAAGGTCCCATCCAACTGGGAATACGTGATTTTTTATTTTTCTTTGGCTCGCCTGTCTGTTTACTCACTACGGTCGAATTCCCATTTTGTTGCGCTGCAATGAACTGCTAAGGATAGTCTTATTGTGTTGAGTATAATCCCGAATTTCATAAACTACAAAATCAATATAAAATTGATGTAAAATCAATCCATGATATAGCAAGTTTGAGTTATGACAATTCAAAGCAAACAATACACGCATCACCATGACCGAAAAACTAAAAAATAAAGTTGCCCTTATTGTCGGTGGTACGGGCAGTATTGGTAGCGCCACAGCCATTGCTTTTGCGCGTCTGGGCTGCAAGATAATTATCGCCGGTCGCAATAAGCCTGCTGGTGAGGAGGTCCTCAAATCAATTGCAAATGCGGGTAGCGAGGGCGTTTTCATTCAGACTGATCTGACCGACCTGAAGTCGGTGGACAATCTGGCTCAACAAGCACTTGCCGAATACGGGACCATCGATATTGCGTTCAATAATGCGGGCTGGGAAGGCGTGCCTGCGAAGACGGCGGATATCGAAGAAGCGGATTGGCATAAAATGCTGGATATCAAACTCACCGGTGTTTGGCGCTGCATGAAATTCGAATTGAAACAAATGGTGAAACAAGGAAGCGGTGCCATTGTGAATATGTCAGGCAATTGGGGCCTGGTGGGGTTTCCGGAATATGGCGCTTACTGCGCAGCAGCTCACGGCATCATGGGTATCACCAAAGCCGCAGCCCTGGAATATGTTCGCGACGGCATCCGCGTCAATGCAATATGCCCTGGTGCCGTTGACACACCCTTACTAGACCGAATTTTTGGCGGTAATCAGGAAATAAAAAAGGGTTACGGCGAACAACTTCCCATGGGTCGAATAGCGACACCGGAAGAAATCGCTGAGGCTGTTCTCTGGTTGTGTTCTGATTCAGCTTCTTATGTAAATGGCCACGGTCTGGAATTAACTGGGGGTTCCTAAGATGACGACGAAGTCAGTGGGATTTAGTAAGGAGCAACGCGAGTGGTATGAAAAGGCCTGTGCAAAAATAGATGCTGAACGATTAAAACAATTGATTTTTGGCCTGACCGATATTCATAGCCCGACAGGTAATGAAAAAGAAGCCAGCCAATACCTGGTGGACTATATGAACCGGGCGAATTTCAAGGCCCACTATCAAGCGGTTTCCGAAAACAGCGGCAATTGTGTAGGCCGTATTCGTGGCTCTGGCGATGGACCCAATCTTTTGTTGTATGCGCCCATCGATGTTCACCTGGATGGGGACGCGGAGATTGATGTGCCCTGGGTGGGCCCGCATTTACGTGATGACATGAAACCGAAGGCCCAAATACGCGGTGATACCGTTATCGGCTTGGGGGCCTCAAATCCAAAATCAATGATCGCCACCTTAACCGAAGCCGCACATTGCGTATTAGAAGCCGGGATCCCCCTGAAAGGTGACGTCATTGTTGGCTCAGCGGGCGGTGGTATGCCCTGGGTCAGTGAGGAAAGAAATCACACGGGTATTAGTAGTGGCGTCATGCACATGCTATCCCATGGCGTTACCGCGGACATGGGCGTTATCTTTAAACCCTGGTGTGAGGTCTATTACGAGCATCCAGGTATGGCGTGGTTCAAAATAACGGTTTGGGGAACCATGGGCTATTCGGGTATCCCGCGCGGGACACCGGGTTTTGACAGTTCAATTGTACCCGCAGCCAAACTTATTCTGGAACTGGAAGAATGGTTAGCGGCTTATCCCGACAGACACATATCAGAACAGATTAGACCGGAAGGCTGGATTGCAGCGGTTCGTTCTGGCTGGCCGGATAAACCCGCCTTCCCGAGCGCTGCCTGTGAAATATATGTCGATCTGCGTACAAACCCGGATCAAAAAATGGCTGAAGTCGAAGCGGAATTCTCACAGGCCATGCGCGCAATACTTGCTAAACACAGCGATATAAAAGCAGATTGGGAAATGTATGTAAGCTGCCAGGGCTCACGAACTGATCCCGAACATTGGGTAGTACAAAGTGCGATCAGATCATGGGAAGAAGTCAATCAAAAGAAATATACCGGCGCCGCCTTAATGAGCGGACAGACTGATGCCGCAACTATATGCCAGTTGGGAATTCCGCTTGTGCGCATAGGCTATCCCTACATTGGTGAGACAGAGATGCCTGAAGAATTTGCCGAAGGCCTCGGTGGTATGGGTGTCGCCTTCGTTCCCGATTTGATTGATCCTTGTAAGCAGGCCATCTATATCATTATTGATTCATGCACCCGCAGTGGTGCCGAAGTAGGTTTAAAAACATCCCAGTAACGAAACAGGAAACCACTATGTCTAAAGTAAAAGCAATGGGCTATATCGGCTGCTCAATTAGTGACACCAAAGCATGGGAAACTTTATTATTTGATATTTTTGCTTTGGAAAAACGCGATGACAGTCCGCGAGGTGTGCTCCAGTATCGTATTGATGACAATCACCACCGTCTATCACTCTATAAAGCGAAAAAAGATCAACTTGAGTATCTCGGTTGGGAAGTCGAAACCCAGGGCGAACTCGAAGCTTTTGCGACAGAGC
>JBLIML010000175.1:0-8393 GCA_047638675.1 Planctomycetota bacterium | reverse complement strand
CAAGTCACTAGCCATCAGGAGATTGAACACGCTTGAGCCTGAGTAATTTTCTAATCATTTTTGTTATTGTGTTTTTCGCCATGGTACCAATTTCCATGCTGGTGGAAAAAATTCGTCCAAGGCCTCGCAAACCAGAAAAATTGCCCTGGGCTGAAGACATCGCCTTGCATTATTTTGATGTGGATGGCGTCAACATTCGCTATATAAAAACCGGAGAAGGGCCGGTTTTACTGCTATTGCATACTTTGCGTACACAACTCGATATCTTTCAGAAGATGATCCCTGAATTGAGCCAATCCTTTACAGTCTACGCGATGGACTATCCCGGCCATGGTTGGTCGGATATCCCTTCTACCGATTACACGGCAGACTTCTTTGTCAATTCGGTGAATAAATTCATGGAGGAACTGGATCTCAATGAGGTGTTAATCGCGGGTGTCTCAATTGGTGGCTCCATTCCCCTGATATCTGCTGGCAGAGGTAATAAGCGTATTACAGGCATTCTCGCCATAAATCCCTATGACTATCCGGGAAAAGGCCCGGCTCGCGGTAATTTCGTTGCCAATCTGATGTTTTCCATCGTTTATCTACCGGTGCTTGGCGAAACATTCATGCGGCTGCGCAGCAGAATAGTTGAGAAAATAATTATGCAAGGAGGGGTTGCCGATTCAAAGGCTCTTCCCGCCGCTTTCCTTGAAGAAATGTTTGTGGTGGGTGAACGTCCTGACCACTATTTGTCATTCATTAATTTGATTCGAAATTCATCTTCGTTTTGTCAGGCTCACAATGACTACAAAAATATCAAGGTACCAGTGCGGGTCATTTACGGAGAACAGGATTGGGCCAAACAGGAAGAGCGGGATCTTACTGTCTCGGCTATCCCGGCAGCAACAGTGGAAGTGATAGAAAATGCGGGACACTTTATGTCATTAGATCAACCGTCGATTTTAATTGACCGTATTAAAGATTTTTCTAATTCGCTGCAGACCGAAAATCAGCCCGTATAAATTTTCATTGTGATTTTGTTAACGCTTGATCCAGATCCCAGAGGATATCGTCCAGCGTCTCCAAACCCACCGAGATACGTACCATATCCGGTGTCACCCCAGCAGCTATTTGCTGTTCTTCCGTTAACTGTCTATGCGTAGTTGAAGCGGGATGAATAATCAGCGTCTTCGCATCGCCTACATTTGCCAGGTGACTGAGAAATTGTGCATTTTCAATGAAGGTTGCTCCTGCTTTTACCCCGCCCTTGACCCCGAAGGTCAATATTGATCCAGCGCCCAGGGGCAAATACTTTCTTACCTGTGTGGCGTAGGGATTATCTTCAAGCCCCGCATAATTTACCCAGGAAACAGCGGGATGCGTCTGAAGATATTTAGCAACACCGACCGCATTTTCACAATGGCGATCCATGCGTATTGGTAAGGTTTCCAATCCCTGTAAGAGCATGAATGCATTAAAGGGACTCATGGCAGGACCCAGCGTTCGCAAGGTTTCGCAACGCGCCTTCATAGTGAATCCAAAATCACCGAAGGTTTCATAGAACCGGATCCCATGATAGCCCGGTGAGGGTTCGACCATGCCAGGAAAGTTACCGTTGCCCCAATCAAACTTTCCAGATTCAATTATCACACCACCCATAGTCGTGCCATGACCACCGATAAATTTGGTTGCCGAATGCACAATAATATCAGCGCCATGTTCAATGGGTCGGCACAGATAAGGCGTGGCAAAAGTGCTGTCCATCACCAGAGGTATGCCTGCATCTCTCGCAATCGCAGCTACCGCTTCTATGTCCAGCACGTTGTTCAGGGGATTACCAATTGTCTCGGCATAGAGTGCTTTGGTATTTTTTGTAATGGCTTTGCGAAAGTTTTCCGGATCATCTGAATCCACAAAGGTCGTGCTTATACCAAATTTTCGAAAAGTAACATCAAATTGTGAATAGGTGCCACCATACAAGGTACTCGCTGACACCAATTCATCACCGTCTTGCATTAATGTCAGCAAGGCTACCATCTGCGCCGCCATCCCTGAACTTACCGATAGCGCCGCGCGACCATTTTCCAGCGCCGCCATACGTTCTTCAAATACGGCGTTTGTGGGATTAGTTAAACGTGTGTAGGTATTACCAAAGGTCTGTAGATTAAACAAACTGGCAGCATGGTCAGCATCATCGAAGACATACGAGGTCGTTTGATGTATGGGAACGGCACGTGATCCAGTGGCCGGATCCGGAATTTGGCCTGCATGTAAACACAGTGTTTCAATTCCAAATTTTCTGTCAGCCATATTGATTATCCCGGTATTAAAAAGTGCTCATCAAGTTTATTTATGTGCTCACCTGTTTACGAAAAGTGGACGCTTCGAAGAAATGATTCCGGTATTCACGCCTATGGTATTCAAGCCACCGAAAAGGCGGGCGTATTCAATTTTCATACATCTGTCCATCACCACTTCGAGGCCGGCATTGCGTGCTTTTTCGGCTGCTTCTTCGTGGACAATTCCTAATTGCATCCAGACCAGTTTGGCTTTGATTGCGATAGCATCATCTACAAATGGCGGTATTCGTTCTGCTCTCTGAAACAGGTCAACGACATCCACAGGTGTCGGAATTGAAAGCAGATCCGGATAACATTTTTGCCCGAGTATTTCATCATACTTTGGATTGACCGGAATAATTTCGAAGCCGTGATCCAGCAAATATTTTGCAGCAAAAAAACTGGGCCGTGACCAGTCTGCAGACAAGCCAACAACAGCCACGCGTTTATAATCATTAAGAATACGTCGCAAGGTATTTATGTCAGTCATCGTTAAAGTGCTTCCGCTTGCTTGCGTAAAATAAATTTCTGAATTTTGCCTGTAGACGTTTTCGGTAATGTCGTAAAAACAACTGTCTTAGGTGCCTTAAAATGCGCCATATTGTCGCGGCAAAATGCAATTATATCCTGCTCATCAATTTTATCCGCATTATCCCTTAGTGTTATAAAAGCGCATGGCGACTCGCCCCATTTTTCATCGGGTCGTGCCACAACAGCGGCTTCCATAACGGCAGGATGTCGGTAGAGTGTTTTTTCAATCTCAATGCTGGAAATATTCTCCCCTCCGGAGATAATAATATCTTTGGAACGGTCTCTTATCTCGACATAGCCATCCTCGTGACAAACTGCCAGATCACCACTGTGGAACCAGCCACCTTCAAATGCCTTCTTCGTCGCATCAGGGCTTTTCAGATAGCCTTTCATCACGATATTACCCCTGAACATTATTTCTCCTACGGTTTCACCGTCATGAGGAACCGCTTCCAGCGTTTCCGGATTCAATACCTCAAGTTTTTCCAGCAAGGGATAACGCACTCCCTGTCGCGCTTTTAACTCTGCTTGTTCGCGTATGGGCAAATCATCCCACTCCTTCTGCCATGCACATACCACTGCAGGTCCATACACTTCTGTCAGACCATAAGTATGGGTGACTTTAAAATTCATTTTTTCCATCGCTTCCAGAATCGCTGGCGGTGGTGCTGAAGCCGCAGTCATGACATTCACCTGGTGTTCGATACCTTTTTTAATTTGATCATCGGCGTTGGCCATCAAGTTCAGCACAATGGGCGCGCCGCATAAATGCGTGACTTTTTCCTTTTTCAGTAAATCAAAAATTGATTCCGCTCTTACACTTCGCAGGCAAACATTGGTCCCGTTCAAGGCGGCAATGGTCCAGGGGAAACACCAGCCGTTGCAGTGAAATAGAGGCAAGGTCCAAAGGTAAACGGGATAAACATTCATATCCCAGGAGAGGATATTATTTATCGCATTCAAGTGTGCGCCCCTGTGATGGGTAACAACACCCTTGGGATCACCTGTTGTGCCCGAGGTGTAACTAAGCGATATGGCCTGCCACTCATCTTTAGGCAGTTGCCACTGGAAGTCAGGGATACCTTCCAGCAAAAAATCCTCATACTCCAACTCGCCGATAAATTCGCCTCCAGTGAATTCGGCATCATCGACGTCGATAATGAGTGGTTTATCCGTCAACTGTGACACAGCGGTCTTGATGGTTTCGGAGAATTCCCGATCGCATAATAAAACTTTCGCTTCACCATGTTTCAGCATAAAGGCGATGGCATCGGCATCAAGGCGAATATTCAAGGCATTCAATACTGCACCTGTCATGGGTACGCCGAAATGTGCCTCAATCATTGCCGGGATATTTGGTAACATAACGGCGACGGTATCGCCCTCTTCTACGCCTCTTCTGGCGAGTGCCGAAGCCAGACGGCGACATCTTGCGTAGGTTTCTGACCAGCTTCTACGAGTGCGTCCATAAACCAGGGCGAGACGGGTTGGGTAAACCGTGGCTGCGCGTTCAATGAACGTCAACGGTGATAAGGCGGTAAAGTTGGCAGAATTTTTATCGAGATCCTTCGAATATTGATTTTCCCTGGGCACTCTTATCTCCTGTCTGTACTACTTAAGAATTATTGTCCTTTCCATTGCGGCTTACGTTTTTCGATAAAAGCGTCGATTCCTTCGCGGGCATCTGCACTATCCATATTACACGCCATCTTTTCAGCGGCGTAGCTATAGGCCTCAGACAAATCCATGGACAACTGTTTGTAAAACATGTTTTTCCCCAGACTAATCGCTAGCGAAGACTTTGTCGCAATTTTCTCTGCCAGTTTCATCGTTGTCTGCTGCAGTTCCTCAGCCTTTACCACGTCGTTTACCAGACCAAACTTAAGTGCCTTTTTCGCCGACATAAAATCACCGGTCAACAACATTTGCATCGCCTGTTTACGCGGCATGTTTCGACTCAGTGGTACAGCAGGTGTGGAACAAAATAATCCTACATTGATGCCTGACACTGCAAAACGCGCATCTTTGGATGCCACCGCGAGATCACAATTGGCGACTAATTGACAACCGGCTGCCGTAGCAATGCCATGAACTTGTGCAATAACCGGTTGCGGTATCTGATTAATCGTCAGCATCAGCTTTCCACATTGGTTAAACAATTCCTCATGAAAGGATTTATCCTCACTGGAACGCATCTCTTTTAGATCATGACCTGGGCAAAATGCTTTACCGTTTGCTGCAATGATGACGACGCGAACCTTATCATTTTGGCTAATGTCATCCAGGGCATTTTGCAATTCTACGAGAAGATCACTCGACAAGGCATTATATTGCTTTGGCCTGTTCAGGGTCAGGGTGCAAATTCCATTAGTATCCTCTCGAAGCAGTATTGATTCTGTAGACACTTCATTTATTTTTGCACTCATGGCATAAGCTCCTCGTGGAAATTAATCAAATGGATGCCGTAATATAATGGTTTCTGCCCTGTCCGGTCCGGTTGAAACAATGTCTATTGGCGTATTTGTAATTGCTTCTATTCGATTCAGATAAAGACGCGCATTTTCCGGCAAGGCGTCCAGGGCTTTTATACCCACAGTAGATTCCTGCCAGCCAGGCAGTTCTTCGTAGACCGGTTCACACTCTGCATAGGCTTCCGCCCCCAATGGTGGTATCGATCGTTGTTCGCCATTGACTTCATAGGCGGTGCAAATTTGAATGGATTCCAGACCATCAAGCACATCCAGTTTTGTAATACACAAACCGGACAGGCTATTTATCTTAATGGAGCGATTTAAAGACACAGTATCAATCCAGCCACAGCGTCGCGCTCGACCCGTAGTCGCTCCAACCTCATGACCTCGTTTGGATAGATGCTGACCCGTCTCGTCAAACAATTCAGTAGGGAAGGGTCCGGCGCCAACACGTGTCGTATAGGCTTTAGTGATACCAAGAATATAATCAAAATTCCCGGGTCCTACTCCCGTTCCGGTTGCCGCACCTCCCGACGTCGTATTCGACGACGTCACGTAGGGGTAAGTACCATGGTCAATATCCAACAAGGTGCCCTGTGCGCCCTCAAACATGATGTTCCCACCCTCGGCCTGTATCTCATACAACCTTTCGGATACATCTATCACCATGGGTCTAATAGTTTCGGCCATGCTCATGGATTCATCCAATATCTTCTGTACATCCAGTGGCACATCTTTGTAGTAATGCTGCAAAATAAAATTATGGTAGTCCAGTACTTCTTCCAACTTCGCGGCGAAGCGTTCTCTTTGTAAAAGATCACTGACTCGTAACGCGCGCCGGGCAACTTTGTCTTCATACGCGGGGCCAATACCTCTGCCGGTTGTACCAATGGGCGTATCGCCTCTTGCCTTTTCGCGCGCCAGATCCAAACTGACGTGGTAAGGTAAAATCAAAGTACAGGCCTCACTAATCCCAATACGCTCGCGTGCAGGGATGTCATTTTGCTCCAACATGCTGATTTCTTCCAGCAGAGCGGATGGACTTAATACCACTCCATTTCCAATCAGGCACTGCACGCCATCATGCAAAATACCCGAAGGGATAAGATGTAATATTGTTTGTTTACCCTCTATCACAACCGTATGACCGGCGTTGTGCCCCCCCTGAAAACGTGCAACTGCACTTACACGCTCAGTGAGAAGGTCGACAATTTTTCCCTTGCCTTCATCTCCCCATTGACTACCGATAACTACGACATTCTTACCCATCGATTTTCCAAATATTCAGTTGATTGAAATTATTTCTTCGTACTACTAAATGGCGACGATTGTCCATTTACCATTTTTCAATTGCAGCTGTCGATCACAGCCCATATCACCAGCGTCACCCACCTGCCCCGGCAAAGCAAAAATCACGATTTCGCCCTGCGCTCGCAGACTCTCAACCAGGTTATTCAAGCCCGGCACTTCAGAGAAACGTGCAAAAATTGCTGAATTCACTGTCGCAGGTTGTTTTGACAAGGAAAAAAGAAGCTTAACATCTGTGCTAAAACCTGTGGCCGGACGAGCCCGGCCAAATGCCGCGCCTACGTCGTCGTATCGACCTCCGAAAGCAATACCCTGCCCCTGGGCTGGCGTATAGGCGGCAAAGGTAAAACCGGTGTAATAGTGATAACCACGTAATTCAGCCAGGTCAAAATGCAAAGGCGCGTCTGGTATCTGCATCTTTACCAATGCCATTATTTTCTCTAACTCATCCACACACGCCAGGACAGAAGCATCTGCGCCGGACAAACGTTGACGGGCCTCATCAAGTACAGCGTCATCGCCATTTAAGTCATTCAGACACATCAACATTTTGGCAGTTGTAGCGGACAGAGCCCATGCATCCATCATCGACTTTAATTCTGCTTTTGCTTTGCGCTGCAGGGCATCGAACAATAATGATTCCTGTTCTGCACTTAGATCCAGAGAGTGCAGTAAGCCCCGATAAATGCCAACGTGTCCCAGGTCAATATGTATATTGTTAAGTCCCGCCAGCCTTAATGTCTTTATCATCAGGCAAAGTATTTCGGCGTCACTCTCTGGGCCTGCATGGCCATGCAATTCAGCACCTACCTGTAAAGGTGCGCGCGTTCCACCATGTCCGCCTGGTCGTGTATGAATAACGGTACCGAGATAACAAAGTCTCGTAGGAAAGTTGCTCTTGAGAATATGTGCATCAATTCTCGCGACTTGTGGCGTCATGTCTGCGCGTAAACCCATCGTGCGGCCGCTTAACTGGTCTGTTATTTTGAATGTTTGTAGATCAAGATCTTCGCCAGTGCCTGTCAGCAGGGAATCGAGAAATTCAATCAGAGGAGGCATAACCAGGTCATAGCCCCAAACCTTGAACTGATCCAGAATCTGTCTACATAGATTTTCTACCTGTGCCGCATCGGGTGGTAATATTTCCTCGATACCTTCCGGTAAGATCCAGCGATTTTTTTTTGTCATGAGAGATTAATGAACAATATAAAGTAAGATCAGGCCCGCAATCATGCTGCTTAATCCTATAAAGCGCAGCGTTTTGTCGTCCAATTGTAGGGCCATAGCAAACATTTTGCGCAAACCATCCGGATTGATGAATGGCATAATGCCTTCCAAAACCAGCACAAGCGCCAGGGCCGTAAATAATTCACTCCACACCGCTTATAAGCACCTGATTTTTTTAAAACCGCCGCTCCTGCGCATCCATGCGCCCGCGGCATTGCCTACATGGATGTAGGTACTTAGGGTTTGCAGGAGCATAAACCCTGTGCCTACATGGATGTAGGTACTTAGGGTTTGCAGGAGCATAAACCCTGTGCCTACATGGATGTAGGTACTTAGGGTTTGCAGGACGTTTACACGGACGTAAACGGTCGAAATCGTCCGGAACATGATTTCCAGCATAAACCCTGACGTACATCCCTGTACATCGCCGCTCCTGCGCATCCATGCGCCCGCGGCATTGCCTACATGGATGTAGGTACTTAGGGTTTGCAGGAGCATAAACCCTGTGCCTACATGGATGTAGGTACTTAGG
>JBLIML010000174.1:0-8498 GCA_047638675.1 Planctomycetota bacterium | reverse complement strand
TAAAAATCTTAAGCAAATTTATTGTGTTAAGAAGTTCAGCTAGACGTCTCTGGAATAATCAATTGGTGCCGATGGCCGAGACTCGGAGACCATTTATAACTATTTGTTTATATTGTTTTAAAAATTATAACATGCCCCTAAATGTGCCCCTAATATTATCGTTCAATTCTACATAGTTAGTTTCCGATTAGTGCTGCGACTTCAACCTTTCGCGAATAATAAAATCGAACGGCTGCTTTGGGATGTAGCGGAAGTCCAAAACTTATAATTTGGCTATCAGCGACCGGCTGCTTTGTGCCGATACTGTTGAAAAACTCTGTTTTCAGATCGGATATAAAATCTATGGTCACTTAAGCGATTTAAATTCTATTAGATACAAGGGGCACATAGATAACTTGAAAACACGATCTGGATCCACTGGTGGGGCCAGGAATGATACAGGGATGGCAGTTACGAATTGAATGACTATTACCTGGAATTTAGTACCTTCAAATATTCGAGTTTTTCAACAGTATATGCCAAGAGCGGAAATTGAAATCCAATATAGAAAGATGATCTGCCAGGAAGGATATAATTGGACACTGGATTGAGCGCCTTAAACTCTACACTTAATTAAATATCATACAAAATCAGACTCTCAACGTTCGCTCATAATCGCCCCATGATTCAATCAATTGAGTAGGATAGACATGTACTATTTATACAGGCTTGCAGCAATTTTAATCGCTGAAATTATAGTAGAATCAATCTCTCGAAAGATCTCATACGAAGACGTACCTTCAGCGAGCGGAGCCCGATATCCATATAAGATAGTCGTTTCACCTTCTTTATGCAGAAAAGAGACGGCAAGTGGACATAATGTCATTAGCCTGGGTGTTCGGTTTAACACTTCGTTAGCATACCAGGGATTACAAAGGACGAGCGTCCTCACTTCCTCATAGCCATTTTTATTATAGTTATCGCCCCACTTCTTTTTGTTTCGTTTTAGCGTGGCTGCTATATTTAATTCTTTCACAACGAACATATTCGATTCTTCTAATAACTTGTAGGCGCTGTCATAAAGATGATCAAAGACCGCAGTAACCGTAATCTCATAAACGCTACCCGTTTGTTCTGGTTTGATAGCCGTGCCAGAACAAGAGCACATAATTATCAATACACATCCCGCTGATAAACTCTCCCAACGCTTGCTTTTATTCATGCGATTTGTCGGCCTCATAAATATTGATAAACTAATCCCTATTAGGCATCACTATAGAACTGATTCCTATCCCTACGAACTAATTCTTCGATTTATGCCCGTATTTCTCCGATAACTCATTGGCAAGTTTACGCGCCTCAATCATGCCAATAAGCATTTTATGATCGTCGTCCCCAGGGCTTCAACACCGACGCTAAACTCATCGCTCCATTCAATTAATGGCATAAAGCAAGACCTCCTTTAGGAGACATTAGAAATTTTGTATTGAATGCAGTTTGGACAGCTGGATAATTTTAGAACGAATGTGACTCCGTTGTTGAGGTTGCCCGATCAGTAATAGTTACAGTATTGCCAGACACCTCATAGGTGACAACATCATCTGTTTTCCATCTCCCGGCTGCGGTGCCCCAAATGATTCTATCCCCTTCCAACTTACATTTATATGACCACTTAGTTCCATCGTTCTTACGAATGTAAGAAAGGTAAACAACATTCTCTTGAATGTTATCGATTTTCATTAACGATGGCACGCGGCCCAAAATTGTGCCTATCGACGCTTTACAAATATCCTCGTTAGTAATAGTTTTCGCCGAAGAAATCGTTGGCTGGATCAGCACCAGTAAAGCCAGAACTTTTGCGCAAGAGTACTCATTATTCATTACTATGTGTAACTCCTCATTACATGATATGAAGAGCTTAGCGGTCCAGGACCAATCAATCTAGGCGTATTTGCACAGGTAATGGCATATTTATGTTTTATAAGGCAATTATAAAGAATGCTACTAAGCAAATCACTAGTTGACTTCATGCTTTATTGCTCCTATAACCGTTAATCTCGTTTAGCGTAACAAAATACGTTAATTAAACGCCCCCGGTAATTGCCTACCGAGCGACAAAGTCCTCTGCCAGGGTAGTAGTTTTGTTTCAACTTGTTTCAACCTGTTGGAGCCGCCGACTAGAGATGTTTTTATGAAACAATCGATAAAAAAAGGAGAGATGTTTTGCATACTAATACGATAAGAACCCGGGGTTTTTTTCTAAATTTATTTGCTCTACTTGGAATGATGCTACTAACACAATTCGCCATGGCGGAAGGGGATAGTCAAGCAATAAGCCGTAGCGATATGACTACTAAAGCAATGCGAGGCACCTATATGTTTTCCACCGGTAATATTGATGATCCGGGGTTGATTTTTGCTCCGAATTTTGTGCGTCATGAACAACAATATCTTACGCCTGAAGCAAAACTGGAAGACATAAGTAAACTGATTAAACATCAAAGTAAGTTCTATAAGGTTGAAGATATACAGACTGAACCGCTTGATATCATTGTCGATGTCAAGGGTAACAGGGCTGCCGTGCGCTGGGCTGCCGTTGTCAAACGGTTACCGACTGCTGATGCAGGAGATGCCCCAGGACATATGAAATTTGAGGGAGTCACCATCTCGAGATTTGATAACGGCAAGATCTCGGAGCAGTGGGTCTATTATGATGCAAATTTAGTATTAACTCTTACCCGTTTGCGTTACGCAGACTACTTTCAGTCAGCCCCAGCTAAAGCTGAATAATTACTAAATTCAGACTGTAGTGATGATTACTTGCTAAGCCGGATATATTTTAAAAGGAACCTCCTGACAGGGATTCCTTTAAGTCATATGAAGTGGGGTAATATTGTTGCAGTGACAATCGTTCTGTTCAAGTCTCCCTGCTAACGGTGGTGACACATGACCTGACGACAGACGCACGCATTAACCATATCCTTTTATCCTCGCCCGCAGTGCTTTACAGCTTTGAGGCGACAGGCGATAACAATCCCACCTTTGTCAGTGAGAACCTGCGGGTGGTGCTTGGTTATGAACCGAGCGAGTATCTCGAGGACCGGAATTTTGTACCGAAGCATATTCATCCGGAGGACGCCTCGGATCTCTCGAAAGGGTTTGCGCAGCTGTTCAAGGATGGTCACCTGGTCAATGAATACCGCTTCCGCCGTAAAGACGGCAGTTACTGTTGGGTCAGTGATGAATTAAGGGTCATTTACGACGAGACTGGCAAGCCACGTGAGGTGGTCGGTTCCTGGAGTGATATCTCTGTGCGCAAGGAGGCTGAGGCAATCGCCGAAGCAGCTCGCGCACGCATTAACCATATCCTTTTATCCTCGCCCGCAGTGCTTTACAGCTTTGAGGCGACAGGCGATAACAATCCCACCTTTGTCAGTGAGAATCTGCGGGAGGTGTTTGGTTATGAACCGAGCGAGTATCTCAAGGACCGAAATTTTGTACCAAAACATATTCATCCGGAGGACACCTCGGATCTCTCGAAAGGGTTTGCGCAGCTGTTCAAGAATGGTCACCTGGTCAATGAATACCGCTTCCGCCGTAAAGACGGCAGTTACTGTTGGGTCAGTGATGAATTAAGGGTTATTTACGACGAGGCTAGCAAGCCACTGGAGGTGTTCGGCTCCTGGAGTGACATCACTGCACGTAAGAAGGTTGATGAGGAGCTTGCCGCAGCGAAAGAGCAGGCAGAACTTGCAAATCACGCCAAGTCTGATTTCCTTGCCAATATGAGCCATGAAATTCGCACGCCAATGAATGCCATTATTGGCCTATCTGATCTTGCATTGAGAACAGAACTGAGTCCAAAGCAGAGGGATTACCTAAGCAAGGTTCACTCCTCGGCAAATGCGCTGCTGGGTATCATCAATGACATCCTGGATTTCTCAAAGATAGAGGCAGGCAAACTGGATATGGAATCTGTGCCATTTAGTGTGGACAGTGTACTGGAAAATCTGGCTACTGTTATCAGTGTAAAAACACAGGAAAAGGGGCTGGAACTTCTGTTTTCACGTGCTCCAGATGTTACGCCCTACCTGGTAGGTGACCCCCTGCGGCTAGGTCAGATATTGATCAATCTGGCAAATAATGCAGTTAAGTTTTCAAACGAAGGTGAGATCCTGCTTTCTATAAGCTTGGTGGAGGAGCAGCATGGGAAAGCGAGGTTGAAGTTTTCAGTGCAAGACACAGGCATTGGAATGACTGAAGAGCAAATGGGCAAGCTGTTTCAGTCATTCAGCCAGGCTGATACCTCTACCTCGCGTAAATATGGTGGCACAGGTCTTGGTTTGTCAATATCCAAGCAGTTGGTTGAGTTAATGGGCGGTGAGATATGGGTTGAAAGTGAGCTTGGCAAAGGCAGTATGTTTGTCTTTGAGGTCGTGCTCGAAGTAGATAAAACAGGACCAGAACGTAATATGCAAGCCACCCCGGATCTGCAGGGAATGCGCGTTCTGGTGGTAGATGATAATCCACATGCACTGGAAATACTTGGGAATTATCTCACACAGTTTGGTTTCAAGGCAGATTGCGTTGCTAGCGGTGAAGCGGCAATTGAGAAATTGCAAGATGCTAAAGAACCGTACAGGCTGGTATTGATGGATTACATTATGCCTGGTGGCATTGATGGTTTGACAACAGTTACTCGTATCAACAAAGAGATGAGATTGCCTGAAACGCCCAAGGTTATTCTTGTAACTGCATATGGGCATAGTGAATACGAGAACGTCCCCGGTGTAGAATTACTCGACAATGAACTCAGCAAACCTATTAATCCTTCATTATTACTGGATGTAATAATGAAAACCTTCGGACATGAAGCCATCACCGAAGCCAGGGGTGCAAGGCATGGACATGAGATCGATATTGAAGTAATGCGACCAATTCAGGGTGCCCGTATCCTGTTGGTGGAAGACAACCACATTAACCAACAGGTTGCTACTGAATATCTGAATCAGGCTATGTTCATCGTTGATATCGCCCAAAATGGACAGGAAGCACTGGACATGCTGGCTGCCAACAATTACGACTGTGTATTAATGGATATTCAGATGCCAGTGATGGATGGTTATACTGCAACCAGCAAGATTCGTGAGCAAGAACGCTATAAGGAGTTGCCGGTATTGGCAATGACGGCTAATGCAATGGTGGAAGATAAGGAAGCCGCCATCGAGGCAGGAATGAATGACCATATAGCCAAGCCAATCAATCCAGGGATATTATTTACTACCTTGCTTAAATGGATTGAGCCTGGCCAAAGGGAATTGCCTGCTGTGACGGAAACTAGTTCCTCAGCAGAGGATAAAATTGATACTTTGCCGGATCAACTTTTTGGAATCGATATCAACGAAGGCCTACAGCGAGTTGGTGGTAATCCCAAGCTGTTCAGAAAACTGTTGGGAGAATTTTATATCGACCATGGAGGTGACATCGGCGTAATCCACAATGCATTGGAACAGGGAGACAATGATACTGCACAACGACTGGCCCATACAATAAAAGGCGTTGCCGCGACCATTGGTGCGAGCGCACTCAACATCACAGCCAACGACCTGGAATCAGCAATTAAGCAAGGAAAATTGGACAATGTCACGGAGCTGGTGGAACAATTGTCACAGGCGATGTCGCCGCTACTGGAAGGTTTGTCGGCATTGGCTCCTATAATTGAAAAGGCGGTGCCCGTAGAGAACGTTGAGTTGCTTAGCCCTGAAGAGATCAACCAGAAACTGGACGAACTGACCAAGATGTTGGAAGAAATGGATCCCGATGCAGAAGAGAAGGTTACTGAAATGATTACCCAGTTCGGTAATCAGGTGGATCTGCAGTTGATGAAGCGCCTGGCGCGACATGTTAATGGGTTTGAGTTCGAAGAGGCACTAGAGTTGCTGGTGGAAGTTCAGGCCATGCCCGTCAATTGAGTGTAATGCAAGTTTAACCAAATGGGAGAACGTAAAAAAATACTGATTGTTGATGATGAGCGCTTCAATATCAATGTACTCGCAGACCTGCTGAAGCCTAACTACAAAATCATGGCTGCTATCAACGGAAAACAGGCGCTGAAGGCAGCGCAATCCGATAATCCTCCCGATCTGATCCTGCTGGATATCATGATGCCAGAGATGGATGGCCATGAAGTCTGCCAGCGGCTCAAGGCGGACGAGAAAACACATGATATTCCTGTGATCTTTGTCACCGCCATGGGACAGGAGAGTGATGAAACCAAAGGTCTCGAGATTGGTGCAGTGGATTACATTACCAAACCTATTTCTGCCGCCATCGTTGAGGCGCGAGTAAGGGTCCAGATAGAGCGCATAGAAGCAGAGGAGGCCGTCGCCGCGGCACATGCCCGTATGAACCACATTCTTGCCTTCTCGCCAGCGGTGCTCTATAGCTTTGAGGCGACTGGAAATTACGCCCCCACCTTTATCAGCGAAAACGTGCGAGAGGTATTTGGTTATGAACCAAGCGAGTATATGGAAGACCCAAAATTTGTGCCAGACCACATTCATCCGGATGATGCCGCACGTGTTAGTGATGATTTAACGCACCTGTTCAAGAAAGGTCACTTGATTAATGAGTATCGACTCCTGCATAAAGACGGCACATACCGTACTGTAAGTGACGAATTAAGAGTCATTAATGATGAGGCGGATAAACCTGTGGAGATCGTGGGTTCATGGAGTGACATCACCGCGCGCAAACAAGTGAAGGAAAATATAGTTAGTTTACTCAAAGCCACCTCTTTGTTTGGATCACTGGATGAGGCTGCGCTTAGAGATATCGCGTCTGAAGCGAACTCTGTGCAATTGATGGGAGGCATGCAGCTCGTACAACAGGGGGACCTGGCAGATTCGTTTTACCTGGTAATGGGCGGACGTATACGCACGCATGTTACCAAGGAGGATAGAAGTGAGCGTCAGACTGGGGAAGTGGGGAGAGGAGAACTTATCGGTGAAACAGCGATTTTAACCGGGGAGGCTCAGCTAGAATCTGCCAGAGCCATAAGAGATACTAATTTGCTCCAGTTTTCAAAAGAGACTTTTTATCGACTTGTAGAACACCATCCAGAGACGGTGCTATTACTTTCTAAAAATATAGCAATGCGCTATCAACGGGAAGTACGCGGCATCAACGCAAATTCTGATATATCAACTATCGCTATCATTCCTGCTGGTCACGGTGTGCCCGTATCCGACTTTACAAAGCGTCTTGCTGCGTCACTTTCTGAGATCGGATCGACTCTTCATCTGGATGTTAACAGTACGGAGCATGCGCTAAGCCAGGGAAGTGAGAATGGTTCAGAAGAAGACCGCATATTACAATGGCTTCATGAGCAGGAAGCCCTGTTTCAATTCGTCATTTACGAGTCAACATCAGAAACTTCTTCCTGGTCAAAACGATGTATACGCCAGGCAGACAGGATCCTTTCTGTGGGGGCAGCCGGGGCTGACCCTGCTTTAAATTCGATCGAAAAGGAAATCGCTTCCCAACAAAGTAACCAGGCTATAGCCCGGCAAGAGCTTGTGCTGCTGCACCCGAACAGGGACAAGCTACCCTCTGCAACTGCAACATGGCTGGATATCCGTATCTTGGATGATCATCATCATGTCATTTTTGATAGTACAGACGATTACAAACGACTCTGTCGCTTTCTAACAGGGAACGCGATCAGTCTCGTTCTTGGTGGTGGTGGGGCAAGGGGCTGCGCACACATCGGTTTGATTCGTGCTATGCGAGAATTAGATGTTCCCATTGATGCCATAGGAGGTACAAGTATTGGCTCTATCGTGGCGAGCGCCTATGCGCTGGGATTTAACACTGATGAGATGCTGGCAAACATCAACACTATTGCACGCGAAAGCAATCCCATAAAAGACCTCACGCTCCCCATGGTTTCACTCATGACCGGTGGCAAGCTGAATAAAGGCTTACAAAAAATGTATGGTGATGTGCAGATAGAAGATTTATGGGTCAAATACTATTCAGTTTCGTCCAACCTGACACGCGCGCAGACGGAGGTGCACAGACGAGGGCCCGTTTGGAAGAGCGTACGAGCCAGCATGTCTATACCGGGTCAAATTCCGCCCGTTGTGTTTAATGGAGAACTGCATGTTGATGGAGGCGTACTCAACAACCTTCCTGTTGATGTAATGCGTGAGGTATGTGATGGAATTATTATTGCCAATAATGTCAGCCCCAAGGTTGAATTGAATGCGACGGGGGCGAGTGAAGCTACACAATCAGGCTGGGGCCATATGTTGGATGCTTTGAACCCGTTTTCCAGGAAAGTGAAAATGCCAGGTATTTTAAATACACTTATGCGTTCTGGCATGTTGTCTAGCATCCAGGCAATCAATGTTTCAAAAGCGATGGCCGATATCTATATGAGTCCGCCGATAGAGAAATTTCAGCTTTTAGATTTCGGATCATCTCATGAAATTGAAGAAGTCGGATACCAATATGCA